>CAZTZX010000160.1:0-1616 GCA_964618175.1 uncultured Syntrophomonas sp. | reverse complement strand
GACAAGCCTTTCACCTCCTGTTCGCCTAGGGCAGAATGCTGGTCAGCATCATCCATACCGTCGAAAGCACTATCGCCACCAGGGTCGGGATCATTACATTTTTCACTCCCTGAGCGCCTCTCTTCATGGCTTCCGTTCCTGCCGTTGCCGCTGCCGTGGTGATGGCTGCTGAGGCAAAGGGCATGATGGCATTCCACCCCAGTAAGGTCAGGGCCATTATTGCCAAGGCAGTAAAAGGGATCATAAACAGCATGCCCGTCCCGACCGCTTCCCGAGCAAATCCAGTCTGCCGTAAATCGCCATTTCCGCTGTTAAATGCTAAGATCAACACATTTACCGCTAATAAACCCACTACTATGGCAATAATAAGGGAGTATATCAGCGTAGTGACTTTGTATTCCGGTCTGCTGAAGGGTATCAATACACCGAATATAATGAAACACAGATAAGCCGGCCACAATTTGACCCGATCCGCTCCGGCTCCTGCTGCATATCCCAGTCTAGTCTCCACCTTGTCAGCCTCCTATCTTTATCTGCTCGATCAGTTGATGTTCATCCAGCAAATTTTCCTAATACAGCCCAACCCACCAGGAGGATGGCTCCACAAAGGGTGGTCATAGCAATACTGAAAGCTACCCTATCCCCCGACATCTGCTTGATGGTATATAAGGTAGGTCGGAGTGCCCAGAGAACCCCAGTCACACCGAAGGCGACCGCGGTCTTCCAACCGAATGCCAGGGAAAATATCAACCCGCTCAAAGCATAGATGAAGGTGGCTGAATACCCCAGGGCAAAAGTAGATATGGCCCAGTCCATGGTAAACCCTCGCTGTTCTGCCTGGGATAAAGCCCAGACCATCACAGCCAGCAAAGCTATTCCCGCTGTACCGTACAATAGTCCCAGCATGGTGATCAAAATTACCGTGCTCACTTCCACTTGCCCGTTGCGCCACAAGTCCAACCCGGTTTGCAGGAAAAAAAGAGTAAATGACAAACCGGAAACCATTATCGAATAAGGCCAGGGAACTTTAGTCATCTGGGTTTTTACAACCTCGCCGGGATTGATCATCATGTTTAGTACAGTTTTCCAACGAGGTATATCCATAGGTGCCGCTGTGTTCATGGCTTATTCATCCCTCCTGATTATTATTTATGGTAATTCGTACTGAACTATAAATTTCTCACTAAATTCCGTGGCCAGTAGGTAGGATAACTGATTGAGATTAGTGTGCGGTGCAAAACTCCCTGTATATATAACTCCAGCTATGATTTCGAATTCACCCGCTGTAAGATAAATAGATTGCAGATCGTGGGCATCTATAACCAAAGGGCTATCATCAGAGCCATCCTGAGGTGTTAGGACTAATTGACCGGGACCAATAGTAAGAGAGTACGAGCGGGTCTTAAAAAAGCCGGTTTTCAATTTCACATCAAATGTCAATGGAATCACCTCAATTTAATTGTAGCAAGCACGCCCGTAAAATGATTAGTCTCACCCCAATTGGCATTGCCAGTTTTTTGGCACTATTCATGCCAAAATTACCCTGCTATTCACAACGAATCTGAAAAGCAGCAACTAAGCGGCCAACCAAAAACATGGGCAGCACCGGGAGGATG
>CAZTZX010000159.1:0-1673 GCA_964618175.1 uncultured Syntrophomonas sp. | reverse complement strand
GACAATGCTCCATCTATCATCGCAGATTATGATGTAGTGGTAGATGCGGTAGATAACCTGCCCAGCCGCTACATTATCAACGATGCCTGCTGTACACTGAGAAAGCCGCTGGTGGAAGCTGCCGTATCAGGTTTTGATGGCATGCTTATGACGATTATTCCCGGCCAGACCCCCTGTTATCGCTGCTTGTTCCCCGCTCCCCTTCCCGAGGAATTCGCAGCCGAGATCGGCTCAGGAGTAATGGGCATGGTGCCCGGAGCCATCGGTTCACTGCAGGCCCTGGAAGCAGTGAAGGTATTACTGAGAATCGGCTCAACCGTATCCGGTCGTTTTTTAGCTTTTAAGGGACTGAACATGCATTTCGAAGAGATCAGCCTCCCCCGAGACCCTAGTTGCCCTGTCTGCGGTCAATTATAATTCTCTTAACCAGGCATTAAATAAACTGCAGGCTCATGGCAATGAGCAGTTGGCCCACATAGTACAGCGAAAGGTTTGTGGCTCCATTACTGCTTCTCTGGATCAAGGAGTTTGCTAAACAGTTTATCGATCTTTTCCTGGTAGCGCTGGTAACAATCATTATGGCATTGATTTTTGCAGTAGTATGTTCCCAACTGATAACAAGAATAATCGGCTGATTCTTTGGGTCTCTCCTCTTGCTGATCCTGGTACATTTCTTCTGGTTCCTGACTCATAATTGTCTCCTCTGGTATAACATCAACGTTGCCTTTTTACTATATCATAAAAGGCCAAGGATCAAACATGGCACGAATGACATTGAAATCAAATCGAAGGTTTGTTGATCAGAAAGGTGGGCAGACTTCAAAACTGATACTGCTACCAATTAAATCCACAAGCTTATAGTTTACTATTGGCCGAATGTTTTAGCCCGCTTGGGAATGAACCCCGCCAGAACTAGATTGGCTGCGGCAATAATACCTGATGCCACAAATACTGGGGTATAACCATAATACGTCCATAGTAAACCTCCCGCCAGCGGAATCATCATTGACACGCCATGATCCAGACTTACTCCCATGGAAAGGGTTTCAGACCATCTGATTATTTTCTGGTTTTATATCCTCAGTAAACCCTATATTTAGGCGTTGGAGCCGACGGGCGGATTTAAACCGCCAAGTAACCAAAGGGACGGTTCGAGACCACTGAAAAACACCCGCAAGGGTTTTACCTTACGGGTTGATTCACATGATTGAAAAAGATAGTCCCTCAAGTTTTAATTAGGGTGAAGACGTGTATAACTGGTGTGAAAGAAATATGAGGACGGAACAGGCAGCCGTCGCCTATTGTTAGGGGTAACCAGGGGGTCACCCCAACACGTCCCCATGACAATTTAAGTATGTTAATATATTTATAAAAAGGCAGGGGGCAATCACCTTGATTACCAAACAGCAAATCATCGATGCAGCCTACCAGATTGGTTTTGCAGATATCGGCTTTACCAGCGCTGAACCCTTTGATTCCCACAAAGCGATCCTCGATGAGCGGGCCTCCTTTTATGACTGGGTATATGAACGAGGGATGGATCTGCTGAAGGGAACTGATCCCAAAGCAGTTTATCCGGAGGTCAGGAGCGTCATCGTTTTGCTTGAAAACTATCATAAGGAAGGGTTCCCCCCGGACATGCTGGGTAAATTTGGGCGCTGCTATATGGTGGA
>CAZTZX010000158.1:0-1780 GCA_964618175.1 uncultured Syntrophomonas sp. | reverse complement strand
ACCGTTTTGCACATGGTAGTAAAACGCAATATGATCAAAGCGGTGTCTAACCATATCTACGAACAGGATCCTAGTGCCTTTGTGGTGCTAATGGAACCCAAACACTTTCGGGGTGGGTATATTAAGAAAAAATAGGGGGATGAAATGCTGCGTTTCGCAACAGCTGGAGAATCACACGGGCCAGGGCTGATAGGTATAATCGAAGGGCTGCCCGCTGGACTGCATATTACCGCTGCAGATATCAATTTGGATCTGACCAGGCGCCAGCAAGGTTACGGTCGCGGTGGCCGGATGCAAATAGAGCAGGATGAGGCGGTTATACTATCCGGAGTTCGTAATGAAGTAACCTTGGGTAGTCCCATTAGTTTTGTGATCTGGAACCGTGACCATGAGAATTGGTCTGACATTATGGGAGCCGGATCATGCCCTAAGATCGATCATCGTGTGGTAGCCAGACCCCGTCCCGGCCATGCCGACCTGGCCGGAGGTATGAAATACCATCATCAAGACTTACGTAATGTTTTAGAGCGCGCTAGCGCAAGGGAAACAGCGACTCGGGTGGCAGCCGGAGCATTTTTTAAGAAATTCCTGAAGAGATTTGACATATACATTTACAGCCAGGTACTTGAAATCGGCGGGGTGGTAGCAGCACCTGCCCATATTACCAAAGACAATCTAAAGGAGATGCAGCAGTACATAGAAGATTCATCGGTGCGCTGTTATTACTATGAGGCATCCCAGCAGATGGTGGCTCGAATTGACCAAGCCAGAAGTGAAGGTGAATCTCTGGGCGGAATGTTCGAGGTTGGCGCCTTGGGGGTGCCGCCTGGTTTAGGAAGTCATACGGCTGGGGAAATGCGTCTGGACGGTCGGTTGACCTCCTTAATGATGAGTATACCAGCTATAAAGGCGGTAGAGATCGGAGACGGTATCGCTAATTCTCGCATGCCGGGGTCGCTAGTGCATGATGCTATATACTGGCAGGAGCAATCGGGCATTGAACGCAGAACCAACCGGGCCGGAGGAGTGGAAGGGGGGATCAGTAACGGTGAAACCATACTGACCCGATCTTACATGAAACCAATTCCTACATTGTATAAGCCCCTGACCAGTGTGAACACCAGCACCTGGGAAGAAGAAAAGGCTGATGTGGAACGCTCCGACATCTGTGCCGTTCCGGCCGCAGCCGTGGTTGGGGAAGCCATGATGGCCTATGGATTAGCCCAGGCTTTTAGGGAAAAGTTCGCCGGTGATCATATGGATGAAATGGGGACGTCTTTCCGGGAATACCGGAGCTACTTGAAAAAGGTGTGGAAATGGGAAAAAATATAATTTTAACAGGGTTTATGGGTACCGGGAAAAGTTCAGTAGGAACCAAGGTAGCCGAACGGCTGAATCGTCAATTTGTGGACATGGATCGGGAAATAGAGAAATTGACCGGAATGACTGTCAGCGAGCTGTTTCGACGTTTCGGAGAAGTTCGTTTTCGCTCCGAAGAAAAGCTGATGGCCAAAAAAGTAGTGGCTCAAAACGATCTGGTGGTGGCTACCGGGGGTGGCATCATCCTGGATCAGAAAAACATGGAACTGCTCAGAAGCAACGGAACCATTGTTTGCCTGGTGGCTGATCCCGAGGAGATCTTTCAGAGAGTCCGCCGCAAAAAGAGCACCCGTCCCTTGTTGAAGAAGAACCTGACTGTTAATGACATCGTTGCTATGCTGGAAGAACGGCAACCCCTATACGACCAAGCCGAAATAGTGATCCAAACCAGCGGACGCAA
>CAZTZX010000157.1:0-1797 GCA_964618175.1 uncultured Syntrophomonas sp. | reverse complement strand
TGCTTTTACATGATGTGCAAGTACAGCAAATGGGAGCAGATTTACTGATAGAAGCTTATACAAGGTGGTGAAATAGTGTTTACAGGAATCATTGAAGAAATCGGTCACGTCCAAAGAATCAATCAGCAGTCTCGCTCGGCTCAAATCCAGGTAAAGGCCAGTAAAGTGTTGCATGATGCTACAGTAGGCGACAGCATCGCCGTGAACGGTGTGTGTTTAACAGTGGTGTCCTTTGATGCTCAGCATTTCACAGCAGATGTTATGCCGGAAACAATCGATAAAACTACTTTGCATGAATTAAAATCGGGTAGTCCTGTCAACCTGGAAAGAGCATTACAGGTCGGGGCAAGACTAGGGGGGCATATAGTTCAGGGTCATGTTGATGCACTGGGCACCATTGTCCAAAAGCAGGTTTTGGAGATAGCGATAATTTACCGCATAAAGACTACACCCGAGCTGCTCCAATTTGTAGTTCCCAAGGGATCAGTTGCTATAGACGGCATTAGCTTAACTGTGGTAGACGTGTTCCAGGACAGTTTTACCGTCTCCTTGATCCCCCATACTGCTCATGAGACCATTCTGGGAGGCAAAAATCCTGGTGACCGGGTCAACCTGGAAAGTGATATAATTGGCCGGTATGTTCAACATTTGATGAGTAAAACTAATGCCGATATGCGTAAGGAAATGGATGTTTCTTTTCTAGCAGAGAACGGATTCCTATAAGGGAGGACTGAAAAATGTTTAACAAAATGGACGAGGTAATCAAAGACATCCGAGAAGGCAAAATGGTGATTTTAGTCGATGATGAGGATCGCGAAAATGAAGGTGACATTATTGTTGCAGCTGAGAAGGCAACCCCTGAAGTTATAAACTTCATGGCTTCTTATGCCAAGGGCTTGATCTGTGTGCCTATGACCGGTGAGCGACTGGATGAATTGGAGATTCAGCCCATGGTTTTAGAAAACACTGATAATCATGAGACTGCTTTTACGGTATCGGTGGATCACAAGACGACTAGTACAGGTATTTCAGCCCATGAGCGATCAGCCACTATTGCCGCGCTACTATCACCTGAGGCTCTACCTGCCGACTTTAGAAAACCTGGACATATTTTCCCCTTACGATATAAAGAGGGGGGAGTATTAAGAAGAACCGGTCATACCGAAGGATCCATTGACCTGGCACGTCTGGCCGGCTTATATCCGGCTGCAGTTATCTGCGAAATAATGAGTAGTGATGGAACTATGGCCCGTGTTCCAGAATTATTGGAATTTGCTCGCGAACACCAGATAGCAATAGCGACCATTGCCGATTTAATTGAATATCGACGTCGCACTGAAAAGCTGGTGAAACGAGTGGCTGATACCAAACTTCCCACCGAACATGGTGATTTTACGGCTGTAGCATATGAGTCACTATTGGACGGAAAAGGTCATTTGGCTTTGGTTAAGGGGGAATGGGGTGAGGATGAACCGATTTTGGTTCGGGTTCATTCTGAGTGCCTTACCGGAGACGTGTTTGGATCAAATCGTTGTGACTGCGGTGAACAGCTGGCCACTGCCTTAACCATGATAGAACAAGCTGGCAAAGGAGTATTGCTGTATATGCGCCAAGAGGGGCGCGGCATTGGATTGGTGAATAAAATTCGTGCCTATCATCTGCAGGACAATGGCCGAGACACCGTAGAAGCCAATTTGGAACTAGGTTTTGCCGAAGATCTGCGTGATTATGGGATAGGAGCTCAGATTCTGGTAGATTTAGGTGTTCGCAAAATGCGGCTTATGACCAATAACCCCA
>CAZTZX010000156.1:0-1797 GCA_964618175.1 uncultured Syntrophomonas sp. | reverse complement strand
TGCTTTTACATGATGTGCAAGTACAGCAAATGGGAGCAGATTTACTGATAGAAGCCTATACAAGGTGGTGAAATAGTGTTTACAGGTATCATTGAAGAAATCGGTCATGTACAAAGAATCAATCAGCAGTCTCGCTCAGCTCAAATCCAGATAAAGGCCAGTAAAGTGTTGAGGGATGTTGCTGTTGGTGACAGTATTGCCGTAAACGGGGTTTGCTTAACAGTGGTGTCCTTTGATGCTCAGCATTTCATAGCAGATGTTATGCCGGAAACCGTCGATAAAACTACTTTGCATGAATTAAAACCCGGTAGTCCTGTTAACCTGGAAAGAGCCTTACAAGTTGGGGCCAGACTAGGTGGACATATTGTTCAGGGTCACATTGATGCACTCGGTACCATTGTGCAAAAGCAGGTTTTGGAGATCGCTATCATTTACCGCATTAAGACTACAACTGAGCTGCTCCAATTTGTAGTTCCCAAAGGATCAGTGGCCATTGACGGCATTAGCTTAACGGTGGTAGACGTGTTCCAGGACAGCTTTACCGTCTCCTTGATCCCCCATACCGCTCATGAGACAATTCTGGGCGGCAAGAACCCTGGTGAACGGGTCAACCTGGAAAGTGACATCATTGGTAGATATGTTCAACATTTGATGAGTAGAAAAGGTCCCGATATGCGTCAGGACTTGGATATTTCATTTTTAGCTGAGAACGGATTCCTATAAGGGAGGACTGAAAAATGTTTAACAGCATAGACGAGGCAATCAAAGACATCCGGGAAGGCAAAATGGTGATCTTAGTTGATGATGAGGATCGCGAAAATGAAGGCGACCTTATTGTGGCGGCGGAGAAGGCAACCCCTGAAGTTATCAATTTCATGGCTTCTTATGCCAAAGGCTTGATCTGTGTGCCTATGACTGGAGAGCGACTGGATGAATTGGAAATCCAACCCATGGTTTTAGAAAACACTGATAATCATGAGACTGCTTTTACGGTATCGGTAGATTACAAGACGACTAGTACTGGTATATCAGCCCATGAGCGATCAGCCACTATTGCCGGGTTAATATCACCCGAGGCGCAACCAGCCGACTTTAGAAAACCTGGACATATTTTTCCCTTACGCTATAAGGAGGGGGGAGTATTGAGAAGAACCGGTCATACCGAAGGATCAATTGACCTAGCACGTCTGGCCGGACTATATCCGGCGGCAGTTATCTGCGAAATAATGAGCAGCGATGGTAATATGGCCCGTGTCCCAGAATTAATGGAATTTGCACGAGAACACCAGATAAAAATAGCCACCATTGCTGATTTAATTGAATATAGACGCCGCACCGAAAAGTTGGTGAAACGAGTAGCTGATACCAAACTGCCCACTGAATATGGTGATTTTATTGCGGTAGCTTATGAGTCATTATTGGATGGGAAAGGGCATTTGGCTTTGGTTAAAGGGGAATGGGATGAGGATGAACCTATTTTGGTTCGGGTGCATTCCGAATGCCTCACCGGGGATGTGTTTGGATCAAATCGTTGTGACTGCGGGGAACAGCTAGCCACTGCTTTAACCATGATAGAAAAAGCTGGTAAAGGAGTATTGCTGTATATGCGCCAGGAGGGGCGTGGCATTGGATTGGTAAATAAAATCCGTGCCTACCATCTGCAGGATCATGGCCGAGACACCGTAGAAGCCAATTTGGAACTTGGTTTTGCTGAAGATCTACGTGATTACGGGATAGGAGCGCAGATTCTGGTAGATTTAGGTGTTCGCAAAATGCGGCTTATGACCAATAACCCCA
>CAZTZX010000155.1:0-1944 GCA_964618175.1 uncultured Syntrophomonas sp. | reverse complement strand
AAAGGCGTGATACAATAACCATATTTGAACCGCGAGAACCGTCCCTGTGTTTCCAAGGAGCAGCAGATAAATGAAACATCAAAAAATTATTGGTTCACTCCTTTTTACCGGAACCTTTGTGGGAGCAGGAATACTGGGTCTGCCCTTTGCTCTTTCTCAAAGCGGATTCATTGGTGGAACTATAATTTTTATTATCGGAACCTTTTTTGCTTATATGACTGCAGTTTACGTAAGTATTCTTGTATATATGCAAGATGGAGAAGCATCCCTTTATTCCATTTTTCGCAGTCATCTGGGGGCCAAGATTGGCTACCTGACCCTGGCGGGAATACTATTTTCTTCTTATGGGGCAATGATTGCTTATCCATTGGCGATCGGAAGCATGTTCAATGCGTTATTGAACATTCCTTTTTGGTTAGGCGCCAGTGTATTTTTACTGCTCATAGTTTTTTTGTTAACCCGCAATCTCGGCGACAGCAATAAGTTTAATGCTGTTGTTGCCACCGTTTTGGTTCTCCTTCTTATAGGTGTTATGTATAAATCAATCCCGGTTATTAAATTCAATAATTACCTGTCTTTTGTTCCCAGCGAAATGTTTGGGGCTGCGGGAATAATTATTTTTGCCTTCGCAGGACACATTGTTATACCACCCGTAATCTACTATCTGAAAACTTCGAGGACTCAAGGAATCAAAGTCATAAAGATTAGTATATTATCGGTAGCCGCGCTTTACTTCTTCTTTTTCACCGTATCTATTGGTGTAATGGGTGCCGGTGGAGTAACACCAGTAGCCACAATAGGCCTGACAGGTCATGTCAGTAACGCTGTGGCCGTTTTCGGCCAGATATTTGCCATTTTAGCCATTTTAACTTCGGCTTATGGTATTGGCATCTCATTAAAATTAACTTTCCAGGATATGTTTAAAACAAAACCTTCTACCAGCATTGCACTAATAATTATTCCTGTATTATTATTTGATATCTATTTAAGCGGTATGGGGGGAAGTGCTTTTACTGAAGTGTTAAACTATGCCGGCGGAATTGGTTCAGCATTTTATATTGGGATCATTCCGGCTCTCATCGTTCATAAATTAGCCAGGACACACCATTTTCCATTAGGGCAGACTGGGGCGATTATTTGTTTAGCTTTCTACGGCCTGGCTATACTATATACATTATTTATAGGCTAACGAAACGCGGCGAAACACGGGGACAGTTCTGTTGTTTCAATTTAGATATTACTATTGGGTAATTTCAGGCAAATCTCAAGAGTTACCGGCTTTACGCTGTATGTAGTGAGATAGAGTTGTCGCGGGGACGGGGTTGTTGACAACAGGAGAGATGTATATGATTTTTGAAACAGAGCGATTAATACTGCGTCCCTGGCAGGAGTCGGATGCAGATGATCTATATAGATATGCAAGTGACCCCCAGGTAGGACCGATTGCAGGATGGCCTGTACATACCAGTGTGGAAAATAGTTTGGAAATAATAAAGGGTGTGCTTTCTAAACCAGGGACTTATGCGGTTGTTCTAAAAAGTGCAGGACATGCGGCAGGAAGTATCGGTCTCATGATTGGAGATGAGAGTAACATCGGACTCCCTCAAGATGAAGGCGAAATCGGCTACTGGATCGGCGTACCATTCTGGGGTCAGGGACTGATCCCAGAGGTAGTCAATGAGCTTATTCGTTATGGTTTTGAAGATTTGAACCTTAAAAAATTGTGGTGCGGATATTTCTGTGGCAATAAAAAATCTCAGCGGGTTCAGGAGAAGTGCGGATTCACATATCACCACACCAAAGAAAATATCCTATGGTCTTTGATGGGTGATATCAGGACCGAGCATACATGTCTGACAAAAAGAAAGTGGCAGCAAGCCTAGAAAGTTGTCAACAACCCCGTCCCCATGACATTGTGTGCCACAGGAACCGTCCCCCTGGTTA
>CAZTZX010000154.1:0-1964 GCA_964618175.1 uncultured Syntrophomonas sp. | reverse complement strand
CATTTTATTAAGCAATACAGCTACAGGATTGAGATCGGAAGCAAACGCATCCGCTCCAATCCGAAGGGCTTCCATGGGAATAGAACCCCCATTGCACATAGGCTACGGAGCATAACGCTCCGATAAAATGAATCATGTGTCATAAATTGCATACCCCCGTTCTCATAACCATAGATAAGTCCGTTTTACTATTCCACGCCAAGTGCCTTAAACACAGCATCTTCAGCACTCTGGTAAAATATTATACTAAAGCAGCTGATCAATTCCGAAGGCACTGTGCCCAAATCCACCGCCGATGTCATCGGGAGCAATATTTTCTTGGCACCGCTGTCCAGGCATACTTGCAATGTGTTGGCCAGTTCATCAACTTTGATAATCGTACCGCCAATACTTAGATCCCCTAAAATGACTGCGCTGCTCAGAGCCGGTTTGTTAAGTGCCACCGAGCAGATTGCAATAACCGTCGGCAAGGTTAGCCGCTTAGTCATGCCAATTCCATTTAAATCCTGAACATGTATGAGATAATCTTTTGTCGTAGTACTTATGGAGGCACTAATATTTCTCCCATTAGCTTTCAGATATCGGTAGGCCGTATCAACTGCTTCTTTTGCATCCCGGTCTGATCCAATCCCGGTTCTCTCAAACTTACCAGTTCCGGAAGTCATCTGAGTTTCTAATTTGTAGACGCCTATCATTCCTGACTTGCCATGAGAAACAGTATAAACATGTCCTGGCTTGCCCATCCCTTCAGGAATCAGTTTCCCGCCACTCTGTTCGTGCACGGATACATATTCTTCATTGAAAGTCTCGTTGTCGATATAGGAGAAATTCACATCGTAGAATTCCATACCGCCGATCTTTTTCAGCTGTTCTTTTACTCTCCGGCGCATCTCCAGCGCGAAACGCAGTATTTCTTCTATATTTTCTTTGGCAAATTGTCCGTCTGGGTAAATCAGTTTCACCAATCCCGAGACCGTTCTCTTAACTGCAATGACATCTCGCTGATTCAGGTTGTTTCCTAGTTTGAAATACTTATCATAAGCGTCTGCATAAGAGATTTTCCGCAGCTCACGCATGATCTCGGAAAAATAATCTGTTATAAAACCGTAATCATTGGTAAAATACTCAGGCCGATACTTAGGAATTTCCCAGCCAGGGATATAACAGTGCATTCGATCCAGAAAAGCGGTATCATTAGCCATTGGTTCGGGAAACGGCTCAAACAAATGAGAAGTTTTCAAAATAACATCTACACTTTGATTGATATTGCCTACAAACACCATGGAAGCATAGGCGCTTTTCTCTTCCTTGCCCCTGGCAAAAGAGCCGGAAGCCATATAGTCTTTCATAATCTGTACGCCATCGTGATCCTTGAATTTAATGCCAGCCACTTCATCAAAGGCCACACAATCCCACATACCCACCAGCCCCACGGTCTTGTTTGCCATATTGTAAAACAGATTGGCTACAGTAGTCTGGCCACCAGAAACCAGTATGCTATTGGGACTGATTTCCTTATAGATGTGAGATTTACCCGTGCCCCTCGGTCCAAGTTCACATAGGTTATAGTTATTTTCTATTAATGGAATCAGTCTGGCTAAGTGCAGCCACTTTACCCGTTTATCAAACTGAGAAGGTTCCATGCCGGTACTTCTTAGCACCAAGTCTATCCATTCTTCATCAGTAAAATGTTTTCTAGCATCCTTAACTTCCTTTATGTCAATGTTAGGCATCTGAATAGGTGTCAGTTTACGGATAATGAAGGGAGAGCGGTTCTTGTCAGCCTCATCATAAAAATATTCCATCTGAACAATGCACCAGATACCACCGCACAAAAGCCTTTCAAATTCAGATACATACCTTTCAGCAATAGGAACACCTTTGATCCCCAGATTAGAAAACTCCGATTCATAAACATCACTTTTATAATTCAGTTTCACCGAAACTTTATCTATAACGGTGTA
>CAZTZX010000153.1:0-2028 GCA_964618175.1 uncultured Syntrophomonas sp. | reverse complement strand
CTATAGACATTAACCAAGGGAAAAACTTATCTGGATCCTTAAGCTGATGGAATTTTTCAATTCCTTTGGCAAAGGTGTCTTGGGCAATATCTTCAGCTAGGAACCAATCTTCAGTTAAATAATAAACGTAGTTGACTATTCTGGAGTAATAGTTTTTGATTGCCCAGCGCCAGAGCGAGTCATCCCCGAACTCCGGTTTATTAGCCATAATCTTGGTTCCTCCCCTGGATAATTCAACTACAGCCTGTTAATAAATATTAAGATAACCAAAATATTCTTTATATTACTTATTCTACTATATAGTTTAACATATTTTCCCTTATATTTCGTCCCCGCGCTTGTGTGTCCTGAAGGAATGACTGTGCCGGAAGGAGGATGAAAAAGTCAGACCATGCTTTGCAGGAGATAAACGCGAATAGTGTATTGCAAAGATGACAGGCGCAGCGGGAAACACCCGGAAACCAAGTTTGACTTCCTTGGCTACACCTTTTCTTTTACCACACTTTATTACAAATGTGATAAAATAATACCAAATAGTAATAAACATAAGAGGGGATGGTCTGGTGTTTGATTATCTAATGTCACCCGAGCAGCTAGAGCTGCGTGATGAGACCCGGGATCTTATCAAGTCACTGTCCCGGGAGTATATTCTGGATATGGATGCTGAGAAAATCAAGTATCCCAAAGAATTCATGATGGAAGCCGGGAAACGGAACCTTATCGGTATTAGGGTACCGAAAGAGTACGGCGGACGCGGAGGCCAATGGCAGGACGACATTATTGTAGCCGAGGAAATCTGTGTGCCGGGCTACATTTTTGGTTGTACCTGGGGTGTGACCGGAGATGTGGTAACGGAAGCCTTAGTTCATTTTGGAACGGAAGAGCAGAAGAAGAAGTATCTGCCGCCCATTTGTAAAGGGGAAAAGTATGCAGCTGAATGTCTGACGGAACCCCGGGGAGGCTCAGATTTTTACGGGGCTACCACGATTGCCCGGCGTGATGGTGATGATTTTATTCTTAATGGACAGAAGCGCTTTATTGTGGGCGGAGAAGGGGCCGACTATTTTCTGGTATATGCCAAAACTGATCCAGGAGCACCTGCCAATAAGTCCATGACCTGTTTTATAGTGGAAAGAGACATGGGAGTTCAAACTGAATATATCTACAATCTGATGGGTTCCCGTGGAGGCGGCACTGCTCGGGTAGTTTTCGAGGATGTGAGAGTGCCTAAAGAAAATGTTATTGGGGAAGTCAACGGTGCGGGAAGAGTGTTTAACCAGATGATGATCCCGGAACGATTTGGAACCGCAGCCATGACCATTGGGGCAGCCCGTCCCGCCCTGGAGATCGCCACGGATTACAGTACCAAGCGCAAAGCCTTTGGCACCGAGATCAAGAACTTCCAGGCTGTCAGTTTTAAGGTGGCGGAAATGGTCACCAAACTGGACAGTGCCCGGGCGATGATCTACACCACGGCGCTGGCCATTGATTCTGGCCAAGTAAAAGCTAGCCGCTGTCGGCGCATGGCCTCGGAATCCAAGAAGTTTGTGACCGAACAATGCTGGGATGTAGCTAACCTGGCTATGCAGGTAATGGGCGGCATTGCCTACACTGATGTTTATCCTATTGAGAAAATCGTGCGTGACCTTAGATTGTCCATGATATGGGTCGGCACCAATGAAATAATGAGCCTGATCATTCAACATGAGTATTATCGTGAAAGACTCGAAGATTTGGCTGCTGGGAAAAAACGTAACAGCGAATTGGATGCTCTGAACGCCTTCGCCGAAGGGGAAAAAATCTACGAATAGGCAAGTGGGAGGGGAACTTATTGTGGAATCAAAATGGCAGGAGATGTATCGCAGCAAACTGAAGACAGCCGAAGAAGCGGCTAAGTATATTTCTAATGGAATGTTGATGGCTTCAGGATCGATCAATGCCCAGCCTCAGGCGCTGTGCAATGCCATAGGTGAACGCATGGCCTCCGGAGATCTGCGGGAGGTGCGATTTCTTTTTTCATTGTCAGCC
>CAZTZX010000152.1:0-2052 GCA_964618175.1 uncultured Syntrophomonas sp. | reverse complement strand
TTAATGCCGATATCGACAAAAGCCCCGAAATCGACCACATTTCTAACTGTCCCGTGTAAAGTCATACCCGGTCTCAAATCTTCAATACTCAGCACATCAGTACGGAATACCGGGGGAGGGAGTTCATCGCGGGGGTCGCGATGGGGTTTCTGCAAAGCCTCAATGACATCTTTCAAGGTAGGCTCTCCTACCTCCAAACTACGCGCCAGTTCAGAGATCTTCAAGCCATTCAGCTGTGAGACCATGGCAGGTGTGCCGATATCCTCAGGATTGGCACCCACCATCTCCAACAGTTTTAAGGCCACTTCATAGGATTCCGGGTGAATGGCGGTAGCATCCAGAGGATTGTCACCGGCATAGATGCGCAGAAACCCAGCAGCCTGTTGGAAAGAGGCCGGACCCAGCCGGGCTACCTTTAAGAGTTGCTTACGGTTGCGGAATTTCCCTTCCTGATCACGGTGCTTGACAATATTCTGGGCTACCGTAGCGGAAACACCGGCCACATAGGCCAGTAGGGGAGCCGAAGCACTGTTTAGCTCCACTCCCACCTGATTAACCGCCGATTCCACAACTATGGTTAACTTATCATTCAGTTCCTTTTGGGGCAGATCGTGTTGATATTGTCCTACCCCAATGGATCTTGGCTCGATCTTCACCAGTTCTGCCAGGGGATCTTGTATCCGCCGGGCTATGGAAACCGCACTGCGCTGGGACACATCCAGATCCGGAAACTCCTGAGCAGCCAGTTTGGAGGCAGAATAGACACTGGCTCCGGCTTCACTGACAATAGTATAAGCCACCGGCAGCTGGTTGTTTTGAATCATAGCGGCCACAAACTGCTCGGTTTCTCTGGAAGCGGTGCCATTACCAATGGCAATAGCGGTGACCTGATACTCTTGTATTTTAGCAGTCAGTATTTGTTCAGCTTCCCTGATCTTGCGCTGGGGAGGGGTAGGGTAAACCACTCCCATGTCTAATACCTTGCCAGTGTCGTCAATAATGGTCCATTTACAGCCGGTACGATAGGCGGGATCCAGACCTAATACAATTTGCTCTTTTACCGGGGGCTGCAGCAGCAGGCTGCGCAAATTGCGGGCGAAGATTTGAATAGCATGGGTCTCTGCTTTGTCGGTCAGTTCGTTGCGCAGATCGCGTTCTATAGAGGGCTTTATCAAGCGGACATAACTGTCCTGCAGAGCCTGTTCAATATAAGCGGCCGTTACTCCCGCTTGGAGATTGCGATGCCCCAGATACTGCACTATCCGTTCAGTATCCACTGTTATGTTTACCTTCAGTATTTCCTCGCGCTCACCCCGATTTATGGCCAGAATGCGGTGGGGAGGAATTTTAGCTACCGGCTCCTGATAATCATAATACATACGATAAGGCGATTCTGCTTCGCTGTCCCGGGCTTTTGCCTGCATAATGCCGTTGCGGCGGGAAAAGTCCCTTATCCACCCACGGACTTCAGCATCTTCGGCTACTTCTTCGGCAACAATGTCCATGGCACCCTGCAGGGCCGCGGCAGCATCGGGGACTTCCTCACCTACATAAGTGGCGGCTTCCTCTAAAGGATCACCGCCCGTCGGAAAGGACCACAGATAATCAGCCAGAGGCTGCAGTCCTCGGGCGCGAGCAGTGCTGGCCCGGGTTTTGCGTTTAGGCCGGTAGGGAAGATAGATATCGTCTATCTCCAGCATTTTAGTGGCGGCCTCAATTTGGGTTTGCAGTTCCGGTGTAAGCTTGCCCTGCTCGTCTATTAGGCGTATTACCTCTTCTTTACGCTGCTGCAGGTTACGGTGGTATTTGAGCCGCTCCTCGATGAGCCGCAGAGCGTTTTCATCCAGATTCCCGGTCATCTCTTTGCGGTAACGGGCAATGAAAGGGATGGTATTGCCACCATCCAGCAAATTGACCACTGTTTTGATCTGCCGGGAGGTCACCCCGGTTTCTGCCTGGATACGTTCTATAATTGCTTCCACTAATGAACTCCTTTATCATGATAATCGCAAACTACATATTTCGGCTGTGACTGGTAATTATCCTTTGTTT
>CAZTZX010000151.1:0-2079 GCA_964618175.1 uncultured Syntrophomonas sp. | reverse complement strand
AATACCTGAATGGTATAACTGGAACTGCTCTGACTACGCAAGGCGGTCAGTAATGCGGCATTACTTTCCTGCCAGCTTTTTACATCATAATCAGGCAGGCGTGCCCCCCATTCCTGAGCTAAATTTTCTGCTGCCAGCGCCCGATTGCCCAGGGCTGTCAGGCTGGCATAGCGCTACCTGTTCTCCTTTGGCAACTGGACAGGCCAAGACTTTTCCCGGAACGGGGACTAGACAACTGAGTACTGCCTTCAGCGATCACTTCACCGCTTAAAAGCAGAGATGGTATGTATTCTTGCTCGGTGATCTGAAATGCCTCAGTAGGGGTTGGTCGCAGCCAGAAATAGAGAATGAAACCCGCCAAACATATCAATAGAGCGGCTAAAATAATCCTTTTATGCTGTTGAATATAAGTCATAGTCTCCTCCGCCAGATTAGTAACGATTAATGGGGAATCCCTGAGTATTTACCACGTTCATTGGCATAGTTCGGCAGAGAACCCCGCATACCATTTATAAACTAATAGCATAAAAAAGCCAAATAGGAAAAACTTATCTTAAACAGGGTTCATCATTCCTTAATATCTTCAAATACCTGCTTGGATCAATTAGTCAAAAACGTCTGGATGGGCATAAAGTGATCCCCCATCAAGTAGATAGGTTTTCAAATCACCTGGTCTACTTATGGGGGACAAATTATTTATAATAGGCAGTTCTTAGGTTACTGAATAATCTTCAGAGCAAGTAGGTGGCTCTGCTAGTCCTGGGAAGCGGCGATTTTTTCCAGCACCATATCGCGCAAGGCGCGTTTGAGAAGCTTGCCAATATTACTCTCGGGCAGTTCATCCCAGATCTCTATGACCGTAGGCCATTTGTATTTAGCTAGTTGGGGAGTACAGAATTCCATAAACTCCTCGGGGGTAGCGCTTTCTCCAGGCTTAAGAGATATATAGACGCCTACGTTTTCCCCACGCTTTTCATCAGGAAGGCCAATAGCGGCCACCTTGTTCACCTTGGGGTGTTGGTAGAAGATCTCTTCAATTTCGCGTGGATAGATGTTGTAACCGCTGGAGATGATCATGTCCTTTTTGCGGTCTACCACAAAAAAGTAGCCGTCTTCATCCATGTAGACAATATCACCGGATTTCAGCCAGCCATCCTCAGTAATGGCCTGAGCAGTCTCCTCTGGTTTACCATAGTAGCCACTAGTGACCTGAGGTCCCCTAAACCACATTTCACCAGGCTGACCTACTGGGGCATCCTGGCCAGTCTCAATGTCGACCACCCGTATCTCTGTATCGATCCAGCCCAGGCCGATGCTGCCAGGTTTGCGGGGGCCGCCACCCTCCCCATAAGGATTGAGATGGGTTTGGGGGGATGTTTCTGACATCCCGAAACCTTCACAAATAATTGCTCCGGATATTTCTTCGAAACGGCGCAGAACCTCCACCGGCAGTGAGGCACCTCCGGAAAACAGCCCCTTAAAGCAGGTCAGGTCAGTTTTAGCCAGATCGGGATGCTGGAGCATGCCGATGTAATGGGTGGGTACCAGAGGGGAAAAGTTTGGCTGGTAGAGACGGATCGCCTCCAGCAAAACATCCGGAGTGGGTTTGGGAATAAGTACATTACGCATACCCATAAATACTGGCAAATTCATGGCTACCTGCATACCCAGGATATGAAATATCGG
Organism: uncultured Syntrophomonas sp.; assembly: GCA_964618175.1. Taxonomy (GTDB): domain Bacteria; phylum Bacillota; class Syntrophomonadia; order Syntrophomonadales; family Syntrophomonadaceae; genus DTU018. The sequence goes on along the minus strand of CAZTZX010000151.1, from coordinate 393 downwards.
AGTAGCGGCCAGCAAAGTCCCTTCTCCCGGTACCACATCAAAAATCCAGGCGCGATACATCTGTATCATGGAACTCAGATTGCGGTGGCTTAAGATAGCCGCTTTAGGAAGGCCGGTCGTGCCGCCGGTGTACTGCAGAACGGCGGTATCAGTCCAATTGATCTCCACTGCCGGGGGATCGGGTGAATAATTGTCCAGGCACCACTTGAAGTCAAAGACATTTTGTGCATCTACCAGAGGCGCTGCTGGGATTTTGCCGACATTCTCCTCTGACAGGTAGTCAGCTAGTGAGGCTGATACAATCTGCTTGATCCCGGTGCTGGGACGCAGGGCAACCATACGCTCGGTCAGCCAATCCATGCAGATCAGAACTTTGGAACCGGAATCATTATA
>CAZTZX010000150.1:0-2198 GCA_964618175.1 uncultured Syntrophomonas sp. | reverse complement strand
ATTTATGGTGCGTTCGATATCAAAAGTGACGGTTCCAGCTTTGGGATTAGGCATTAAGCCACGTGGCCCCAGTATCTTACCTAGTTTCCCAACCACACCCATCATATCAGGGGTAGCTACCGCAACTTCGAAGTCAAACCATCCACCTTGAATTTTTTCCGCCAATTCCTCACCGCCAACATAGTCGGCTCCAGCATTCTCAGCTTCCTTAATCTTTTCGCCTTTGGCGAATACCAATACACGACGGGTCTTGCCGGTGCCGTGCGGCAGACTTACTGTTCCTCTGACCTGCTGGTCGGCATGACGGGGATCAACTCCTAATTTAACATGGACTTCAACAGTCTCATCAAATTTAGCAGTTGCCATTTGCTTAACGAGTTCCAGTGCTTCACTGGGATCGTACAAATGGTTGCGATCAAACTTGGTTAGACTTTCTTTATAGGCTTTGCTTAGCTTCATTTTATAACCTCCCGTGGTATAGCGGATGAATTACATCCTCCCACTTCTTTAATCGATTACTTCCAAACCCATACTACGCGCTGTTCCTTCGATCATGCGCACAGCTGCATCAATATCAGTTGCATTTAAGTCATCTTTCTTGGTCTCAGCAATTTCAATCAATTTGGCCCGGGGTACTTTTCCAACCTTTTTCTGGTTAGGTTCTCCCGAAGCTTTCTCAATACCAGCTGCCTTTTTAAGCAGGTCTGAGGCGGGTGGAGACTTCAATACAAAGGTAAAGGAACGATCTTCGTAAACTGTGATCTCTACCGGTACGATAAATCCCGTTTGATTCGCTGTCTTGGCATTATACTCCTTACAGAAACCCATAATATTGACACCATGCTGACCCAATGCTGGTCCCACTGGCGGTGCGGGTGTTGCTTTACCGGCTTGAATCTGCAAGGACACTTTGCCAACTACCTTTTTGGCCACTTTTTCACCTCCTACCTACATTTTTTCAATTTGTTCATAATCAAGTTCTACAGGGGTTTCCCTGCCGAACATTGATATATTAACCCTGATTTTCCCGCGGTCAGATAGCAATTCCCTGACCACTCCTTCAAAGTTGGCAAAAGGTCCGGTTTTAACCCGTATGCTTTCTCCTACTTCAACATCAATAATCTTAGGCTTGGCACCTTCGATAAGCCCCATCTGCTTCAAAATGCGTTCTATCTCTTCGGGCTGTAGAGGTATCGGTTTGGTTCCACTTCCCACAAATCCAGTGACACCAGGAGTATGGCGAACAACGTACCAGGAATCTTCATCCATGATCATGTTGACGATAACATACCCTGGAAAGACCCTCTTTAAAGTGACCTTCCGCTTGCCGCCTTTGTATTCGATCTCCTCTTCTTCGGGGATCAGCACCTCGAAAATTTTGTCCTGCATACCCATGGACTCAACCCGTTTAGCCAGGTCCACTTTGATCTTGTTTTCATAGCCGGAATAGGTATGTACAACATACCACTCCCCGATATATTTCATTTTATCCTGGCCTTCTTCAGGATTATTCTGGTCCAGTTGCTGTTCGACCGTAATGGAAACCACCTCCTCCACTCAGTCTTTTAGGCAAACGCTTCAAAAATCAGCGCCATCAAGTTTGACAGGCCCAGGTCAAATGCCCAGATAATTAGCGCTATCAGGGCTACGGCAAAAAGAACTACACCGGTATAGCCAATCAGCTGTCTGCGATCGGGCCAGTGTACCTTTTTTAACTCACTGTAGACACTACGGAAATAATCGCTAATATTGTCCCAGCGGGTTTTGAGAGTTACGCCTTCTTTTTTGGCAGGTGCATTTGTTTTGCTCACAGGTTTTCACATCCCCGGCTTTACTTGATTTCTTTATGAACTGTATGAGTATTGCAGAATTTGCAATACTTGCGAACCTCAAACTTGTCAGTATGCGTTTTCTTATCTTTAGTAGTTGAATAGTTGCGCTGTTTACACTCTGAGCAGGCCAGAGTAATTCCGATTCTCATTACATCGACACCTCCATCCTTCGCACAAAATACCTAGAATACTCTAGCACAAAGGCTGGGCGACTGTCAATAAAGGGTAAGGGCGGACAGTTAATAAAATTAGGCTACGAGAGTAGGGTTTTTGCCTGCTGCTCGGTACATGATCTAGTTTCCAGGTTATCCTATTAGATACCTGTTACAACTCCAGCACCAACTGTACGGCCGCCTTCGCGAATAG
>CAZTZX010000149.1:0-2233 GCA_964618175.1 uncultured Syntrophomonas sp. | reverse complement strand
ATGCGGATATGGAAGTAGCCGCCAATATGTGTCTGCTGGCTTTCCTTTTCCATTCGGGACAGGTTTGTGAATCAGGCACCAGACTGTTTGTTCCACGCCACATGCAGGATGAGCTGGTGGAGCGCATGATAGAAAAGATCAAGAAGATGGTCATCGGTGACCAGATGGATATGGCAACCGATCTGGGGCCCATAGCTAGTGAAGACCAGCTGCAAACCATTATGCATTATGTCCAAGTGGGCAAGGACGAAGGAGCTCAACTGGCTTATGGCGGCAATCGTTTAACAGATGGCATATATGAAAAGGGATTCTTCTTCGAACCAACCATTTTTATAAATTGCAATAATCAAATGACTCAGGTAAGAGAAGAAATATTTGGCCCGGTCCAATGCGTGATTCCTTATGATGATGAAGAAGAAGCCATCGCCATGGCCAATGACACCCAATACGGTCTGGGCGGAGGCGTATGCAGCGCCAATGCTAGCCGTGCTCAGAGAGTTGCCTCCAAGATGCGTACCGGCACAGTTTGGATCAATAACTGGCATGTACTCAGACCGGATGCTCCCTTTGGAGGATATAAACAAAGCGGCTATGGACGGGAATGTTCGTATCATTCACTCTTAGCCTACAGTGAAGTAAAACACGTGTGTCAGGATTTGACCCCGGAAGGAAATGAAAAGCTGCTCAATCTTTTGATTGGTTCGAATAAATAGGGATAGGAGGGATTTAACGATGTCAATACCAAAGTATTTTGTTTGGGATTACCGTGGCCAGATTGAAGTCGGCTCAGGCTGCCGTACCTTCGTACCCCAGCGTTTCGAAGCAATGGGCTGTAAACGTATTGGTCTAATTACAGATGCAGGACTCATCAAGGCGGGGATAATAGATCAGGTGAAGGAGATATTTGAGGTGCAGGGTCAACCCCCCATAGTTGGTATCTATGACCGGGTTGAACCGGATGCAGTCATGAGAGTGATCAATGACTGTGCGCGTTGGTGCCGGGAAAATGCGGTTGACGGGTTGCTGGCCGTCGGCGGTGGAAGCGTCTTGGATTCAGTCAAAGGGGTAAAAGCCATGCTGGGCATGAAAGTAACTGACATTAGAGAAATAATGCCTGGCAATATCGGCCCTTATCTGGGTTCCATGGCCTCGCCCCTGAACGTACCTCATATAGCTATACCGACTACTGCCGGAACCGGTTCTGAGTCATCTCCGATAGCGGTAATTTACAACGAGGAACAAAAGGTCAAGGGTGATCTGCTGCATCCTTATCTGCCGGCTGATTACGCTTTTCTCGATCCCGACTTTACCTTGGGCTTGCCGCCGAAAATGACAGCTGATACCGGATTTGATGCTCTATCCCATGCCATCGAAGCCATTAGTTCTCCGGGTGCCAATTGTATGATTGATGGCCTGGCGGTTCAGGCGGCCAAGTTGATTCGCAAGTATCTGCCCATAGCCGTGGAAAATGGCACTGATCTGGAAGCCCGTACCAAGATGCTGGTGGCCAGCAATATGGCAATTATGGCCTTTGCCATGTCGGGATTATTCTATCCTATTCATAATGTAGCTCACGCCGCTGGCGGCCAATTGCGTATCCCTCATGGTGAAGCCAATGCCGTGCTGATACCAATACTGATGGATCACTACCCCAAACACTATCTGTCCAGTGCTGAAGTAATGGCCGATGCCTTGGGCATTATTCCCGCCGGGCAAAGCCCTGAGGAGTTGGTGGCGGCTTGTGCCCAGCAGGTGCGGGAATTGCAGAAGCAATGCCGGGTAGAACCCAGGTTTACTCAGTCACTCGATGAGCAGACCGCCGAGTTGATGTTCTGGGCGGTTAAAATGGACCCGTCGGGTATCTTCTACCCCATACCTGATCCAACCATAAAAGAAATCATACAGAGTAGTTTTAATTAAACTCATTTGGTAAACATATCATCTGCTTCGGGGGTTACCTCGGAGCAGATGATTAGTATAATTATATTAATGAATACTTTGCTTGGGTTTTTATGACGGTTGGGAGGATTGACCAGGGAAAGTTATAAATAATTCTGATTGGAGTATCAAATGTATAGGATTGTTGAAAAGGAGGAACTGGCTCACAAGATCAAGCTGTTTAAGGTCGAAGCACCGAAGATAGCCAGGAAAGCACGCCCCGGGCAGTTCATAATATTACGTATAGATGAAAATGGGGAGAGAATTCCGCTGACCATAGCTGATTATGATGCTG
>CAZTZX010000148.1:0-2344 GCA_964618175.1 uncultured Syntrophomonas sp. | reverse complement strand
AGTATGGCGGCTGCTTATGCGGTATTTGCAAATCAGGGCAGGTTTAATGAACCGACCTATATAGTGCGGGTAGAAGATAGCAATGGCGTCATACTGGAAGAGCAGCAACCTGACCCTCAACAAATCATATCCCCGGAAAATGCCTATATCATCAATAACATGCTGCAAGGCGTGATGGATTCTGGTGGGACTGGTGCTCATTTAAGAAATACTATTGGAATTATTCCAGCTGCCGGCAAAACCGGGACTACCGATGATTTTAAGGATGCCTGGTTTGTGGGTTATACCCCTCATATCTGCTGTGCGGTTTGGGTGGGCTATGATCGTGACAAGAATGTCAACTCTTCTGGTGGGGTAGTAGCCGGGCCGATATGGGCCAATTTTATAGCCAGCGCAGCCCGTAAATATGGGGCGGCAGATTTTGAAAAACCTGATCAAATCCAGGTTATTAACATATGTTTGGAGAGCGGGCAGGTGGCGAGCCAGTCTTGCCCTCACACTAGTACCATGGCGTTTCTACCCAATACGGAGCCGGCCGGTATCTGTTATTATCACGCTTCTGGTCTGGATTGGCTCTTACCTGATGATCGAGGTGAACTCCAGAAGGAGCCCTGGTGGGAACGATGGACTCCCTGGTAGAGCGCCTAGTTGTATCATCCTGCGGGAGGAACGACCGAAGGATCTTGCCCTTGGGCCCCAGTAGAGAACGTTCAGGATGACACCTCTTGGGGGACATAAAAAGAAGGTTTTTACGGTACGCTCGGACTTCGGTAGTATAAAGGCATGGAAAATGATACAAATTCCTTCGTTGGTTTTATAAAGTGAGAAAATAGCCATCTACAGGCGACTGTAGATGGCTATTTTGGAGGAAAAGAAGATTTGAAGTCATATTTTAATAATATTTTGTTATATTATGATGTTGAAAATCCGATCTAAAGACAAAAGGTTACGGGCACCCGTTTGCTAACAGTAGTTTTGAAGGTGATTAGGGATAACTGGAGAATATTTGAATTATCGTTATTTATTTAATTAGGCAGGTTTCGTGTGTAAAGCTTATTAGCTCAGCAATGATGGTGTGTAGAGAAAATGTTTTGGGGCGAGTGATTAAATGATTAATTCAAATTTAGAGAAACTGCATAAAACCTTTGATGAAATATTAAATGTTAATACTGAACACAACATTGAATTTTGTTATGCAAGGGATTTGCAGGAATGTTTGGGTTATGCAAGATGGGAAAATTTTATGGCCGCTATTAATAGAGCGGTAGAATCTTGCCAAAGCACTGGTATAGAGGTAACAGACCATTTTCGTGGTGTCACGAAATTGATCGTAGGATATGATGAATTATATGAAGAAGTTTAATCAGTTACAGATATCAATTAACAAAACAGAAAGTAATAGGTGAATTAGCATTGAAGAGAAAAGACTACAGCGCTGGAATGGTGAAGCTATCATTCTGGTTTTTAGAATTTCGCAGAGTAATCAACCTTCTTAATAGCGGAAAAACCCTTTTGGAAATCAAGTCATTGAATATTGAGGAAAACATCTTTTCAGCTCCGACCCAGGCAAGGGCAATTCAAATTTTTAATACAGTTTCCACCAGAATAAAAGGCTTGGATCCATCGTTTTATACTTTATTTGAGAACAGCGATATATCAACACAAAAGCTGATAGCACTGACTGCAATTATGCAGACAGACAGCCTGTTTTTCGATTTTGTTTATGAAGTATATCGGGAAAAGCTGATTATAGGCAGTGATGAGCTGGAAGACAAGGACATTCGAATATTCTTCAAGGACAAACAAATGCAAAGTGAAAAAGTTGCCGCCTGGAAAGAAAATACACTTAAGCGACTTGGCGTCTGCTATAAAACATTGCTAATGGAGGCTGATTTATTAGATCGTTCTTTTGGCAGCCGAAAAATATTAAGACCTATTCTGGATAAATCATTAGAAGACTGCCTAAGGTCTAATGACATGAACTTTATTCTTCATGCTTTGACGGGGGTGAGATAAATGGCAAGCTTGGAAGAAAGACTCGATAAAGCCGAGCAAATGATAAAGATGCCTAGCTTTCGTCAGAACAAAGGACTCGGAAATGAAGTCGGCTATTATATATTTGATTATCCGCCTGAACAAGAATTGATCGTACGGGAACGAATCGCATATATGAAAGCAAAAAATGCTAAATCATTTGATGGCTTTGAAATAGTGGTTTTTGATCTTTATGACTTAATAATCGATACCCTGGAACAGGAAGGTTATATGGATCAATGTTATTTATTTGAGAAGAAAAAAGGAATCGATCGCATTGTTAAAGCAGTAGGAAATCTGCTGAAAATAG
>CAZTZX010000147.1:0-2421 GCA_964618175.1 uncultured Syntrophomonas sp. | reverse complement strand
ACCGGACCTGGCTTAATGGAATGTTACTTCAATGATCCGGAAGCAACTGCCAAAGTACTCAAAAACGGATGGCTGTTTACCGGAGATATGGCGCAGATGGATGAAGATGGCTTTATTTTCTTGGTGGATCGAAAAAAAGATGTGATCATCAGCGGTGGTGAGAATCTATATCCGGTCCAGATCGAAGATTTTCTTCGCGGACATAATGCGATCAAGGATGTAGCGGTGATTGGTCTGCCAGATCAGCGTCTGGGCGAGATCGCAGCGGCGATCATTGAGCTCAAACCCCAACACCAATGCGGCGAAGAAGATATTATGGACTTCTGTACCGCTCTGCCCCGCTACAAACGACCACGCAAGATCATATTTGATGAGGTGCCTCGTAATCCCACCGGTAAGATTGAAAAGCCCAAACTGCGGGAGTTATACGCTGGGGGCAGCGTTGTGGAAGTCCAAATCAATAATTAGGGAGCCAAGCGCGGCGGAATGGGTGACAACATCCTAACACTCGTTCTGACCTGAACCCAACTGAATATGGGTTAACCTAAAAGATTAAAAGCGCGTGATTCCAAGCAATCAGGACTTGCGCGCTTTTATAATATTCAAATATAACAATGTTATGAAATATATAAGATACCCCTCTTCCATATCACATATTTTAGCGACTTTTGTCCTGAAATAGTGCCTACTAAACAAGGAATTACGAAACTTTTGTAGAAATATCTCATAACTTGGTACAATATGCATTGCTTTTCTAAAATTACTTTTTATTATCATTTATTACTATTAAGCATCATTTTGGTGCTTTAGATTATTATGGGGGATTTCGCAAAGGGGGAGCACGGATGTCGGTTGTCAGGAACGCTATTACCATAAGTGTATCGCCCGATAAGATGCACGCCTTCCTTAGCTTGCAACCGCAGGATGACGTAAAGGTAATGCCGGAAGATGTTTTTCTGCTTCTTGAAGAAGAAGACATAACCCATGGCATCGACATTGAAGCGATAAAGTCACTTTGCAGTACTTCCAGTCAGGTCCGCAAACATGTAATAGCCAAAGGGGTACATTCGCTTCCTGGACAGGATGCGGTCGTGACCTACAGATATGAAAAGCCCAACACTAAACCCAAAATGACCGAAGATGGCCATGTTGATTTTTATGAGTTGGGCAATATCATTGAGGTTAAGCAAGGAGATATATTGGCGGAGCGTGTTCCTCCTACCAAGGGAACACCGGGATTTAATATTTTTGGCGAAGTGCTTCATCCTGCGCCAGGCAAAAACAAGGCTTTTAAAGTTGGCAAAGGAGTAGTTATTGAAGATGATATAGCTATGGCTGAATATAATGGCTCTCTCGATTGGCAGCTGGGCAAAGTGTCAGTTAGCCGGATGTTTTCTGTAAAAGGTGATGTTGATTTTTCCATTGGCAATATTGATTTCCCCGGCAAAGTAAAGATCATTGGAAATGTACGCACTGGATTTCGAATAGAAGCTGCTGAAGACGTGGAAATTACTGGATGCATCGAAGATGCAACCGTTATCTCTCAAAAAGGGTCGGTATTTGTCCATGCCGGCATCATTGGCACCGGTAAGGCGGTTGTGCAGGCTCACAACAATGTTGAAGCCCGCTTTATTCAAGAGGCCTCCGTAGAAGCTCGGAAAAATGTTGTGGCAAATGAGTATATAATTCGTTCAAATATAAATGCAGGCAATGCTGTGCTTATTCAAGGTATGAAAGGACGGCTGCTGGGAACCAACCAAATCAAAGCTGGTACTCAAGTAAGAGTTAACTCTATCCAATCTCATCAGGGGATGAGTTTATCAGTGGAGGGAATCAATCGCAATACGACTTATGTGCGCATGAAGGAAATCAGTCAGGAAATTAAAGAGTTGGAAGAAGTATTGCGCTCTGAGTCAGTGAAAATAAGACTGCTTGGTGAAAAGAAAGAAGCGCAAGCTATTGAAACTCTAAAAACCATGCTACCCGAATATGTCTCCAAGATGGAACGGGTAGACCACCTGAAAGAAGAAAACCGGTACCTAGCCATATTACTGAGAACTACCAAGGGTGAAGGAATGATTGAAGTCCGCAGTAGGGTTGACCAGGATGTATGTGTGGCTATCAAAGGAAAACAACTTAGACTGGAGACAGCCGTTAAAAATGTGACCATGTATTTTGACCAACATGAGCAGCGCATCATTGTTTTAAACAATTGATAGATATTTCAAGGAGTAACTTAATGCACAACCTTTTTGAGGCAGGGGAGATTATAACTTCCAACTTACTCTACCGGCAAATAATTCAAAACTTTGATAATATATTCCATCCCCAGGATGCTTTGCTACTGGTACCTGTCACAAACGGTTCCGAGGATCTGGAAGTAGTTGAAGTAATTGGAGCATTACCAACGGCATTAGGATA
>CAZTZX010000146.1:0-2424 GCA_964618175.1 uncultured Syntrophomonas sp. | reverse complement strand
AGCGCTCTGCTTCCTGGTAGCTTTGCTCCAAAAAGTAGGTTTTCTCTTTCAAATCGCGGATCATATTGCTCAGCTCAATTTCCTTGACCGGCATCAGGCTGCGGGCCGCTTCCACCAATCGATTTTCCAATCCCAACCGGGACGCTATTTCAAAGGCGTTACTCTGACCGGGAGTACCAATGGTTAAACGATAGGTAGGCTGCAAAGAAACCGGATCGAATTCTACGGAAGCGTTTTCCACCCGCTCATTTTGATAAGCAAAGTACTTTAATTCACTTTGATGAGTGGTCACTATCACCCGGGACTCTTTGTTTCTAAACTCCTCCAGTATCACTCGGGCCAACGAGGCGCCTTCAGCGGGATCGGTTCCGGCTCCCAGTTCATCGATTAAGACTAATGAAGTCGGGCCCGACTGCTTCAGGATATCGATTATGTTCGTCATATGGGATGAGAAGGTACTCAATGATTGTTCAATACTCTGCTCATCGCCGATATCTACAAACACCATGTCAAAAATAGATACCCGACTGCTTTCCCGGGCTGGAATAAACAGTCCGGCCATAGTCATGACTATAAGCAAGCCTACTGTCTTGAGTGCGACTGTTTTACCGCCCGTATTGGGACCGGTTATTACCAGTATGTCAAATTCGCTACCTAACTGCACATCAATAGGAATGGCCTGGTCTCCTAATAGAGGATGACAGGCGCGGCTTAATTCTATAATGCCGGAATCATCAAGGGTCGGGCGAAAAGCATTCATGCGGTAAGCCAGGCGGGCCCGGGCAAAAACAAAATCCATTGCGCTAAGTACTCTAATATTATGCCCCAGCTCACTATGGTAGGCAGCTATTTGCATACTGGCTTCACGCAGAATTTTCTCAATCTCTCTTTTTTCTTCGGCCTGCAGAGAACGTATGCGATTGTTTTGCTCTACCACAGCCATAGGTTCGATAAAAACCGTAGCACCACTGGCCGATTCATCATGAATAATGCCCCGGACTTCCAAACGATGCTCTTGTTTTACCGGTACTACATAACGTCCATCCCGCTCCGTGACGATCGCATCCTGCAGAATACGTTGATTATTACCAGAACGAATAAAGTCTTGCAGGTACTCACGGATTCTGAGCCGGAGAGTATGGATCTGATTGCGGATCTTCTTAAGTTCAGGAGTAGCATCATCTCTTATTTCGCCGTCTTCACTTACCAGGCGTTCAATATGCTTTTCAAGTTTTGAATCAGTAAACAGTTCCCACCCTTTGGCCTGCATACGGGGGTATTTATCGGTATCAGTCGCCTGCCTGGCCAACCGGGAGGCCAGCAACACCTGGTAAATATCGCGCAGTTCCAAGGGTATTAGCATACCGCCGGCTTTAACCTTATTCAGATAAGGAGTTATAATAACCAATTCAGATAAATAACCGGGATCAGCAAAGCGCAGCATCTCCATAGCTTCGCTGGTTTCATCCAGGCGCTGCTGTACTACTGGCAGATTGTTGCTGGGTTGCAGATCCAGGCAGAGTTCCCGTCCGCCTTCAAAATACGCATAGCGGGCCAACTCACTGGTGATCTTATTGAATTCAAGCTTTTCCAAGGTTTTATTATTCACTTATTCAACCCCACGATAATAATGACATCTAGTAAAAGGTGAAGGACTGTGCCCTTCTAGTTGAGCCCTTAAGCTTTCGTTACTCTCGCTTTGTTCAGCTGCGATGTTTTGCAGAGCTTCCCTGAAAATTGCCACCACCTGGCCTACCTGTTGAGGAGAAGATCTTCGCATTTCCAGGCGCAAGGCTGCTGGGGCCAGGGCGGTCAATTTGGGCAGATCATCCATCATAGAAAGAGTACGGGAATTAAATACATAAAAACGGCAGTCAGCATCTCCCTGCACCGGGAAGCGATAACCCTTCTCATCCTGGATATAGTACTGATCCCGCTTACACCAATGCGAACACTTGGGGTTATCCTCCAGTGTTTCATATAATACGCAGGTCTGCGAGACCATCAAGACGACTTCCCCGTAAACAAGTAGTTCCGCCGCTGATAGATCCGAGAATTCTCTAAGCTGGCTCATGTTCAGTTCAGGAGATACACATACTCCTTGGGCGCCCCATTTCTTTAAATGTTCCAAGCTCATTGGGTTCAGTATGTTAAGACTATAGTCTGCCCAGAAGGCCACTCCGTTGCTTTGGCACCACTGTATAGCTCCCAGATCGCCAGCCATTACTTGTGAACTTGCAGATTCCTGCACCAGTTTGGTGTAGTCAAACCTGTCACCGGGTTTACGTATCCGGGGTAGGGCTGGCACCAGTTCACAGCTTTGCTGAATGGCTTGCTGGCTTAGTAGTTTGATTTCATCAGCGTTAGGACGTTTATGATTCCCCAGTCCTTCCAGAGCTAGATATATTCGGTCAGCTCCTGCTA
>CAZTZX010000145.1:0-2473 GCA_964618175.1 uncultured Syntrophomonas sp. | reverse complement strand
GCATTTTAGTCGTCGCCAGGTAGTATTCTCCTAAGTTCCGTGGGCAGCGGGAACAATATGGTGTTGTTGGGCGCATTGGCGACTTCGGATAAAGAGCGTAGTACACGCAGGGTCAGTCCGCCTTTGGTTCTGGTAAGTATTTCTGAGGCCTGGGCGAGCTGTTCTGCAGCCTGCCGTTCGCCTTCCGCCTGAATAATGGCAGCGCGGCGTCCTCTTTCGGCCTCGGCTTGTCGGGCGATAGCCCTGGTCATTTCCGTTGGTAATACTACATCCTTGATCTCTACGGCTGCTACCTTTATTCCCCAGGAATCGGTAGTTTCATCGACGATTCTTTGAATGGTCTGGTTGAGTGTATCCCGCTCGGAGAGTATTTCGTCCAGCTCGGCAGTTCCTGCTACACTGCGCATAGTAGTCTGGGCCAGCTGGTTGGTAGCTTCATGATAGTTTTCCACATTTACTACAGCTTTGTCCGGTTCTACCACCCGGTAGTAAAGCACAGCATTGATCTTGCAGGTAACATTGTCCCGGGTAATCACTTCCTGCGGGGGTACGTCAATTACAAAAGTTCGCAGAGATATCCTTATTATTCTATCTACAACAGGAATGATGAAAATCAACCCCGGGCCGCGGAAGCCTACCAAACGTCCCAGCCGGAACAGTACCGCCCTTTCATATTCCGGGATTACTTTAATTGCGGAACCTAAAATGTAGACTATCAGAACAACAACTACTAGGCTGGATAATAAATTTTCCATACTCTAACCTCCATTTCCATTTTGTTTCACTCTATCAACCACCAATAAGAGCCCCTGCTGCTCAACTACCCGCACTGACTCTCCTTGGCTAATAGCATTCCCATCTTTTGCTTGGGCTTGCCATATCTCACCACTAATGCGCACCTGACCACGAGGATCCAAGTCACTGATCACTACGGCCTGCAATGATTGCATGTTCCCTTGCACGGGGCTTTTGCCCCGCAGTTTGGCCAGACCGATCACCACGATCATTAGAAAACCTGCTCCCACCAGACCGACCCCTAAAGCTGTGGACCTGAAAGTGGTGAACCATCGCTCCGGCATCAGTGGTTCATTGGGGAATAATAGGATCCCCATGACCAGACTTACTAATCCGCCAACTCCCATGATTCCAAAGGAGGGAGTAAGTAATTCCGCTACAATCAAGCCAATGCCTAGCAGCACCAGCAATCCTGCCGCCAGATTGCCCTGAAAAAGGCCAATACCGGATAAACCCAGCAGCAGACAAATAGCCCCAGTTATTTCCGGCAATACAAAACCGGGTGAATAGAAGCCGATAATCAAGCCGAATATGCCGATGGTGAGAAATATCATGGCTAGATTGGGATCGCTGATCAGGCCCACTGCCTGTTCGCTGGCGGATAAAGGCACCGTAACCATACGGGCTCCGGCAGTGTTGACTACCTGGCTCTCTCCATTTACCTCCACCTCCATGCCGTTAACGTTATCGAGCAGTTCCTCTTTATTGGCGGCGATAAACTCTACTACGCCTTTATCCAGGGCCTCAGAGTTGTTTAATACTAGATTATCGGTTACGAATTGACCGGCCAGATCAGTGGGGCGTCCCCTTTCTTTGGCAATGCTTCTCATATGCCCGGCCAGAAAGTTGATGGTCTTTTGATCGGCTGCCTGGCTGCCTTCTCCAGTAGGCGCAATAGTCACCGGCATAGCGGCACCGCAGGTGGTTCCGGGAGACATAGCGGCAATGTGTCCGTTTAACAGGATGAATGTTCCGGCCGATGCAGCAATGCCGCCTTCCGGATTAACGTAAGTAATTATGGGAAACTGGGCAGCTGACATGTCCTGGATAATATCCAGAGTGGCATCCACCAATCCCCCCGGGGTGTTGAGGCTGATTATGCAAGCATCAGCCTGGTTAGCCTGGGCCTCTTGCAGTCCTCTTTCAATATGGCGGGTGGTACCAAAGGTTACGGTACCTTCCACCTCCATTACATATACCAGTGGTTCTTTTTCGGCGGCTGTCAGAGGCATAGAAAAGCTGCTGATTAGTAAAGTCAACAGGATCATGGTAAATATTGATGCGATTATTTTATGATTATTCCGGCGGGAAAAGTTTTTGATCCAGATCACTTCATACACCTCCCTTTATAATACTTATTCTACTATACTAAGGATTTTTTCCAGAATCGGTGGGTAATATCCGGAATAAGCTAGGCGACGGTTCGTAAACATCCGTTGGCTTCTCGAAGAAGACAAGTTAAACGTCCCCCTGTCTTCGTAGAGATCGCCACGTCGCTCCGCTCCTCGCAACATTAATTGTGAGCGATAGCGAACATCATGAGTGCCCGAAGGGTGCGATGACACTAGAAGCTGTCATTGCCCTCTTCAAGGACGCCTGATGCGCCCTAAGGTCGCAATTAAGGTTGCACCCTTGCGGGCACCACTTATTTCAATTCCCTTCAGGAATACTTCATTAC
>CAZTZX010000144.1:0-2477 GCA_964618175.1 uncultured Syntrophomonas sp. | reverse complement strand
TGTTGATGAGGGCATGCAGAAGATGAATTATTGTCAGACATAAGCTATAATTGAGTATCATGGAAAGCGAGGGGAGAGCTAAATGGACATTCGACAAGCATTAGAGGCAGCCATTCAGGCGGAAGCTGCCGCGCGTGACAGATATATGGACATGGCTAAATTAGCAGAAGACGGCGAGACCCGCCTGTTGCTGGAGCAAATCGGCAGAGAAGAGGATGCCCATTTAAAAAGACTGACTGAGCGGCTTAAGGCTATTAAATTGATGCAAGCCTAGGCCTGCACCATAACACTGCCTATCAACACTGCCAGGATAGTGATCACCATTATGACCAGGGAGATCAGTAAGCGGTTTTTGACATGGGTCTCTCCCTGTACCCATTCGGCGATCAGATGAGTCAAATAGACAGCCACGCCAGAGAAGGCCAGCACAAACACTAACTGGATCCAACTGGCTATCACATCATAAGCTCCCGGGGCCAGGTTCTTCCACAAGGAATGACTGTAATAGGCCAAGACGATAAATTCTATCAGACCGGCGGCAAACTGAAAGGTAAGGCTCTGCCTTTGGATAGCGGTGTTAGTTTCCATCAGGCTGCGGATCTGAGTTTGGGTCTCAATGTTCTCTTTGCTCATCAAAAGGTCGATACGGCTGCGTATCACTTCGATGGCCGCCTGATGACTCTCCCGGGATAGGCGCAGGTCATCCAGAGTCTGATCAAGTTCTGCTAGCCTCCGATTGAAAGGCGATACGATCGTCTGACGGGTCTCATCACTGATAACACAGGAAGGCTCTATAGCCAACTGACGCTGCAGACCTTCCAAAAGTTCGGTCAGGCGCTGATATCCATCTTGAACAAGGGCGAAGTCGTTGACGATTTTGCCATATCCGCTGGACATCAAGTTGAGGTGTTTTTCGTATTCATCAATAACACTAGCCTGCTTCGCATCTTCCGTCACCAAATCCAGATGAAGGAACTGTTTTAAGCGATTATCCAATTCCACTCTCTCTGTGGTGATCACCTGGTTACGATCCCGCATAAGCCGGGAAATCATCTGCAAACGGATCATGGACAGTTCTATGAGGGGCAGATATTCGCCGAAGAATTTGGCGAGGCCCAAATCCAGAGCGACAAAACGCGCCAGAATGATGACGGGATCCCTCGATCCCATACTGCGCCAAGCTTCACCATCCATTAGTTCAAAACTAATGGGGGGCGTTTTAACATATTGGTTCAATTCCTCCCGGGCGGATGCCCAGTTGTCTTCACCAGCTATCAAAACTTGAACTTTTCCAAGCAAATCTTCTTCAACAACACCGGCCTCTTTTTCCCACTCCATTATTTCCTGACGTATCTCCTGCCAGCTTTTCATCTCTGCTCGGTAGTATAAAACCAGTACTTGGGCATTACGGCTTTTCAGTTCATAATATGCCGGCGCGGGGATTTCATCCGGTGTAGCCAGACATTTTTTATCGGTATAAGACCATCCTTTACTGCTCAACAGCTCACGCATGGTGCCCAAACAAGCCTCATCGTCCTCCAGGAAGTAGTAATAAGTAAAGATATGATCCACCATGTCATCTCTCCCTGCTTCAATCGCATTAATTAGATCTGTTACCAACATACCAGAATGCACAGTTTTCGTAAATACAAAAGGAAATGTCAGGAAAATTTACCTTTTATGGTGGTTATTTCGGTGCGCACCCAGCCTGGGACCAAAATCCTGCTTACGGCGGCTGATATTTTCGTGAAAAAGTATCGAATCCATATTAGGGAAGAAAAGGATTTCTGATGTGCGGTGTTGAATTATAGGGGAAATACCATAACAGTTACAAAAAATTACTGTAATTGCACTGTGATGTGCTATTATGTAACTGGTTAATTTGAAACAAAATCAACTGGCGTATTTTCATAGGACTTTAGACTCGTTCTTGATTGGATAATGGCATCAGCAAGGATTATATGATGAGATAATTCTTTCAGCACTATTAGCAGTACTGAACAGACCAAATAAAGGAGAAAGATTGTGGCTATTCAACGCAAGCTGTTAGGTGATATCTTACTGGAAAACGGGTTGCTCACCAAAGCACAGCTGGAAGAAGCCTTGACTGAGCAAAAAATATCTCGAGAAAAGCTGGGCCAGATTTTGGTGCGTCGAGGTTTCATTACCGAACAGCAGCTGCTGGAAGTCCTGGAGTTTAGTTTAGGCATACCCCAGGTGCAGCTTAACCAGGTAAAGATAGACCCGGCAGTGGTTAGGCTCTTGCCTACCACCTTGATCCGTAAACACTACATATTGCCGATATCGGTCAATCAGCAGCGTCTGACCCTGGGTATGGTGGACCCCTTGAATTATGAGGCCATTGATGATGTGCGCATTCTAACCGGTCTTGATGTGTTGCCGGTACTGGTCAGTGAAAATGATATGAATGCTGCTATACAGCAGTTTGCAGCCTTACAAGTGGATTCCAGAATGGA
>CAZTZX010000143.1:0-2483 GCA_964618175.1 uncultured Syntrophomonas sp. | reverse complement strand
TGTTGGAATCCCAGATCTTGGCGGGATCTTCTTCAAACTCATCCAGCATATAGCGGACCAGTTCTTCACACTGCTTTTCGGTACCGATTATGGGTGTGATCTCGGTAGTAATATCGGCCCGAATGATATGCAATGATGGGGCTTTCGCTCTTAGTTTCACTCCGAAACGGCTGCCCTGGCGGATCAATTCCGGTTCTTCCAGGAACATTTCCTCCAAGCGGGGGGTCACTACCCCGTAGCCGGATTCCTTGACTTCTTCCAATGCCGATGAGACCTTGTCAAATTCGCGCTTGGCCACACTGAAGTCTTTCATCAGTCTCATGATGTCGTGAGTTCCCTGTACTGAAAATCCGCTGACATCGCTGAGTGAACGATAGAATAATTCCTCAGGAACCGTTACATCGATAGCAGCTGTGCCGGTACCCAGATTCATTTCTTCCAGACTCACATAGCTGATGTTTTCTACCTCGGAAAGCCTTTCAATGGCTTTGTCAATATCCCTTACCTTGCGCACATCGTTAAGTATGTCGCGAATAGCGTTTTCCAAACCTTCTCTGAGCCAGAAATCCTCATCCAATTCGTCAACCCAACGCGGTAGCTTGATATTGACTTCCTGCACTGGGAATTCATAGAGTACTTCTTCTAACACACCATAGACTTGTTCTACGGTCATCTGGGCTGCATCCAGAGGAATGACACTCACACCGTGACGGTCGCTTAGTTCTTCGGCTAAACTCAAGGTTTCGCGATCATAAGGATGTATAGAGTTCAGCAGAATAACAAAGGGCTTGTTGAGTTCCTTTAGTTCGGCTATCACGCGGTCTTCAGGAAGCTCATAATGCTCCCGGACGATGTCGCTGATGCTTCCATCGGTGGTAACTACAATGCCAATTGTCGAGTGATCAACAATGACTTTCCTGGTTCCTATTTCGGCCGCTTCTTCGAAGGGAACCTCATAGTCAAACCAGGGAGTCTTTACCATTCGAGGTTCATCATCCTCTTCGTAACCCAGAGCCCCTTCCACAGTGTATCCCACACAATCCACCAGTCGGGCTTTTAAAGACAGACCGTTGGCCGTGGTGATCTCGACTGCTTCATTGGGAACAAATTTGGGTTCGGTAGTGGTAATGGTCTTACCCGCTCCGCTCTGGGGTAGCTCGTCTTTCGCCCGTTCCCGGTCATAGGTGTCCTTAATATTTGGCAGGACCATCAATTCCATGAAACGTTTGATGAACGTAGATTTCCCGGTGCGAACCGGTCCGACCACCCCCAGGTATATATCGCCGCCGGTACGTTCAGCGATATCCTGTAAGATGTTGTTACCTTCCACTTTTCATTTTCCCTCCCTCGGATGTAGACTTTAAAAGGCACCCTCCCTTCGACACGGATACCCTCTTACTCATTGACGTTTAACAGTACAAATATATTTATCAATATTCGGTAATATAACCAGAAAACAAAAAAAGTGTGATCTTCTCACACTCGACCACCCCAAACTAAGGTTGGACCATTTCTTCTATCTCATGTTTCTTGCCACGCATCATCAAGCGGAATACCTCATCTAGAGGATCATGCTTTTCATGCAGGATATGATAACAGGCTCTGCTTATTGGCATATCGACCTGCAACGACTCCGCCAGTTTAAAAGCTATCTCGGCAGTATAGGCTCCTTCTACTACCATGCCTACCTGCTCCAGCGTTTCTTCCAGGCCCATTCCTTGTCCTATCATTTCTCCGGCGCGCCTATTGCGGGAATGAAGGCTTCCACAGGTCACTATCAGATCACCCATCCCACTCAAGCCAGAAAAGGTGCGAAAGTCTCCTCCCAGAGCCAGTCCCAAACGAGTTATTTCCGTTAAACCGCGGGTGATCAAGGCGGCTTGAGCATTATCCCCATAACCTAGTCCATGAATTATACCAGCCGCAATAGCGATAATATTCTTCAGGGATCCTCCCAGCTCAACCCCGGCTACATCCGGATTGGTATATACCCTAAACCAGGGTGCCATATACAGATCCTGCACGCGATGGGCCGTTTGCAGATTGACCGAAGCTGCCGTGACCGCGGTGGGAACCCTACGAGATACTTCCTCGGCATGGCTGGGGCCGGATAAAACTGCATACTTTTCCAGCACACCCTCTCCCAGAACATCTGTAGCTACCTGACTGATCCGCATTCCACTTTCAAGTTCCAACCCTTTAGCGGTGTTTATTATTAGTGCATCGGTGGGCAAAATATCGGCAATACTCACTAACACCTGCCGAACCGTCTGGGCAGGCACAGCCAAGATAACAATGTGGGCTTCTTTAACAGTTTCAACCAGATCAGTGGTGATCTGTACGGTAGCAGGAATGGTAACACCCGGTAAAAAGCGCTTATTCTCACCGGCAGCTTTTATTTCGGCAATACCATCTTCTTCCCGCCCCCACAGAGTAACACTGTGGCCGGCAGAAGCCAGCGAAATAGCTTGAGCAGTTCCCCA
>CAZTZX010000142.1:0-2511 GCA_964618175.1 uncultured Syntrophomonas sp. | reverse complement strand
AGCTTTGGCCCTGAAGGGGCCCGTCGGAGACTGAAGTCTCCTCTACCATAGGAGCTTAAGACGCTGATTTTTTTATTTTGTTTCCTTCTGTATTATCTTAGAAAATCTGCGTCTTAAGTTAACAAATTACAGAAAGAACCGTCTCCGCTTGTATTCTAGCTTAGTCCCAGGGACTGCAAGACTTCTTTCTGCAGCTGAGCCAACTGCTCTTCCCCGCTGGCTTCCACATAGATTCTAAACAAGGGTTCAGTACCAGAAGGCCGTATCAAAACCCAACTGCCATCCTCCAGCACTATTTTTAAGCCTTCTAGAGTGCTGGTAGATTCCACCGCAGTTTGGGCGATGGTCTTGGGTCTGTATTCATCCAGCTGGGCCAATACCGTCGGCTTTTCAGCTGGATTGATCTCAATATCCAAGCGTTGACTGATCATGGTTCCATATTTTTCGACCAATTCAGCTTCCAGTTCGGCTAGAGTCTTACCGCTGTGAGCTACCATTTCCGCCGCCAGCAAACAGGCCAGGATGCCATCCTTTTCCGGCACATGCCCCAAAATGCTTAAGCCCCCGCTTTCTTCGCCACCCAGCATACAGCCTTTCTCCCGCAAACACTGGCCGATATACTTAAAACCAACCGGAGTTTCCAAGGCTGATAACCCGTTCTTACGGGCAATACGATCCAACATGTGGGTGGTAGCGATGGAGCGGGCGACCGGCCCGCGAAACTGGCGAGTATTGAGCAGGTGTTCCAATAATAAAGACATAAAACGATTAGCGTTAACAAAACTGCCCTGGTTGTCAATAATGCCGAAGCGATCAGCGTCACCATCCAGGGCCAGGCCGATATCCGCCTGGTAAGAGGTTACCGCTCGTTTTAAATCAGCCAGATTCAGGTCGGTTGGTTCCGGCAATGATCCGCCAAACAAGGTATCCCGGTGGTTGTTGATAGGGAAAACCTCGCAGCCCAGTTTAGTTAAAATTTTATCCAGATAACCGATACCGGCTCCAAACATTGGATCTACCACAACTCTTAGCGGTCGGTTTTTGAAAGCATCGGCTTGCGTGGTTTTCAGCAGTTGGGCCTGGTACTCACTATCCACATCTAATTCTGCAAACAAATTAAACTGGGTGGCTTCATCCAGAGCCAGTTCATAAACCTTGCCACATTCAATAACACGCTGGATCTCTGCTTCGATGGCATCAGTAACATCAGGCAAAGCCGGCCCGGCGTATTCAGGTATAAACTTAATGCCGTTGTACTCCGGAGGGTTGTGGCTGGCGGTGATCATCACGGCTCCGCCAGCCTCTTTCACCTGAATGGCAAAGGCGGTCACCGGAGTCGGTACCGGGTGGGACATCAAATATACTTTGATCCCATTTCCTAACAACACTTGCGCACACTCCCGGGCAAAATCCGGGGACATAAAGCGATTATCATAACCGATAACGATACCTTTTTTAGCCAGATTGACGGAGTTTACGTACCCCGCGATACCCTGAGCTACTAATCGGCAATTGGCAAAAGTAAAATCTCGGGCTATTACGGCCCTCCACCCATCCGTGCCAAACTTAATGGTTGACATACTCATCCTCCTCCAGGAGTGTCCACGGCCAACTAATCAGATATATCAGTCATAGGGTCGAGTCGGTCGCGTTTATCATCCACATATAGGTTTCCTTCACTATCCAGACTAGCATAAGGGATTTCTTGGGGGCTGTTATAACCCATACTTTGCAAGCGGGCTATCAGCCAGGCTTCGTCCAGATGGTTCTGTTTTAAGTTCTGATGGATTACCTGTCCATCCACTATGATTTCCGAGGGAACCCCCTCATATTTCGTATCTACTCCCAGATCAGCCGGTGTGACCGGCCGGTTCTGGGACTTTTTTAATACAGTTAGATAGCCATCCGTCTCCGCGATAGCAAATTCAACTTCCCTAATATCAAATGCATCTCGTTCCCGAAGCTGCATCATTAAGTTTTCCATGTTGTAGCCACTTTTAGCCATGTTATGTTCCAATATCTTGCCATTGTGAACCAGCACCACCGGTTCACCTTCAATCAGTTTTCGCAGTGGTCGGCTTTTTTCCGTGATCACCCCCGTTCCTAAAGTAAGAATAGCAAAAGCTACTAACGCCAACATATAATACAAAGGACTGCGTCCCGCATCAATAGCAATGCTGGCAGCAATGTCCCCCATAGTGATACCGGTAATGTATTCATAAAAAGTCAGCTGACTTAACTGCTGTTTCCCCAGCAGCCTCGCTACCACAAAAAGAGTGACAAAGGCCAAAACAGTCCTAATAAGAACAGTTGCATACTCCATCATAATCCTCCCAGGCCAATATTAGTACCTAATAGTCTCCCTGAGAGGCTAAAATATAATTCACCAGGCAAGCGATGTTCCGCGCAAGTCAGGGGACGGTCCTTCAACTTGCGTTTTTAAGAAAAACGTTCATTAATAGTTCCGACTTGGGGAAAACGCAAGTTGAAGGACCGTCCCCTGACTTGCGC
>CAZTZX010000141.1:0-2537 GCA_964618175.1 uncultured Syntrophomonas sp. | reverse complement strand
GTCCACAACCCGTACTTTAACCCGGGCAGGGGTTTTTGGTTCATAGGTCAGCTCGGTTTCTAATCCTGCTTTTATTACGACAGATAGATCCTTGTAAAGCAGCGTGTCATAGCCTAGGAAATGCCGTAGCTCATAGTCTGCTTCATCCAGACCTTCTAAAATGACCTCCTGGCTCCCCTCCGGAAACCGTGAAGTAAGGCTAATCGCACCGGTTTTGCTCACCCTGACAAAGGACCCGGCTATGATCTTGTTGAATTCCGCTTCTTCCTCAGGATTTATCGGAGCGGGGCCCGGATTCACCTCTACTGTCAATCTGCCTGCTACAGCAAGGTTTAGCTCGGTAGTTATTATTTCACCTTGAACTTCAGCTTGCAGAGAGGTCAGCTTACTTATCCCCTCGGTCAACACAAAATCCGCCTTATAGATTTTGCTGTCGAGGGGTGTTTCGGCCAGTGTGATATCCTTCGTTTTGGCGTTGACTGCATCTGGCTCGATATTCCATTCCTCATAGGCGACCGTAACCGTAGGCGCTAATCCGCTTTCGGCGGCCATCAGCTCAAGGCTTACCGTGTCACCCATATAAAGAGAGCCATTAATATTTTTACGCGGGGCATTAAGCCTCAGTTCAGTAGTCCCTGGTGCCGTCTGGGGATTAGTAGTGACGGTGACGATGGGACCATCGATTGTCTCCTTATCCTTTTCATTCACCGCCTGCACCTTAAAAGTATATGTAGTATCAGGTGAAAGGCCGGTAACCGTATAGGAGGTATTCGAACTACCCGTAACCGTTCCAACTTGGGTATCACCCTGATAAATCCTATAGCCAGACACTGGACTTTCAGGATCCTGATTGCCATCGGCCTGGGACCAGCTTAGGCTAACCGTATTATGGGTCTTATCGGTTATGTTCAGGCGGCTTCCCGTAGGCCAATAAGGCGGGGCAAAGCCGTCTGCTGAAAGGGTGCTGATAGTTTGGGAAAGTATTTCCGAAGCCTCGCCGCTATCGATATCGTTAGCCACTATATCGAATCTGTAGTTTGTATCCGGAAAAAGAACGGAATCCTCCAAAATAAGGAGAGCTAAATACTCAGGACCACTAAGATGTTCTGCTGTGCGGATAAGTACATTATCTTTGTATATGAGGACAGTATAGTCTACCACGTTACCGCCATCCTCTTTCTCGGCCGGTGTCCATTTTAAGTAAATCTGCTCATATGTTCTTTCCCACACAGACACAGTGCTGCCTTCGGGCCAGAAGGGATTCTGGCTTGCAGTCAATGAGTTTTTATTAAATTCAATTTTTGCAGGCTCGGTGGAAGCACTGTCCAACCCCGGCAAAGCATCATCAGGCCCCGGCAGAGCATCATCCAGCATTGGCAAAGCACCGTCCGGCCCCGGCAAAGTACTGTCTGGCACTGGCAAAGCATCGTCTGCCACCGACGCGGGCAATTCCTCCTGAGGAATGTCGCTGTCTGCTGTTACGCTTATATTGAGCGGGTCAGTAACCTCCGCTGCTTGCATGCTTATTGGCATGGTCATCAACATTGCCACTGCCAATAATAAGGATATTGCTTTTCTAAATTATGACACTTTTTACAACAATAATTATTAAATAGAAATCTTCTTAGATTTCTGCCAGAAAGTGCACACGCTTACACCTATATGTACACCCCCCGGGTGGCCCTTTTATTCATTTGTTTAATTGATTACTGTATGGGTTTGAGATGTGATCTAAAAACAAAAAAAGCCCCCGAAATCGGAGGCTTTGCATTTTGTTTAGAATTGTAGTTTTTATTTGGTTGGCCCTGCGGGGACCAGCCTTTGCTTTTCCAACACTGCTTGGTGTTTGGGATCTTGTTATGGTTGGCCCTGCGGGCGCTCCTCCAGATCCTTTTGGTTAGTCCCTGTAAGGGCTACCTTTGCTTTTCCAACACTGGTTGGTGTTAGGAAGCTGGATTTGGTTGGCCCTGCGGGTGGTTTTTGTAATAATCCCTTCGGGGATTATTTTCTATATCAGACCCTTGGGCACTACTTATTTCAATCCCCCTTTGGGGGATGCTTCAAATCATTGGTTGCCCTCTTCGGGGACCACCTATTTTAATTCCCTTTGGGAATGCTTCAAATCATTGGTTGCGGGAGCAGGACTTGAACCTGCAACCTTCGGGTTATGAGCCCGACGAGCTACCAACTGCTCCATCCCGCGTTAGTTTAACAACATTTAGTATGATAACATCGCTCTGGGGTTCTGTCAAACGAACCGACCGTGGCAAATGGCTCAATTATCGAATAAGCAGATCAGCGGGTTGGTTTTAATCTTCCTTATATAATCAGAAAGCAATGTTTAGAATAAATTTGCGAATTTATTTGTAATATAATAGTTAGGTAAATCGTTTATTAAGTTTAGGTTAAGAAATTATTATGTGTTGTGTTGACTTTTGTCGGCACCGATGATATTATAAATCTTGCGCCGCCGAGCGGTGCGACAGATCTTGATAAAACAGAACAGCAAGAACCGAAGTGCGAGAGATATGATTTTT
>CAZTZX010000140.1:0-2550 GCA_964618175.1 uncultured Syntrophomonas sp. | reverse complement strand
TGAGCAGGAAATTCCTGATAGCTGTTGGGATCATAGGTGGGACGTGAGGTCAAAGCCAGTATTTCTCCGGTATCAGGATCCATAACTATGGCAGCAGCTGATTTGGCCTGGCGCTCCTTAAATACTTTATCTAGTTCCCGTTCAGTTATGTATTGAATGGTTTCATCGATAGTGAGAACCAAATTGGCGCCATCAACCGGAGGGATATACTTATGGGTGGCTTCAGGAATAGGCCGATTGGCCGCGTCGTGCTCCACTACTATTCTGCCCTTGGTTCCGCCCACCAGTTCATTATAATAGAAGTCAACTCCTTCTAATCCGGTGTTATCGACACCAGAAATGCCTAGAATATGACTTGCCAAGGTGTTTTTGGGATAATAACGGCGACTCTCCTCGGTAAGTCCAATTCCGGGCAGGTCAGCTTCTTTGATCTGCTGAGCTTGTTCGGGTTCGATCTGGCGCTTGACCCACTCAAAGGAGCTGTTGCGCGTGATGCGGCTGTGTAAATCATTCTCATCCGTGTCTAAAATAGACGCCAGTTTAGCTGAAGTCTCCTTGCCCTTCTCAGAAGCCAACACCTCAGCAGGAATAGCATATACCGAATCAGCGCTAATAGAGATCGCTAATTCCTCGCCATTCCGATCATAAATTATGCCGCGTTTTGCCTCCACCGGGATATCCCGCATACGATTTTGCAGAGCTTTTTCCGATAATTCGGCTCCACGTACAAATTGAACCCAAAAAACGCGGGTACCCAGCAACAGGAAAACCATTGTAAACAAGAAAAAAAGCGTGGCAATACGCTTTCGTACCTGTAAATTAGTTGTTTGCATGGAGGTTCACCTCACTGCATTATAAATTATTTTGGGCAAGCATGAGGAGATTATTGTAGAGTTTATTCAGGGGATTCTGCCCTATCTGACTAGAGCTTCCGTTATGGCTTTCATCTATTATTACAGGCTCAACTTCCGGTAGCACCGCCACTGTTATGCCTTGATCGGCTTTTTCCATTCCCAATTCCTGAGCTGCTATCTCAACATAACCCAGAGAGCATTTCTCAGCTATACCATACTCAAGGCGTTGATTAGCCGTTTCCATCTGTTGTATGTCCTTTTCCAGTTCTACGATCTGATATCCCAAGGTCGCGCCCTTTATGCAAAGATAGACCAGAATCAAGGCATAGGCGAACAAAGCCACCGCTGCTTTTACAAAAACCTTACCCTTGGGATTAGATTTTCGATAAGTGCGGCGTACCTTTTTAACCTGGGGCACTGGTCGATAAAAAGACTCGGTATCCCAATTGTTTGAATAATCTAAGCCTGCCTGTATCATTCTATTCTTCCTCCCCGACTAGTAGAACTAGATTCTGCCGGCTACCCGGAGTTTAGCACTGCGTGCCCTCGAGTTGTGCTGACATTCTTCCGCTGAGGGAAGTATCGGTTTACGGGTTAGTATTTCCAGTCTGGCCTGGTGATTGCACGTACATATCGGCAATCCCGGCGGGCATATACACTGGCGGGCTTCCCACTGCATAAAACGCTTTACCAGGCGATCTTCCAGAGAGTGAAATGTAATTACACATAAGCGTCCACCCTTATTGAGAAGGTCTACCGCCAGAGGAAGTACTGCTTCGACTGCGCCCAGTTCATCGTTTACTTCGATGCGCAGAGCTTGAAAGGTCTTGCGCGCCGGATGCTTTTCCCGCCGATACTTGGCTGGAACTGAAGACTTAATTAATTCCACCAGTTCCAAGGTAGTGTCAATCGATTGATCCTGTCGTACCTTAACGATTTTACCGGCAATTGAGCGGGCGTATTTTTCTTCACCATACTGATACAGTATTCTTATCAGGTCTGCCTGGTCATAGGTATTGACCACATCCCAAGCAGACAACTGATTGTGTCGATCCATTCTCATGTCTAACCGGGCATCGTCATGGAAGCTAAATCCTCGATCTTCCCTATCTAACTGAAAAGATGATACACCTAGATCCAATAATATACCATCCACTTTAGTCAGATTGTAGTTAGCCAGCACTTTGTCAAGATGACGGAAGTCTTCGTGTTCAAAAACAACTCTCGGCTCATGCTGAAAACTTTGGCTGGTCGCTGCCAAGGTATCTAGATCCTTATCCAGGGCCAAGACTTTGGCTTCAGGGTTTAACACCTGCAAGAGACTCTGCAGATGCCCCCCTCCTCCTACCGTACCATCCACATAGGTACCGGCAGGATTGACCGCTAAGTATGATATGACCTCATTAAGCAATACTGGCAGATGCAAGTTACCGCTCCTAAATGCCGAGGTCTACAAGGCTTTCAGCAAGCTGCTCGTATTGCCCGGCCTTTTCCTGATTGTATTCTACCCATTTATCACAGGCCCAAATCTCAGCACGAGATCCTACGCCAATAATGACAACATCTTTATCAATTCCTGCATATTCTCTTAAATTCGCTGGCAATACTGTTCTTCCCTGCTTATCCACTTCTAATTCTGAGGCTCCTGAGAAAAAGAAGCGAACAAAAGAGCGGGCATCAGCGCGAGTCATAGGCA
>CAZTZX010000139.1:0-2595 GCA_964618175.1 uncultured Syntrophomonas sp. | reverse complement strand
GATTTTGTAGTAGAGTGGATCGAACAGCACATACTAGGGACGGATAAGCTGATCGTCAGCTAAAGAAGAGAAAGGTATTAACCCGCAGGCTCCAGGCCGGCAACCACCCTGTTATTAATTCGAGCTTAGGCCGCAAACAAATGCTTATAAAGAATACAGTATCAGGACAGAGAAAAGTATGTAGAAATGGATTGGGAGTGGGTTCATGTTAGGTGCTAAATTAAAAAGTATGCATACCCACAGTTCCATCCTGTTTAAGATTTCCATATTAGTGACTATATTATGCTTCATAATTATGATTTACTCATTTTCCAGGCTTTATCTTGGGTGGGCAGGTTATCAGCATGCCCTAGAACTTAAAACAACTCAAGACATAACCAGTCCTTTTACAGTTGCCCTGAAAAACTTTATGTTTGAAAGAGGACGGACGAATGTTGTTTTGGCCGCAAATGATCCTATTTCTTCTGAAAATCGGGTTTTTATTGATGAACGAAGAGGCGAAGCTGATGAAGCCTTTGAGAAGGGCTTTTCGATCATGCAGAATAAATATCCCCACGAAGCAGAACTGCTCCGTAAGGAGTATGCTCAATTAAAAGTTTTGCGCAACCATATGGATGAAGAATCCCAAAAACCGTTACTGCAAAGAGACCCTAACAGTCGAACTTTATGGTTTACCAATTGCACTGATTATATCAATCTGGTCAGCTCGACACTTAAGAAAATGGGTAAACGCCCTTTGGATAAGGAACTAAGTGCTTATTATGAGTTGATCATTGACAGTCTTCACTTCAGGAGTATTGTTGGGCACGAATCTTCCCTTTTTACATCGGCTATTACTGGGAGTAAATTATTAACTCAGGATGAATATGCTGAATTGCTCCTTTTGAGAGGAGAATCTAAACAGATTTGGGCGGACATGGAAGATGAGGTTCAAGTACTTGATTCAGATACGCTCATAGTAGCATTGGCAACAGTTGAAGAAAAATATTACCAGCAGTTCCGACCTAATCAAGATAGATTGCTACAACTTGCTCTGCAAGGTGAAATCTATGAAGGTGCCCATGCGGAAATCGCCAAATTGTCTGTTCCTGCTCTTGATTCTATTCTTCTCCTTGCCGATGAAGCCATCCAAGTATTCGCTATTGAAAACGAAAAGAACATGAAAAAGGGATATTATAGCTTTGTCAGTGGTTTATTACAGATGTTGGCCAGCATATTGATCATTATCTTTATCCCCACTTACCTAAAAACAAGATTGGTTAGACCGTTGAATAACATAGTAGGATCGATAGAAAACCTTAGCACTGGACAGAGCGATATTATGATCCCGTTTGTGCAAAGAAAAGACGAAATAGGAAAGCTAGCCAAAGGTGTTGAAATGCTCCAGAAAAGTATGGAGGAAGAGCAAGCTCTAAAGCAAGAGTTGCAGGATTTGATTGTAAAACTTCAAGACCTTTCTTCTACAGATCCACTAACAGGTCTATATAACCGCCGATATGGAATGGAAATGCTCAATGAATTACAAGCAAGGTACAACAGAAGCAAATCCTTATTTTCAGTTATCATCGGCGATATCGATTATTTTAAGAATATCAATGATAGTTATGGGCATGATTGCGGCGATTTTGCTCTTGCCAATATAGCAAGACTGATTTCCGACTGCTGCCGAGAACAAGATATAATAGCCCGCTGGGGAGGAGAAGAATTCTTAATTCTCTTGCCGGATACCGATCGCCAGGGAGCGGATATTTTGGCCGAAAGGATTAGACATGTACTAGAAGAACAAACCCTGCAATATGAAAATATAAGTTTCACCATAACCCTGACTTTGGGAGTAGCAGAATACAGTGAAGCCCTGGGGATTGAAGGTACCATTAAGAACGCTGATATAGCTCTTTTACAAGGCAAAGAGCGAGGACGCAATAGAGTTGTAGTGTTTTAAGGGTCTGCCAGGGTCGTTGACAACTAGACTTCGGGTTAGACAAAGCTTATAAACATACAGTACTTTGGACAGGAGAAAAGATGCATAAAGACACCGATCAGGCTAGCCCCCTCTGGCCGCCGCTACAAATGGATGACATCAGTCCCCTCGAAATGATCGCCGAGAACTTTCTATTTACGGAAGGGCCGCTGTGGAATAGAGAAGAGGGCTTCCTGCTATTCAGTGATATAGCCGGTAACACCATTTACAAATGGGTACCGCCCACCCTTCTGGAGGTGTTTCGTCGTCCCAGTCACAATGCAAATGGCCTGGCTTATGATAAACGGGGCGGGTTATTGGCTGCCGAACATGGAGCCCGTCGGGTCAGCCGTCTTGACCCGGATGGCCGTCTGGAGATAATAGCTGACAACTACCAGGGCAAAAAGCTGCATTCACCCAATGATGTAGCGGTAAGATCCGACAACAGCATCTATTTTACCGATCCCCCCTATGGGCTGGGACGCCGTCCGCCCGAGCTATCCTTTATGGGGCTGTATCGCATTTATCCAAACGGACAGATCCAATTGGAAGGCGAATACCATCAGTATCCCAACGGGTTAGCTTTTTCACCTGATGAGAAAATTCTCTATCTGGCTTTGACCGAAGCGGATGAA
>CAZTZX010000138.1:0-2699 GCA_964618175.1 uncultured Syntrophomonas sp. | reverse complement strand
AAATAGAGCATGTGGTAATCATCATTAGCGTAAGAGCTGGTGCGGATCTCTTCATCCAGATCGTTGGGATTCATGGCTTGTTTATACAAGGTGCGGCACTCTATTATCAGGCCGCAGTTGTCTATGACTGGTCCGTCAACTGTTTGAGCTTCCTGGATCGGGATGTGCAGATCCTTGAATTTATCCATATCCCGTCCGGATAGCTTGCCGGCCTGGGCCAGCAGTTCCTTATAATCGTCGGAGCTGGGAAAGCTAACCGTAAAGGTATCAGAAGCTTCCATCAAACCATAAGTATGGCGGGAAAACCTTACCATCACCATTAAAATCGGTTTCCTCCATATGAACCCCATCATTCCCCAGCCGATAGTCATGGTATTGGCTATGCCATTGCCGCGAACAGAAAGAAAGGCTCCCCGGGGAAGCTGGGTCAATAGCTCCGTAGCATTCTCAAAAAAATCTCTTCGTATACTCATTGCACTGTCCTCCCAGTATTTTCTCTTGTAAGTATAGCCTTTTGCGGCGGAAACGTTAATTATCTGTCTATCCAGACCGGGTCGCCGATGGTCTGGTTAAGAGTAATTTGGGTTATAGTTCGAGAGCCTATGCGCTTTATAAACATATCACCGGCTTGTTGCGGTAGTGAATAAAAGAGGCGGGGAACCATTAGAGTTAGCACATAAAACTGATGGTCGGGAGAAAAACAGCCCGGGGAAATAGCGCTGCTTTTAGCCTGCAGATAATCTAATTCCTGTCCCGGTGCTCCTGGTGTATGAAGATGCAACCGCTGATAGAACCAGGGGAAAAACTCACCATAATAATCGCGAGCCACCAGCAATAAAAGTTCCCCGTTATCTGACCAGACGGCCTTATGATCATTACAGCCGGATTCGGTCAATTCTTCTGTGATCAAATTGTAATAATAGGTCAAAGTAGAACGGCTGGGCGGAGGTTGGGTGAATATTACCAATCGATGGCCGGCAGTGTCCACATGGAAACCTACCATATCTTCACCAGGCAGGGACAATACTTGCTGATCCCGGCCGGTCTCACTATGGACTTTGCGCAGATGGTATTTGCCTTGCCGATATAGCACGGTATGGCTGTCAGCCAGCCATTGTCCCAGGGCACCTTCCAGCTTGAAACGAGGTTGGGCATTAGCCGAACTGATTATTAGATGGCCATCAACTATCAGTTTATGGTTATCGGGTGACCAGCTCAGGTATTGGGCCTGATTAGCCAGGCGAAATGATCGGGTGGTATCACTGAGTCGGTCGTATATTTTGAGTTCGGAACGATCGTATTCCAAAATCGCCGCCTTACGATGATCCGGCGAGCTGAACAGCCGGGCAGAAGGGTCGATGTTTGAGCGGATCAGAGTAGTGACCCTGAAATCCTGGAGATCCAACTGTTGCAGTTTGGACTGCTGGTGCTTTTGCTCCAGGTACATTATGGAACCGTTGCCATCCAAACGGTGTCTGGGGAGCACCACCATGTCATTCGGCCAAATGGTGCCGGATGGAAACCAGGGGTTAGCTTGGGAGAGGTCTGCGGCTGGAATGGCATATTGATGGGCAATACTTTCCAGGGTATCTCCCTTAATAGTCAGATGAAAGGTCAGGGGAGGCGGTATCACCAGCAACTGACCCGGCTCAATCGAATAATCTGGCCCGATCAACTGGTTACTTTTAATAATATCCTCTCGTTTCTTGTTAAATAACTGGGCTATTTGCGCTACACTGTCCTGATGGCCAGCCCGGTAGAAATAGCGATGATCAGGAAAAGGACGGCTGGTGCCCAGGGCCAGATAGGTTTTACAGCCCACTATCCCGTCGGCAGTGAGCCCAGCATCAGTTTGAAAATTGAGCAGGGCTCTTTCGGTACGTTGATCGAAAAATCCATCCGGCGTTTTGTTATAGTAATGGAGTTGGTAAAGGAGATACTGCAGCAGGTAAGTGTCCAGCCCATGACGTCCCTTTCTTAAATTACGGCCGCCCAATGGGCACCAGGATATTAATTTGTCGTAATCCTCAGGCCCGGCTATTCCATCGACTTTTAACTCCCCGGGAAAGTAACTCTGAAAAGAAGATAAAGCTTGTTCGGTGGCCAGGTCAAAATGGCCATTAGCAGGCCGGTTCATCCGGGTGCATTGGCAAGAGGCCAAACGGTTTTGCAGAATGGTTACATCCGGGCCGCGGGTGCCGTTTCCCACCAGCCGGGCTGAAAATATCGGCTCATTATGGGCGTAGTTGCCTATCCGATGGCCAAGACGGTAATAAGTCTCCTGGTTTACTATTCCATTCGGTCGCAGCCCGAAATAACGCTGGAATTGTTTGACCGCCTGACGGGTAGCCTGACCATAGACTCCGTCCACTGGCACCGGTTTGCTCACCATGGCCGGAGGGGCTAGATTCAAAAGACATTGTAATACTTTAACATCGTTTCCCTCCATAAGAGGGATCTTAAGCCGTAGAGTTCGGCCGCCAAAATAATAATAAGGAGGCTCTTTTAGGGAGCGCACCCGATCAGCCCTTTACAATGTGATCCTATGCAATTGTATGAGAAGTGGTGGGAAAATGTGTACAGAAGTGTCAGGAGCAGGCTGGGGCTGCACGAGGTTTGTTAATTGTCATCCTGAGGGAGGAACGACCGAAGGATCTTGCCCTCTATTACCAGTAAGGATTCTTCGACTTCGTCTCAGA
>CAZTZX010000137.1:0-2857 GCA_964618175.1 uncultured Syntrophomonas sp. | reverse complement strand
TGGGGCTATGGCGCAGCTGGGAGCGCGCTTGAATGGCATTCAAGAGGTCGAGGGTTCGAATCCCTCTAGCTCCACCATTATTTATTTGTCAATAAGGGTGGTACCGCGGGAATATTACTCTCGTCCCTGACCGGGATGAGGGTTTTTTTGTTATTTCTATGCTAATAATAGAAACGAGGAGGACGCTTATGGAGCGCAAGTATGACTTCGAGGCAATCGAAGCCAAATGGCAGGCCTACTGGGAAGAAAACCATTTCTACGAAGTAACTGAAGATACAACTCGCCCCAAATATTACGCTCTGGAGATGTTTCCCTATCCGTCTGGCAATTTACACATGGGGCATGTGCGCAATTATGCCATCGGTGACGTAGTGGCCAGATTCAAAACTATGAACGGATATAATGTTCTACATCCCATGGGATGGGATGCTTTTGGCCTGCCCGCTGAAAACGCGGCTATCAAGCACGGCTCCCACCCAGCAAAATGGACCTCTGCTAACATAGATAATATGAAAGCCCAGCTTAAAACTCTGGGAACCAGCTATGACTGGACTCGGGAAGTAGCTACCTGTAACCCTGATTACTATAAGTTTACCCAGTGGATGTTTTTGCAGCTATATGAACACGGCCTGGCCTACAAAAAGAGTGCCGCGGTAAACTGGTGCCCCTCCTGCCAAACGGTTCTGGCCAATGAACAGGTAGTGGACGGTTCCTGTGAACGCTGTGAAGCATCGGTAGATAAAAAGCAGCTGGAACAGTGGTTTTTCAAGATAACTGATTATGCCCAGCGTCTTCTGGATGATCTGGAAATGCTGCCAGGGTGGCCTGACAAAGTCAAAACCATGCAGAAGAACTGGATCGGACGCAGTGAAGGTTGTCAATTCTCCATGGCAATCGAAGGTCTGGACGAGAGAATTACCGTATTCACCACTCGCCCTGACACTGTTTTTGGGGTCACTTATATGGTCTTGGCTCCCGAACATCCCCTGGTGGCCAAACTGGTGGCCGGCCGTCCTGAAGAAAAACCGGTTAAAGAATTCGTCAGCCGTATGCAGCACTTGAATGAAATGGCCCGCACCTCCACTGAGGCGGAAAAAGAAGGGGTTTTCACCGGAGCTTATGCGGTCAATCCCATGAATGGTGAGCAAATTCCCATTTGGATAGCCAACTACGTCTTGATGGATTATGGCACCGGCGCCATTATGGCTGTGCCGGCTCATGACCAGCGAGACTTTGATTTTGCACGTAAATATGCCATTCCTATCCGTGTAGTTATAAAGGCCGAGGATACACCTTTAGATGGCAGTCAGCTGACAGAAGCCTATGCAGGTGATGGCCTGATGGTAAACTCGGGAGATTTTGATGGCTGTTCCATAACAGAAGGCCAGGCCAAAGTCATTGCTTATATGAAAGAGAAAGCTATAGGCCAAGGAACTATAAACTTCCGGCTGCGCGATTGGCTCATCTCTCGTCAGCGCTACTGGGGAGCGCCCATTCCCATCGTCTATTGCCCTCAGTGCGGCACCGTGCCGGTCCCTATTAAAGACTTGCCAGTTATGCTACCCATGGCAGTGGAGTTTCGTCCTTCCGGAGAATCACCGCTCAACTATGTGCAGGAATTCTATAATACAGCCTGTCCGGTCTGTGGTGGTGAAGCCCGCCGAGAGACTGACACCATGGATACCTTTGTCTGCTCATCCTGGTATTTTGACCGCTTCTGCAGCCCGCACGAAACGGAACTCCCCTTTACCCGCGAGGCCGTTGATTATTGGATGGCAGTTGACCAGTATATTGGCGGAGTGGAGCATGCCATTCTGCATTTGATGTATGCCCGCTTCCTGACCAAATTTTTATATGATATCAAAATGCTGAAAGTTCAGGAGCCCTTTTCCAATCTTCTCACCCAGGGCATGGTCTTAAAAGATGGTGCCAAGATGTCCAAATCCAAAGGTAATGTGGTCAGCCCCGAGGATATCATCCACAGTTATGGAGCCGACACAGCTCGCTTATTCATCCTGTTTGCCTCACCACCAGACAGAGACCTGGAATGGAGTGAACAAGGTGTTGAAGGTGCTTACCGCTTTTTGAACCGGGTCTGGCGTCTGGTCACTGATAATATCGAAACTATACAGGGAGTCAGTCTGCCGACCGATTATAAGGAACTGGATCCGGCTGCTAAAGCTCTACGCTTTAAGACTCATGCTACCATCAAAAAAGTGTCGGATGATATTGAGCTGCGCTTCAATTTCAATACTGCCATTAGTGCCATTATGGAGCTGACTAATGCTATCAATGCCTATGGAGGTCAGGAAGAACAGGATCTATGCGTTCTGAAAGAAGCCGTAGATACTCTGCTGATCCTGCTCAGTCCCTTCTGTCCGCACATTACCGAAGAACTATGGGAAATGATGGGTGGCACCAAAAGCATCCACCTGCAATCCTGGCCAAGCTATGATACCGGCGCCCTAATTCAAGATGAAGTTGAGATTGTCCTGCAAATTAGTGGAAAGGTCAGGGATCGGATTATGGCTCCTGCAGATGCCTCTGAAGACGAATTGCGGGCTATTGCTCTGGATAATCCCAAAATCAAGGAGTTGACAAAAGATCAGAATATAGTGAAAATAATTGTTGTGCCAAGAAAATTGGTGAATATTGTTGTAAAGCCTTAAACTAATATGAGGTACCAGTGATGAATTGGTATATATTTTACACCCCCCGGGGATGGGCCGCTATTCGTAGTGAAAAAAAGACCTTGTTCGCAACGGTTTTGCCCACCCCCTCCCCCCTAAAAACCTTTCATCATTATATAAAGCAAACCGGGTATAATACCCGGTTTATTGCATGGGATGATTATTCC
>CAZTZX010000136.1:0-2868 GCA_964618175.1 uncultured Syntrophomonas sp. | reverse complement strand
GGAGGGTCAGGGTGACCGTGCCCTGTTCCAGTTCATAGAGGCGGTCGTTGATCATAACTGCTCCTTCAGCGGGAGCTTTGGTGTTGTAGTGCCAGAAATGCAGGGTAGCAGTGACTGTTTCATCCTCTTGAAAAGATGAGGGCACAGCAGTAATCAAATAGCGTTCATTCGGTTTTTTCTTGGCAACCGCAGCTAGATTTTTTAAAGAAGCTTTGAACGTATAGCTGGTTTGCTTCAAATCAAAGGCACTCAGGGTAGATGAACTGTAGATGACCACTTCCCATACTCCCGGTGCCGGTTTATCGAAGGTCAGGCTGGCCTGGTCACGAACCGATGTCTCTCCCACCCCGGCATAGCCGCTCACTTCCTGCCATCCCCAGGGAGAAATGACATGCATACGAGCTCTTCCCTTTTGGCCCACATCCAGTTCCAGTTGCAGCTGACCCGTACCTTCCGGCACCTGCAGGAAATAGCGTTTAAACTGACCAGCAGGCAGGTTGGCCGTTTGGGTCAGAGTATCTTGAGGCTGACCAGCCAAATCGTGAGGAACCATAACGGTCTGCAGGATATTCAGATCGGTTCCTGGAGTGTCCATATCATCAGCCACTAAAAAATTACTATATAGTCCCGGCTCCTCCAGTCCCTGATATTCAATGTTAATGCGGCGCTCACTGTTCGCCGGTATCTGCAGCCAGTACTGGCTGGGCTGAATCCAGTCGGATAGCCCGCCCACGGCTAGCTGTCGGCCAGTGGTGCTGGTATTCTTGATCTGCACCGACATTTGGCTGGGTATCATACCCCGTGAGTAAAGTCCTTGCCCATAACCGAACCCGGGACTATACTGACTTACCTCATAAGCGGTAAAAGAGTCGTTCATATCTTTTAATTCCTGCCAAGCCTTCATCATATTCACCGTGCCAAATCCCTGTTCTGCCGGCTGTAAACTGTCCAGAGGCACAGCTCCGCTGATCAAAGCCTGGTAAACTGCCAGAGTGTCATTTTTGTACAGTTGGTGAGTGGCTACATCCAATAATAAGGCTACCGCACCGGCAACATGAGGTGCGGCCATACTAGTCCCTTCCTCCAGTCGATATATGGAATCCCCCCACAGAGGATAGGTAGAAATAGCATTACCCGGTGCTATCAAGGTTGGAGCCAGCAACCCATCAGCAGAAGGACCCACCGAACTAAAATACCACAGGGTGGGCTCTTCCACTTTCCAGCCATAATCCCGATACCACATCTGCGGAGTAGCATAGGCCCCCACACTGATCACATTGCCCAGAGCCGAGGAACGGGTAACCGTATTAATTCCCGGCCCATTATTGCCGGCGGCCATACAGATGATCATCTGATATTTCTTCCACATCAGCTCAGCGGTAGCGCTCAGCTGATCATGATCGCGATTGCTGAGCTGGTATTGCCCCAGGCTAACTACCGCTACCCGGGCTCCCCGTTGTCCGGCTACTTCCAGGGCTTCCTGCAGCACAGAAATGCTAGCTTGCCCTAAACGATTCAATATTTTGATACCCAATAGCTGGGCGCCTGGTGCTATACCTACCACTTCACCGTTGGCAGCTACTACGCCAGCCACTTCCGTGCCATGTCCCAAACCATCAAAGCCCAGCTTAACATAAGCCGGATCATTGGAGATCTCAGTCACTACCACATTAAGTCGTTTATCTCCCCCTCCGACTATACCGGTATATCCACCGCTGGTATAGCGTTTTAAGGGCTTTTCATCGGTTATTTCTCCATCCCCATCAGTATCAATATATATCGTATCATAGCTATTCCAATACTGGCTGGCCGCAGCCACAACCAGTATCTGCTGGGTTTGTAAGCTGTCACTAAAAGAAGCGGGCAGAACCGAAGTGCTTAAAAAACCATAACGAAACTCATCGGCGGCATTGATTATTCCTTGCACATCTACAGGCTGACCAGCAACTGTAAATACGCCATTGGCCGGCTTTGCCATGTGGGAAAGGTCAACTTTGCCATCATCCGTAAAATCTATAAAGTCTACCAGAGTAGTATATTCGTCCACGGTGGTCTGCAGATCCGGATGCCCCGGATCGATCCCACTGTCAATTACCGCTACCAATTGTCCTCGTCCGGTAGCACCGCTTTCAGCTGTGAAATCATGCACCCGCATAGCCTGGCGGGTATTATTCAAACTGGTACCGGGATTATCCAGTGAGGTTCGCACCATATCTTTATCAGTCTCATCCGCCAATTGAACCAAGGTCGAGACCGTTCTGACAGAACTGCTGGGCGCCGAGGGGGCTGAGCTAAGCTGACTGGTGGTGATTTCAAGGCTGGAATCAGGCAAATCTCTCGCCAGGCAAGCATAGGCCAATTTCCCTTGCGGGTTCAGGTCAAAATAGCCTGGAGAAGGGAGACTTAATTCGGTCAGAGGCTCGGGCGAGTTTTGTCCATAAACCACTAGATTGTCGTCCAGCTCGAAAGTATGCTCCTGGCCATCAATCTCAATAACTGCCTGCCGCAGCGGCAGATTAATATTCAACAAATTGCCGGTCATATGGTACTTCTGGCCCTGCAGATCCAGGAATTGTTCTAGCATAACCGCCACTTGAGCTCTGGTAACCGGTTCCCCAGGGCGAAAAGTAGCATCCGGAAAGCCCGTGATAATACCATGTTGGTAGGCATAGCTTACTGAGGTGCGAGCCCAATCCTGTATGGCACCGCTATCAAAAAATGAGATCTCACCCTTATCGGGCAGTTCTTCTCCGTTGTGCAGAGCATTGATCAGCAGGGTCACCGCTTCTTGACGAGTTACAACACGCTGGGGATGAAAGTTGCCCCTGCCATCACCAGCAGTGATGTCTAATTCCCGGGCCAGATCAA
>CAZTZX010000135.1:1325-2920 GCA_964618175.1 uncultured Syntrophomonas sp. | reverse complement strand
AGTGTTTGTAATGATAATAAAGAGCAGCGCAATTGCTATGCAGTCTTCCCACCTGCTGCAGGAAAGCACTACCCGGGAAGAAAGACTGCAGTTTTGGGTCGGCAACCGCAACAACGGATCAGGAACGCCTCAGCAGCAATCACCTCTGCTGCGACTAGTGCAGCAAGGGATAACTGATCAGGTGGATCTATCCCGACAGGCTCGGCGCCTCCAACTGTTGGCCATAGAGGAACCCAGAGAAGAACTGGAGTTGACTCCGGAAGAAGACCTCAAGATCAAGCTGATAGAATCCATGTTGGAGCTTCTCAGCGGGAAGAAGATCAAAATCATTGTACCTTTCAAAAATGCCTCCCCGCATCAATCTCAATCTCCTCAGCAGGTCCGGGTGCCCAACCAGCCGGCCGGTTGGGGCTTGCAGTACGATTTCCAAGAAACCAGGTTTGAACATGAACAGCTTTCTTTTCAAGCGGCTGGTCAGGTGAAAACGGCAGACGGCAAGACTATTGATATTTCCGTGCAGTTAAATATGAGCCGTACCTTTTACAGCCAGGAGAGTATCAGCATTCGGGCCGGGGATGCCGTCGTACCGATCGATCCGCTGGTGATCAACTTTGACGGACCGGCGGCGGCATTGACGGAACGCAACTTTCAATTTGATCTGGACTGCGATGGTCAGATGAACCAGATATCTTTTGTTGGCCCCGGGAGCGGCTTTCTTAGCCTGGATGTAAACGGGGACGGTATGGTCAATGACGGGTCTGAGCTATTTGGCCCCAGTACCGGTAATGGCTTTGCGGAACTGGCTGCTTATGATGAGGATGGCAATGGCTGGATCGACGAGGCTGATTCCATATATGAGCGGTTACGCATCTGGACTCGTGATGCCCAAGGCCAGGAAATGTTGTTTGCCCTGGGCGAAAAAGGCATCGGCGCTATCTACCTGGGCTACTCGGATACCCAGTTTAGTATGCGCGACAGTCAAAACCAGGAAAATGGTCAACTGCGTAGCACGGGAGTGTTCCTACGTGAAAACGGCAGTTCCGGAATTATTCAACAGATCGATCTGATAGGCTGATGATCGATAGTCATCAAAATCTAAAGATAGTTTGTAAATATTACGATATAAATAATATGATTTGGCAGGGAGGCGAAATCGATGCATGTAGATGCCCAGAGAATAGCGGCAGATGTCCCGTACATGGAGGTTCGGGCCAAAGCTAAACCAGTGGAAGTAAAACCGGAAAAACCGGCACCTAAGGAGGCCAAGGAGGCCAAGGAGGCCAAGCCAGAATTTGTTGATGTCGGCAAGCTAAAAGCGGCAGTGGAGTTAAGTAATGAAGCCATCCGGATAACCAACTATCATTTGGAGTTCAAATTCCATGAAAACAGTGGACGCTACCAGGTGAAGGTGGTAGATACGGAAAGTCAGCAGGTTATTAGAGAAATACCGGCGGAAAGGATGCTGGAATTCTCGGCTAGTATAAAGCAAATGTTGGATCAGGCCCTTGGTATTCTAGTAGATGAAACGGCTTAACATTAAATAACTTCAAAGGTGAAGGAGGGCAGGAGCTTGAATATGACCGCTCAAGTCTATA
>CAZTZX010000135.1:0-1225 GCA_964618175.1 uncultured Syntrophomonas sp. | reverse complement strand
GCTAAGACTGCAGGATATTACCGAAGCAACCAGTCGAAAACTAATAAAGGTACAGGACATGAAGAAAGCTAACCGGGCTTATAGTGGGCAGGATGAACCAGCTGAAGCCTGGTTTTTTGACCGTAAACGCTAGGGATCGTTGGAGGGTCTGCTATGAATGAAAGTAATATTGTCGATATTATGAATAACTACCGGCAACAAATTGAATTGTATCAACATATGTTACAACTGGCCCGACAGCAGTTGAAGCTGGTAGAGGACAAATCACCATCTGCAGAAGAGATTCTAGCAGAACGGCATAGATTAATGGACGATATCAGCAGCTTGAACAAGCAAAATCAGATGTGGCAGGATAACTTCTGTCAGTCTATGGAAATAGAAGCTTTTAATCTCAGCCATTTAAGCAAGGTGGTAGATGTTGCTGTGGTTAAGGAAATGGATCAACTACTTAAAGACTTGGGCCTGGTATTGCAGGATATAGAAGTGGTCGATCGGAGCATCCAAGAGCATTTGAACCAGCGACTTTCCCCTCGCAACCGCCCCCGGGTCACCCATAACAAGGCCCAACAGGCCTACCAAAAGGGCTCCAAACCGCAAGCCTAAACTTTTGATCAGGAGATAAGCGCAAGTAAGGGGACGGTCCTTCGAATTGCGTTTTCAATTTGGTTTAATGACTCAACTACACATTACGCAAAAACGCAAGTCGAAGGACCGTCCCCTTACTTGCGCAGCAGTCTCAGAGCGTTGCCATCGATAGTTTCGTTTTTATGTGAAATTCTTGCTATTTTTGTAGGTGCCGTATATAATTGAAAATGCGGGCTGAAGAACCGGTCTTTGATCGGGAATTCGCCCTAACTCCAAAAAAAGTGAGGGATCCTATTAGATGTTCGAAGACAAAACATTAGTGTGCCAGGATTGTGGCCAGGATTTCATTTTCACAATTGGTGAACAGGAATTCTACGCCGAAAAGGGTTTTGAAAATGAGCCCAAACGCTGCCGGGAGTGCCGTACTAACCGCCGCAGCAACAGCCGCTCTGGTAACCGTGCTCCTCGTGAAATGCACTCGGCTACTTGTGCAGAATGTGGAGCTGAAACTGAGGTTCCATTCCGTCCTGTGGATGGCCGGCCAGTTTACTGCCAGGAATGTTTCCAAAGACAACGGTCTGCTTTCTAAGGTAATACGGTCAAATATACCGGGCTTTTAAGCCCGGTTTTTTATTTTCTG
>CAZTZX010000134.1:0-3016 GCA_964618175.1 uncultured Syntrophomonas sp. | reverse complement strand
CTGAGCAAATTCTGGCTATGTATAACTATGGTAACTTCTTTACAGCCAACCTGATTCCGGTAACCCTGGGTAACATCGTTGGCGGAGCGTTGTTTGTAGGCGGTTTCTACTGGTATGTATTCTTAAGAAAATCAGCGGCACCAGCTGCACAGGAAAAGAAAGCCGCCAACGCCTAATATCTCACTGTAAACGACATTTAAGGGGAAGAATTATTCTTCCCCTTTTTCTTATGCAAGTTGTTGCTTTTCATAACCTGGACATATACAGTGCTGAGAGCGCCTGTTAACTTCCCAGCAAATCGCGGGCCGCTACTACGCCGGAAACGCTGGCTTGAATAAGGCCGCGGGTCACACCGGCGCCATCGCCGACTGCCCATAGGCCGTCAATATCGGTTTTAAGGCCGTTGGTGAGGCGGGGGCGGGCGGAATAGAACTTAGCTTCGATGCCATATAGCAAGGTATGATCGGAGGCTACTCCCGGCATGGCTTGATCTAGGGCATCCAGACATTCGCCAATACCTACCAGAAAGCGGTGGGGTAACACCAAGGAGAGATCACCGGGTACAGCGCCTTTCAGCGTAGGCTCGACCAGGCCGCGTTCGATGCGGCTTTGGGTGGAGCGGCGTCCCCGTTTGAGATCGCCAAAGCGTTGTACGATTATGCTGCCACTGAGCATGTTGGCCAGGCTGGCGATACAGCGGCCATAGACAATAGGTTGGTCAAAAGGCTCGGTGAATTCCTGGCTGACCAAAAGAGCAAAGTTGGTGTTGCTGCTGCTGCTGTGAGAGTCAGCAAAGGCATGGCCGTTAACGGTGACAATGCCATTGGTATTTTCCATCACCACGTGGCCATTGGGATTTACACAGAAGGTACGTACTACATCATCAAATTGACGGGTGTTATAGATAATTTTCGGTTCCCAGACATTATCGGTAAAATCTTGCATAGTGACCGCTGGTACTTCTACTCTAACTCCCAGATCGACCTGGTTATTATCCAAAACTAAACCTAATCGGGCCGCCTGCTCTGTGAACCACTGGGCACCATCCCGACCAGGAGCCAAAATAATATTAGGGGCGTAATAGGAATCTTTACTGGTAGTGACGCCCTTGACCTGGTTATTCTCTACCAGGATATCCTGGACAGTTTCGCCGATTTTAATAGTAACCTGAGATTCCAGTCTTTGGTACATATTACTTAATACCTGTAGCGTGTTTTCAGTACCCATGTGACGAATTTGTGCGGGGATCAGCTTTAGTCCGGCCCGGGCTACTCGATATTTAAGCTCTTGCACTATGTCATTGTCTTGCCCAAAAACCCGATCCGGTGCACCATTTTCCACATAAATGTCGTCAACATAAGTGATAAGCTGGGTTAACTTATCCTTACTCATATAGTCGTGCAGCCAGCCGCCAAATTCCGTGGTTAGAGTAAGTTTACCATCGGAAAAAGCACCCGCACCGCCCCAACCGCTCATTATAGAACAGGGCTGGCAGTTGATACAGGCCGGAGTGGTGTCTCCGATAGGGCAAGAACGTTTTTGCACGGCCTTGCCTTTTTCCAGAAGGAGGATTTTCATTGGCGTGCTGCGGCAGATCTCCATAGCAGCAAAAATTCCCGCTGGGCCTGCGCCAACAATAATAACATCAAACGTTTTAACCACGTACATCCCCCCGGTATTAGATCTTAGTATCTAGCATTCTACCAGCTACTAATCTATGCTTTTCGTTCCGTAAAAGATTATAGCATATTCCAGCTATAGCCGCAGAGTAAAGCATCCATCTTAAGAGTAATTATATTGTGTTAAAATGATAGCAGGTTAAGGAATCATAAGTGCAGGGGGATGGACCATGGCGAAGCTGGGAATTTATTATCTATGGGGAGAAGAGGCTTATCGTATCGATCAGGAAATAGGCAGTATAGTCAGCAACCTGCAATCTGAATGGGGTCAGGAAGCGGAAGTTGTATTTATCGACAGCAGTGATCTCAGCCCCCAGCAGCTGATAGAGAGTCTAGAATTCAGCCCGCTTTTTGCTCTGCAAAGAGTAGTGGTTATTAGAAGGCCTGAGTTTTTAAGTAAGGGTGCTCGGCAAAGCAGTCGGCTACGCGATTTTCAAGCCATCCTGGAAAAATATATTCAGCAGATGCCCACCGAACAGGTTTTGATCCTGACTTCAGACGAACGTAATGCTACCAATCCCCTAGTCAAGCTGCTGGAAAAGAACGGTCAAGTCGTGCCCTGCCACCGCTTAAGTGAAAAGGAACTCACTCTTTGGGTGGAAAAGCAGTTTGCTGATCTGGATCGCAAAGCTCACGCCCGGCTGATCAACCGTCTGGTGCGCAGCGGACAGGATATGTATTATCTGAAGAACTTGATCGATAAGCTGTGTCTGATGATCCCCACCGGAACCATCCCCGAAAGTTGCTGGGAAGGACAGATGGAGTCCCGGGAAGAGATCAAAATATTTGGGATGATCGACGGTATGACCGCACGCAATCCCCAAAAGGCTCTCCATGGTTACCACCACCTGCGCTCGCAAGGTGATGAGAATATACCTATGCTGGCTCTGATCAACCGCCAGTTTCAAACCCTGGCTACCGTTAAATATTATCAGGAGAAAGGACTCAGCCGAGAAGAAATAGTCAAAACGACCGGCCAAAAGGATTATCCGGTACGCAAGATGATGGAAATTACCCGTAACTTTTCTTGGGAGTCCCTGGAGAATATATTTGCTCTGCTGCTGGAAACTGATGTGGGCTTGAAAAGCACCAGCCAAGATCCCGACCTACTCATGGAAATGCTACTGGTGAGCTGTTGCGAAACCAAGTGATATGGTAGACGATGGAAGAGAGGATGCAAGAGGGGACGGTTCTTTCTGTCATGTCTGATAAATAAAATTGTGGTGAAATCCTTCGACTGACATGACAGAAAGAACCGTCCCCTCTTGCATCCGTTTTAATCTTGCCCAAAGAAAAAACCTGCCAGGTGACAGGTTTTAGTTCGATGTTTCGGTCAT
>CAZTZX010000133.1:0-3136 GCA_964618175.1 uncultured Syntrophomonas sp. | reverse complement strand
TGCCCGGCTACATCATTGAAGCTACGCGGGGCTGGTTTTTTGTTTAAGGGGTCACCCATGGAGTTAAGGGGTTCCCCGCTGATGGCGTCCAGCATAGCAAATTCAGATTGTTTATCCGCCGTTTGCGGTTTATAAACCAGCAGCATCTCACTGGTCTCACCATTAGTGGTAATGGGAGTATAGCATAAAGTCATCGGTGCCAAGTCTGAGAAAACCTCATAAGCTTTAGCCGAACCCATGGCCTTATTTACCGGTGGAAACTTTTGCTCCGTCCAGGTCAAGTTGTATTCGGCAACTTTTTTGGTCACACCGGAGATAGTCACCCGTATACCATCATTGGAAAAGGGCACTCCGTTGACCTCACGGGTAAATTGGATCGTCCACTGAGCTGGTAAATTCTTCTCAGTCAAGGGACGGACATTCCAGGGATCAGTTGCCTTGAGTTTTACTTGTTTGGATAACTGTGGTTCGATTTTACTAATGAACTCCTGAGCAACTGCCTGAGCTTGCTCTTCGGTAAGAGTACCTGGTTGGTTGGTCTCACCAGAATAGTGGTTGAAAGAATAGACGCGTCCCGTAGTAGCATCT
The DNA here is from genome assembly GCA_964618175.1 of uncultured Syntrophomonas sp. Lineage (GTDB taxonomy): Bacteria > Bacillota > Syntrophomonadia > Syntrophomonadales > Syntrophomonadaceae > DTU018. The sequence continues at coordinate 2,548 of CAZTZX010000133.1, read as the reverse complement.
ACCCGTGCCCACAGATCATAGAATTCACCTTCTGTGCCTCCCTGGTAATTGCCCCAATTCAGACTCCAGATACGCGCATCCTTATTCTGCCAGTCTCGGTTTAGCGAAGCCCGGGTCAATTCCGCCTGGGAGGGAATATCCACCCACTGTTTTATCTTGGAGGCGGCTTCCTCTTTGGTTATTATGTCAGCCTGCTTTTCCAGTTCAGTTATTTCCTGAGGTGTCAGCGACGGGGCTGCTGCTTGATCAGCATCACCCATACCACCGATAGCCATTTCTTTCATATTCATATTACTGGCATAGCGTTCATTCTGACCTTCTTTCAATACTAGGGGCTTACCGGTCAGAGCATTGATGGTGCCCCCGGAGGGGTGATTTACGCGATAGACCAAACGTACCGGATCAGGCTGGGGAAGCGATGATCTAAGAAGCCAGCTTTGGGAAAGGAGATATTCCAGTTTAAGCATATCCTCAGTTTGGAAAACCTGATTAGCTGCACTGGCTGCCACTACTTTAGAAGGATCAGCCAGAGGAAGATCGGTCCAGGAAAGATTGTAGGAGCTGATATCACGGCTGCGGGCATCCACTTCCAAGTAGGCATTATCACCCAATACCGGCAGACCATTTTCTATCCGCTGATACTGAAAGCTTAAGTTGTTGTAACCACTATTGGTCAGCGGAACGATAGCCGGCGTGTTGATCAGCTGGAAGCGGGCAGATTTTTCCGGAAGGATCTTCTTCAGCCAGCGATCAGCAATAGCCTGAGCCTCTGCTGCCGACATGGATGTCGAGGTGGGTTGTCCCGACTGCTGATCCCAGCGATACATATGTATTACATCACCGGTCTGGGCATTGACCTGAACACTTAGGCCTCCCTCACCGGATTCGCCGGCAGACCACTGCAGTTGCCAGTAGGATGACTGGGGGGATGTGCTATATTCAGATACAAATTCAGAGTACTGGGTAGCAGCCGGGAACAATCCCTTAGCGGTCTGAATAGCTTCCTCCAGAGTAATACCGGTATTCTGGGCCTGGGCCACCGGCGGCAGCGGACTTAGACTGACCAGCAAGGCCAAGGCTACCGAGATCGCCAACAGTTTTCTTAATTTCATAGTCCTATTGAGTCCCCTTTCATAGGTACGAACATTTTTCTATAAATGTATACGCAGCCGTTAACGAAAGCTGACACCTATTTGTCCCTAGGCAGCCAGCCCGACTTCTACATTAGGAAGGAACGACCGAAGGGGCATCATCCCACCCGACTTCTACATTGTCATCCTGAGGGAGGAACGACCGAAGGATCTTTCTCTCCGGTGCCAGTAAAGATTCTTCGACTTCGTCTCAGAATTTGCATGCGCTAAGCGCACCACGATGAATGAAAATACTCCCTTGGGTGTAGGGGAGGCTTTCGTAGGGGGCGACGACTCTGTCGCCCCGTGCGGAAAACGGGCAAACAGGGTCGTTTGCCCCTACCTTTCACGACATGCCATATCGTAGGGAGTGACGACCCTGTCGCCTGCAGCGATGCCCACATCGCCCCGCTACTGCTTAGGTGAGAAGCGTTTTCATAGAATGACAGAGCATTTTTCGGCGGCCTCGGAATACCTTTATTATCCATGCCTAAACAGATAAGGGGGAGGCATATATTTCTGACAGAACTGGCAAGGGAGGGTGAGAAATGCTGGTGGATCTATATCGTTATCGAAAGCTGCTCATGATCGCTGCGGTGCTAATGGCGCTGATCGCTATCATCATGGGGATACGTCAGCAGAGTGTAACTGAACCGCCCTCCGAAAGTGAAGTGACATCCCCCGCCTTTTTTGGTGAGTTAATTTCCTGGGAGGAAGCTGATCAGCTCTTTCCCAAGTACCAGCGAGCCCGGATAGCGGATGTAGATACTCGTTTGGCTTTCTGGGTGCAGCGCCGCGCCGGCACTGAACATGCTGATGTACAGCCCTTGACCAAAGCAGATACGGAAATCATGAAGAGTATTTACCAGGGAAAATGGAGCTGGCAGAGAAAGGCAATAATAGTGGAACTGGAAAACGGCCGTCGTCTGGCTGCCTCCATGCACGGAATGCCTCATGGAGCAGGCGCTATTCGGGGCAATAACTTCAACGGTCATTTCTGTGTACACTTCTTGGGCAGTACCACTCACGGCAGCAAGACCCCTAACACCGCTCATCAGATTATGGTCTGGAAAGCAGCCGGTCAGTTTGACCAGCATCTCATGCAGGTCCCAGCCCCTGAGGCCATTGATATATTCTTTGCTGCCCTGGATCAGGGTGCTACCGCCCTAGCCGCCCGGCTATTGGATGGTTCACCCGAAGCTCAACTGCTTCTGGCCAGATCCTCCCAGGTACAGTCAGTAAGTATCGATTCCATCACTGAGCAGGCAGACCACAGTTTCCAGGTAAAACTGCGCATCGTTTTTGCCGGGGAACAAAAGGTTCACAAGAAAACCCTAACCCTGCGCATGCAAAACTCCGCCCCACCCTGGATCATCCCAACCGACTCCCTGGAAGAGTGCTTCCGCAAGTCAGGGGAC
>CAZTZX010000132.1:0-3209 GCA_964618175.1 uncultured Syntrophomonas sp. | reverse complement strand
GCGCAGGCGATAATTAGAGGAGGAACCATAATGAGCAGGTCGGTGGAGCGAGCCCTGACTATTCTTTCCCTTTTTAGCCGGGAGAAACAGGAATGGGGTATTACCGAGATCAGTCAGGAGGTACAGCTACCGAAAAGCACTGTACACGGATTGGTCAAGACCCTTGAAAAAGAGAAGTTTTTGTATCTGGGGGAAAGCGGTAAATACCGCCTGGGTGTTAAGGTTTTCGAACTGGGCATGGCTTACTCCGGTAATATAAAACTGACGACAGCAGCAGAACCGGTTGTGCGCCAACTGGTGGATCACTACAAACAAACCGTGCACGTCGCTATCTATGCGGGGCGTATGGCGATCCTGGTGGTCAGTACTCGCAGCGGAGGCAGCGGTGTCATGGCTCCCCGAGTAGGAGCCGGTATTCCTGCTTATTGTACCGGTGTTGGCAAAGTCCTGCTGGCTTGGCAAACACCCCAGGTGATAGAGGAGTATTTGCAGAACGAGCCGCTGATGCCGATAACGAAGAACACCATTATCGACATGGAGCGCTTCAAACAGGAGTTGACCAGTATTCGCCAGCAGGGTTATGCTATCGATCGTGGCGAAGCCCTGCTGGAAACGGGCTGTGTGGCGGCGCCTATTTTTGGAGCAAACGGAGAAACAATAGCGGCCATCAGTGTGTCGGGACCTCGAGAAGAGGTTCTAAATGGAAACACCCTGGCAGCCTGCCAGGCCGATGTGCTACATGCTGCTCAGATGATATCGGCAGTTTTAGGTTACCGGGAGAAAAATCAATTCGGCTACTATTAGCTCACTGGTATTACCGCCATAGTACAGCGGGAAATGCACACCAACTTTTCCTCTTCATTATATATGCGGATGTCCCATATGATAGTGGTGCGTCCGATATGTATCGGAGTTCCGATGGCTTTGACGATGCCATCTCTTTGACTGCGTATATGATTGGCATTGATCTCCAGACCCACTGCCCGGTGGGTCTTAGGATCAATAAACTGATAACTGCCTGCCGAAGCCACTGTTTCCGCAATCACCACTGATACACCGCCATGCATGATCCCAAAGGGCTGATGAGTCTTGGGCGTGACCGGCATGGTAGCCACCACCCGCTCAGGAGTATACTCCACTATTTCAATCCCCAGGGTATTCATAACCGTGTTTTGAATATTAAAAGGACTCCTATCCGTCAATTCTTTCCCCCCCCTTAAATTAAGAATATTCTCATATATCGTAACACAATGAGTGCAAGTATGGTGTGCGCACAATTACGGGGTCAGGTGTCATTCTGAGACGCAACCGAAGAATCTTTACTGGCCTCAGAGGGGAAGATCCTTCGGTCGTTCCTCCCTCAGGATGACACCCCATCGAGGCATACCCATGGGCCCAGGCAGGCCAAACAGGGCTTATTCAACATTGCCGAAATCGTCCCCCTACTTGCCCTTACATTTTTGCGCTTGACGTGTATTAACACACATAGTACACTTAATACACTAAATGGTTATTAAGGGGGTGATTACTATTATCAACATTGACCCCAAAAACCCTCAGCCTATTTTTGAACAGGTGAAAGAAGGGTTAAAGAATCTCATTATCCGAGGCGTATTAAAACCAGATGAGAAAATTCCCTCGGTGCGGGAGATGGCTCAAATATTGGCTATCAATCCGAATACCATTCAAAGAGCGTATCGCGAGTTGGAAGGAGAAGGCTATGTATATCAGGTGACTGGTAAAGGTACTTTTGTAGCGGCTGTGGTAATCGGTGAAAACCAGGAGAAAATCGAAGCCTTGCTAAACGAGGTTCTGAAGTTGTCCCGGGAACTGGTCTATCTGGGTATATCCAAAGAAGAAATCAAATCTCATCTGGATAAACTGTGATTTTTAAGGAAGGGGAGGTTGAATCGGTTTATGATTGAAGTTCAAGGTCTGTGCAAAACCTTTGATGGTTTTCCAGCATTAAATAACGTCAGTATCAATGTGCCTAAAGGATCGATATATGGGATCGTTGGACCCAACGGCTCAGGCAAAACCACCTTGATCAAACATATGGTAGGCATACTGATTCCTGATCAGGGCACGATTAGAATTGAAGATGAGGAAGTCTACGATAATCCGTCTGTTAAGAAACGCGTTGCCTACATACCTGACGATATATACTTTTTCCCTCAAGATAACCTCGATGATATGGTTAATTTCTATCGCCGGGCCTATCCAGAGTTTAACATGGAGCGCTGGCAGAAGCTCTTACCTGTCTTTTCCCTGGATGATAAAAGAGCACTAAGGCGTTTCTCCCGGGGGATGAAAAAACACGCCGCTTTTATGCTCACTTTGAGCATGATGCCGGATGTCCTGGTCTTGGATGAACCTATGGATGGCCTGGATCCAGTAGCCCGCCGCAAAGTGTGGAACCTGATGTTTCAGGATGTAGCGGAACGTCAGACCACCGTGTTCGTTTCCTCGCACAACTTAAGAGAGTTGGAAGATGTTTGCGATCATGTGGGCATCCTGCACCGAGGCGAGGTTGTTCTGGAAAGAGGTCTGGATGAACTGCAGAACAATATTTTCAAGCTGCAGATGGGCTTTCACGGTGAGGCGCCTGGTTTTAGCAGCCTGAATGTTCTGGCTGATAACCGGGTAGGCAGTGTGGTACAGCTAGTGGTGCGCGGCGAAAGGGAACAGGTTTTGCAGCAGGCGGCGGCTCTGCAGCCTTTGATGCTGGATGTCCTGCCTCTGTCTTTGGAAGAAATATTCATTTATGAGTTGGGAGGGTTAGATTATGAAATCAGCACGGCTATCATTTAGCAAAGCCCTCTTTTACAAAAATATACAGCGATTCTGGCCGATACTGGCAGCCTACATAATTGGGATGCTGCTGTTTGGCTATGGTGTTGCCAATTCTATCCCGGATTACCTGGTCTTGGAACCCGACTATTTTACCAATCTCATCTATCGGGCCTCGGGAGTTTTGGTTATGCTGGTTGCTCTATTCAGTATTTTAGCTGCGGCAGCGGTTTTTGCCTATATGCATAATCCCCGCTCTACGGCCATGATTAATGCTCTGCCCTTGAACCGGAAGACGGTGTTTTTCAGCAATTATCTGTCGGGCTTATTTATGGTTATGACCCCATTACTGCTATTGTTCCTTGGTTTGCTGGGCCTGGGGTTAGGTTATGGCATGTTGGAAATAGTACCTTTATTGG
>CAZTZX010000131.1:0-3228 GCA_964618175.1 uncultured Syntrophomonas sp. | reverse complement strand
GAATGGAAAAGGAAAGCCAGCAGACACATATTGGCGGCTACTTCCATATCCGCATCATCCAGCACAATGATTGGCGATTTTCCGCCTAGTTCCAGAGTCACCCGCTTGATGCTGTCGGCTGCCAAATGGGCTATATGACGACCTACTTCGGTCGAACCAGTAAAGGCTATTTTATCGACCTCGGGGTGCTGGGCCATATAATTACCAGCTGATGAACCGGGGCCGGATATAACATTGAAAACTCCGGGAGGAACACCGGCATCGCTGAGCAGTTTGGCTAACTCCAGCGTAGTCACGGGGGTAATGCTGGCCGGTTTCATCACCAGGCTGTTGCCCATCACTAAAGCGGGAGCAATTTTAAATATGGCTAGGATCAAAGGGAAGTTCCACGGGGTTATACCCGCACATACACCAAGAGGTTCTCGTTTCCAGTAAGTATGCATGGGTGCCACCCAGGGCGGTGAGAATAAGGTGTGCTCCACGCGGGGAAGTTCTCGGGCTGTCATTGCCGAGAGCAGCAGGGTAGCAGCTACTTCAGCTATATCTACGGTGGTAGTACGCCGAATAGTTGCACCGGAAGTCAAAGCCTCTAGGTAACCCAGCCGGTCTTTTTGGGCCACTGCCATCATAGAGGCATTCATAAGTACTTGGGCTCTTTCCTCTACGGATTTTCCAGACCAGACTCCTGATTCAAAGGCATTTCGTGCACTGGCCAGAGCCTTATCCACATCATCCTGGTTGCCGCGGGGCACCCGGGCTACCACTTCTTGATTAGCTGGATTAATAACTTCCATGAACTCCCCCGAAGAACCAGGAGTCCATTCTCCGTCAATAAACAACTGATATTCCATGATATCCGCCATGAATTATTCCTCCCTTATAACAGTTTTGGTCTTGATGTACCGGTAAATTCATCTCCTCCTTTTGGCGTCCGGTCGGTCGGTCGACATTCTGTAAAAAAATTCGACTCGGGGTCAGCGATCCAAATAATCAACTATGTCATCCAGAGGAATGTTATCTCCCCCTACAATACGCTGAATAAGCAGCCCGTCAATAATGGCAACTATAATAAACGATAAGGCCCGGGCTTCACTTTCATTGAACTGTAACAATTCCGACTGTAAATCTAACTCTTCCTTTATAATGGTGCGCCATTCTTGGTAACTCTCCTGAAAACGCTGCCGTATATGCTCGTTATTCACAACCGCTTCCTGTAACAGATACAAATGCAGCTTATTGCGGGTTTCAGCTTCCAAAAAGGAGCCCAACACTACTTTTAAAATCTCTGCAAAACTGGTCTGTCCTCTGACATTTTCGATCCACTTGAGAACACTGCTCTTCACCACCGTAAAATGCTGCTGAGCGATATCATAGATCAGCTCATCTTTGGAGGGATAATAATAATGGAGAGTCCCCTTGCTGATACCGGCTTCACGGGCAATATCATTCAGGCTGGTATTGTTTATGCCCTGCTCCATCATCAAGCCACTGGCGGTTTGCAGAATGACCTGGCGAGTGTTGCCTGCGGCGGTTGCTTCTTTGTTGTTCAAAATCATTTCTCCTAATCCACGATCTATTTTATCGACCGGCCAGCCGGCCAATTTCCTTAATTTAACTAATATCATGCAGCGGCAATATTGTCAAGTATTTCCTAGAGAATCGTCCGAGACTGCGGAAGAAGAGGTTAAAAAGTATTAAGAGTAATGCTTGATGGAGATTGCCACGTCGCTATCGCTCCTCGCAACCTAAGACATTTTCCCGTAGGGACTGTAATCGGTAGTGCCCGTTAGGGTGCAATGACAAGTTATGGGACGGTTCTTCGACTTGCGCACACCATCCTGGTGTCATCCTGAGGCAAAGCCGAAGGATCTAGATTCCCCCTTCGGGGACTACCTATGTGTTGCAAGCAACACAAATAATGTTGCTTCACTGCGTTCAGAATGACAATTTTGTTGTATTTTGAATCATGCAAAATCCTCATCCAATTGATTGCTAGTAATAGACTATATTCTTTACTGTCTATGATTAGCACGTAAAATATCACTCCAATAAACCTCTTAAAAACAATAAACCGCGCTGGTTAGCGCGGTGCAGATCAAAACTGGTTGATGCTATGTTTTTATAAGCCGGCGATGGTCTGTAGGCTTTCTCTATCTAAGATCTGAATCTTTTTACGCCCATCCTGTTTTATCCAGCCCATCTCCTGAAATTGGGTCAGTTTGCGGCTCAGGGTTTCCTGGCTCATACCCATATGAGCAGCCAGGTCTTTTTTGGTGATAGACAGGATTATCTCCTCCTGGCCCTCCGACATTCTCAGCATCGTATCCGCAATTCTTTGTTCCACATCATGAAGACCTAAGGATTCGATAAGGTTCTCGGCATTTAACAGCCTTTTACTCAATTCCTCTATTATCTTGACGGCAATACCGGGAACATTTTTCATGATCTGGTTGAGTTTATTCCCGTCAATAACGCACATGGCGGTAGGCTCAAGGGCTTCAGCACTGTCGTTTACAGCTGAATGGGCAAACAGGGAAAGCTCACCCATAAAATCACCGGGATGCAAAATCCTGATGATCTGCTCTTTGCCTGCTTCGGACATTCTAAATATCTTGACCTTGCCCTCATTTATCACATACAGGCACTTACCAGTTTCACCGAACGCATAAATGCTTTCGCCCTTTTTGTATTCTTTATCGGTTATGATGGCAGCGATCTGGGCCATCTCTTCCTGGTTAAGGCTGCTAAATATCGGCACTTTACTCATACAGGTTCGGCTGTAATGGCACTGGCAACCGCTGGTGGCACAACAGTTTTCTGGCACTATATCACCTCTTCATCTAGGTTAAGACTAACCCAACTACTCCTTATAGCGCAAGAGGCGAATGGCATTAACTATAACTATCAGCACACTGAGAATGTGGATAAGCATGCCCGAGGACATGTATACTAATTTAGCTAACACTCCGGCCAACAGAATCAATACTACCGCCACGGCAAAATAAATGTTTTGTTTTATATTCCTGACCGTAGCCCGGCTCAAGCCAATAGCATAGGACAGTTTCTTGATTTCATCTGACATTAATACCATATCGGCTGTTTCCATGGCTACATCTGTTCCGGCTCCACCGATGGCAATACCAAGGTCTGCGGAAGCCAGAGCCGGAGCATCATTTACTCCGTCACCCACCATGGCGGTTCGACCGTATTCCTGCTGCAGCTGTTGCA
>CAZTZX010000130.1:0-3331 GCA_964618175.1 uncultured Syntrophomonas sp. | reverse complement strand
GGGTGTTTCAAATACCATGACTATCGGCTGGGGAATGATGGGGTTCATATGGAGAAGACCGATTTTAATGGTGATGGTAAGGTTTTCCCGCCATACTTATGGGCTGATGGAAGCTTCTGATACCTTTACGGTCAGCTTTCCAAACTCCGACGGTTATAAGGAAATGCTGGCCCAGGCCGGCAAGCTATCCGGACGGGATATGGACAAATTCAAGGATCTGCACATCCCCATCCAGGAAGCCCAGACTGCAGACGGACCAGTCATAGACAACTGCGGCTTGATCATAGAGTGCCGCACCTTGTATAAACAAGCCATGAATCCCGAGGACCTCAATGAAGAGATCCGCACCAGCTCTTACGCTAATGATGATTACCACATGCTCTATTTCGGAGAGGTTGTGGCCTGCTACCATAATGATCAGGCTGAGGTGTAGAGAGGTCGGTTCGAGACTGCAGGAATAACATCATGTCATTGCTATGAAACTCTCCTGAGCTGTCATTGCGACCTTAGGGTACTCCCCCCTTCGGGGACGCCTGATGTATTCAAACCCTGCGGGTTATGAACACAACTAAGGTTGCCCCCGTCGGGGACTAGTGATGTATCCTTGCAGATACAACTAAGGTTGCCCCCGTCGGGGACTAGTGATGTATCCTTGCAGATACAACTAAGGTTGCTGTGAAAATAGCTTTCGCTGTGTCATTGCGAGCGAAAGGAGCATCAGGGGTACTGTAAAGTGCGATGACAGGCAAGAGTTTTCGTTTACCGCGGTGGGTTTATACCAGTGATAATTCTGAGGCGTAGCCGGAGAATCTTTACTGGCACCAGAGGGAAAGATCCTTCGGTCGTTCCTCCCTCAGGATGACAATTGATGTCGTGCATCCTGCGGAGCGATGTGGGCATCGCCCCCTACACAATTACGCAGTCATTCCTACTTTTGCGTAAGTTAGGCTCACTCAACGGGGCTGGGGATCTCAGGTTCAGGGTCAGGTGCAGAAGGTTCTTCCAGCGATCCTGATTCTGCAGGAGGCGTTTCAGCCTCAGGTGTTTCAGCATCTCCTTCTTCCTCGGTCACACCTTCTTCTTCCGGTCCAGCTTGATCGCCTTCTTCGGTAACATATCCTTCCGGACCAGTTTCAGCCTCGGTATCGACCACTTCAGAAGGATCTTCGGTCAGCTCGGGCGGTACTTCCTCTTGCAACATCTCGTTGGTGACCGGTTCTTCAGCAGGCTTCACTCCACGGGGTGGATCCTGAGCTACATCATAGGTTTTCCCAGCAAACAAATCATCTAATATCCCTTTGGCTATATCCGGATCGGCTTCCCAATAACTGGCGCCGCTCTTAGGATCAGTAAACGGGTAACCGGGCAAAGTCTGGGTAGCTATACTCGAAGCGTCAAATTCACGGGCCACTTGCACCATGAACAGCAGATCGGAGGCTGGAATATTTGTATTTACATGCTTACTTATTTCCGGAACGAGTTCAGGCAGCTTGGTAATAATAGCAGGCTTAAACATTTCCTGGGCCAGTGCATTCACGAATTTCTGCTGACGTACGGTGCGGCCAATATCAGCCGTTGGCCCCCCCCGGTATCTAACATAACTGAGCGCTTCAGCTCCGTTGAGGCGCTGCGGGCCAGACGACAGGTTTATACTCAATTTGGGATTGGGGTCGTAATGGGTCATGGCTGATTCAACATCTATGTTTACCCCGCCCAGAATGTCGATTATCTTCTCAAATCCGCCGAAATTAGTTATCACATAATTATCAATACGGGTGCCCAGCAGCTTTCCAGCTACCTTACAGGCTTCTTCCGGCCCTTTGAGAACGTTGATACTGTTAATTTTGTCGTAGTGATTGGCAGAAACTGGTACCCGGGTGTCCCGCGGGATCCAGACCATCACCACTTGCTTGGTTTTACGGTCAATGCTAGCCACGATCATAGTATCGCTACGCGAGTTCTGCTCAGCATTACGGGCATCGATTCCCATTACTAGAATGTTTACCGGCTTGCCCTTCTCCACCTTTTTTACTACCGATGACCCGGAGAAGTAACCGGCCAATAGATTACCAATTAAAAAAAACCCGGCAAATACCAGGAACAAAACTGCCATTTGACGCCATTTATAGTTTGGCCTTGCCATGCCATCAATCTCCTCGACTCTTATAAATTCAACTCATTTTACATCTTGCCACCGGGACTGTCCAGGCAATTAAGCGGACATTTCACAGCAATTTATCGATGCTTTCCAGTAATTTTTCCATACCCCATCCAGTATGAGCGGACACGTTTACCCCATCACCGGCTAAAACCATTTCCGGATCCAAAAGGTCGCTTTTATTGAAAACTACCAGGATCGGTTTCGGCCCTACTTGCAGATCCTCCAGCACCTCTTCTACCACAGCCATTTTGTCAATATATAATTGATCGGCCCGATCCACCACATGCAGCAGCAGATCCGCCTCCACGGTTTCTTTTAGAGTGGAACGAAAGGCAGCCACCAGATGATGAGGCAGTTGGTTGATGAATCCTACCGTATCTGTAAGCAACAGCTCACGCCCCGAGGGTAGTTTCACCTTGCGGGTGGTAGTATCCAGGGTCTGAAACAATCGTTGGTCAGCAGTCACCTGAGCCTGACCACTGCTATGCGCCATACGGCAGATGGTATTAAACAATGAAGACTTCCCAGCATTGGTATAGCCCACCAGAGAGGCGGTTTTTAAACCCTGCCGCTGGCGGCGCTGGCTGTGTAGCTGTCTAGTCCTCTCCACTTTAGCCAACTGTTCTTTGATGTCTTGAATGCGCTTGCGAATATAGCGCCGATCCAACTCCAGCTGCTGTTCACCGGCTCCTCTTAATTTGCTGCCGCCCCCCAGACGGCTCATGGCCTGGCCACGTCCGGTCAGACGAGGTAGTTGATACTGTAAGGCAGCCAGTTCTACCTGCAGTTTCCCTTCATGGGAATGGGCTCTCTGCTTAAATATCTCTAAAATCAGCATGGTGCGGTCTACCACAGGTGCTTCCAGGGCTTCTTCCAGGTTGCGGATCTGCAGAGGGCTTAAATCGACGTTGAAGATTACCTGATCTGCTTCCAGCTCGTCCAGCAGATGCTTAAGCTCAGTCAGCTTTCCTTTACCTATACAGGTAGCTCGATCTGGCTTATAGCGCGGCTGAAGCATAACCATGACCAGATCCAGCCCGGCTGCATCAATAAGGCCTTTCATTTCCTCCAGGTCAGGATCGTTCTCCTGTTTATCTGCTCCCGGACCTATTCCCGTCAATATGACCCTGTCCAAAATATTCCCCTTTCTGCATCTCGACTCACATCTAT
>CAZTZX010000129.1:0-3351 GCA_964618175.1 uncultured Syntrophomonas sp. | reverse complement strand
AGTTTGAAATGCCCTACGATCAAAGCATAAACTAAGGTGCCAATTGCGGCTGCCAGTCCTACCAACAGCAGTTGAGACCCTTTACCGGTGAGTGGGATCAATGCGGCTAAACCCTCCATGACTCCCCAGACTACTAAAAACATCATAACAGATGCGCCCAGAGAAATTAAGAAACTGCTCAATATCTTGGTACCACCTATGGGCCCCACTTTCCAGCGCAGGGCAGCCAGCAGAATAAGCAGATCAAGCCAGCCGGCTATCGAGTAGGCCAGGGCTAAACCGGGTGCACCCCAGCGGTATCCTAACTGCCAGGACAAAACCACATTGACCATTATGGCCAGCACAGCAGCTACTACCGGAATAGTAGGCGCTTTCAAAGCGTAAAATCCCCGTACCGCTACCTGCATACAGGCATAGGCCGCCAGCCCCACCAGGTAGTAGTTGAGGGCCAAAGTAGTGGCACTTACCATATTTCCTGTAAATTCTCCTTGTTCAAACAACAGGCTGACCAAGGGTTGCCCCACTGCCAGCAGTCCCAACGAAGCCGGAATTCCCAGCAACAGGGTAGCCCGTATACCCAACGAGGTATAACGCCGGAACTCATCCATCTCTCCTCGAGCGATCAGGCTTGCTAAGGTGGGAAATATAGCCGTTCCTATCGATACCGCAAAAATTCCCACCGGCAGATTCATGATGCGCTGGGACAGGTTCAGTGAGCTGAGGACTCCACTGCCCAGGTGGGAGGCAATATTTTGCGTTACAAACAGATTAAGCTGCGCTACCCCCAAACCTGCCATAACCGGTACCATCAAACCCACTATTTTGACAAAGCCGGGATGGTCAGCACGCAGAGTAAAGTGGTAGCGAATGCCAACCTTTTTCAGGGCAGGGATCTGTACCGCCAAATTGAGAGCTGCTCCCAAGGCTACCCCATAAGAAAAAGCAGCGATTCCCAATTGTTCAAAGCCCAGGAACCCAACTATTATGATCACCAGGTTATAGACCAGGCTGCCCAGAGCTGGAGCAGCAAAATGTTGATAGCTGTTCAAAATCCCCATAGCCAATCCATTCAGAGCCATAAAAAAGGTCTGCACCAGCATGATATGGGTCAGTCCGACTGCCAGGGTAATAAATTGTTCAGGCAAACCCGGAGTAAGCAGGATCACGAGCGGACGGGTATAAAAATAGGCTACCGCTATCAAGACCAGCATAATTATCAAAACCCAGCTGGTGAGAACGCTGAAGGCTTCCCAGCCTTCCTCCTCCTGATCATTGGCCAAATAGGAAGAGAAAACCGGGATAAGAGCCGAACTCAGAGCCCCACCAACTAGGAGCATATAGATCAGATCAGGAATGGAAAAAGCTGCGCGATAGGCATCAGTGATGTAATTTTGGCCGAATAGAGTGTACAGGGCTACTTCCCTTCCATAGCCAAGTACTCGCGACAATATAACGGTGACCATGAGCAAAAAAGCTGCTCGCGCCATATGTTTACCGGTATGCGCCACGTCGTCAACTCCCAACGTGAATCGCTATTTTATTTCTTATCAGGATAGGAATACTACCTGGAATATTCTCCATATCTTGTGTAAATATTCGATAACCTGGTCAAACAAGCTGGCCATAGCTGTGCTGGCTTGGCCTAGTTTGTCCGCGTCTAGGTCATACTGCTGCCCGGCTATGTGAAATACTAACTGTGATGAACTGGCCTGTAGATCGATTATGGGGGGACGTTGGCTGACGGTGAGCTGATTTATAGCTTCATTGCTAATATTGAGTCCAAGTATGACTAGAGTCAGCACCAATCCGATCAAAAACAACTGGTAAATACGTTTCATGACAATTCCTCCGCCAAGACTCTTATGAGTATATCAGAAAAGAGTTCCGCCGCATATCGAGCTTCCGCCAAACTATTTAGATCGCTGCCCACTTCTACCAGCAGAGCTCCATGGTGGTACTCCTGGTTGTAGGTTCCCGCTTTGATCCGCACTCCTTTAATAAGACCCGGATACATCTGCTCACCATGCTCAGCTATACGATTGGCAAAGTCCAGGTTTTTTTCCCAGTCCGGATGCGGCTTACGTTCATCACTTCCCACTATGATAAGAATGCGGGCACTGGGCTTACCATCTATTGTAACCGTCTCAGCTTTCGCCATACCGGGTATATTGTCGCGGTGAATATCAAATAAGGCTAGCAACTGATCCTGTTCCTTGATAATACGTTTTACCGTTTCCCGAGAATTAGTATAGCTTTTATCATATTCGGGGAAATCATGAATTTTATTATAATAAGCCGTCTTGAGCCCTTGTTGCTGCAGGCTGTCCGCTATCTGGCGGGCCACATCATTTATTAAGCCGTGTTTCCCGTCCAGTTTGGCTTTACCACTGTCGGGGGTATAGGTCTCGGCCGAATGGGTGCAATATAGAGCTACCTGACGGCCTTTTAAATGCTGTGTCTCTTCCGGGGTTAGAGAAGGAGAAGAATCCGTCTGTACGATAGCCGGTAGGTCAAAAGTTCCCGGCTGAGCGTCAAGTCCTTCGTTTCCGGATACATCCATATCGGCACTGGCCAGGACCTGTATATTGCTGGCCATCAGTTGGCGCGGCAAAGTCCAGCTTAAAAAAGTACTCTCCTGCCAGGGCCACTGATTCGTGCCGGTCAAAGCAACATTGACCTGGCGTAGCAGAGTTTCGGCACGATCCTCATTTAAGTTTATTCGTATTTCCGGAGCTACATCCCCTAGCCGGTTTACAAAAGAATTCTCCTGCCATATAATACGGTTTATATCCAAGCTGACACCCGTTAGCAAAACGATAAAAAACAGCTGAACCATAATCATGCTTTTTAGGAATATCAAAACATTATTTCGTAGCACTTATCCACCTCTTTTTCATAGGATCTCTTAAAATTTATGGTGGACAGGCGGGGGTTAGAACGACTTTAACAGCAAACTGCATCAGAATGGATCAAATCTTGCTTTTTGTTGAGGGTAATGCTATAGTATTTCTGTTAGCCAAATTTTCAAAGGAGGTGAACACGTGGCAAAGAGCAAGACTCCGGCAAAGCGGGCTCGTATTAATGAAGCTAACCGCTTACGCAACAAAGGGCAAAAAAGTCGGCTGAAGACTGCTATTAAGAGTTATGAGACGTCTCTGGCCAGCAATGATGTCGAGTCCGCCCAGACAAAACTGCTGGAAGCAACCTCCCTGATTGATAAGAGTGTTTCCAAAGGAATTCTTCATAAGAATAACGCGGCTCGTAAGAAATCATCTTTGGCCGTTAAGTTTAATAAGATGACCGAAACATCGAACTAAAACCTGTCACCTGGCAGGTTTTTTCTTTGGGCAA
>CAZTZX010000128.1:0-3359 GCA_964618175.1 uncultured Syntrophomonas sp. | reverse complement strand
CGCCAGAAGTCGCCTCCTGACTAAACAGTCGAGCCGGTTGGCTAGTGAACTTTTTTTCCGCTTTTGCTTCGCTTCTTAAAATCCTCATCAATACTAGCTTTCCAGTTATCGCCGATCTTTCGGTTAGAGCGCAGTTCGCTGACCGCACAGCTGACCGCTTCATAATTCAGCTGAGTACCCTGACTGTCGGCGTGGTAGTTGGCAGCGCGATCGGCACTGATGCCGAATCTGGCTGCGGTGGCAATGGCGTCGATGTTGGCCCCTAGGAAGATGAATTCCCAACCATGTTTTTGTTTTTGCTGTTCGATCAGGTGCTTGATTTTGTCATAATTGTACTCTCGGCTGGCATTTTCCATGCCGTCGGTGGTGATGACAAACAATACCTTATCGGCGCGGTGTTCGGGGCTGGTATGCTGCTGAGCATTGTCGATTTTGTGAATGGTTCTGCCGATGGCATCCAGGAGGGCAGTGGTGCCGCCCACAAAATACTCCTGCTCAGTGATGGGCCGGATTCCTTTGATGTTGATGCGGTCATGCAGCAAAACATACTCATCATCAAACAGCACCGTGGTGACAACAGCTTCGCCGGGTTCTTCCTGCTGTTTTTTCAGCATGGCATTATACCCGCCGATGGTATCGCTTTCCAGACCCGACATGGATCCGCTCTTGTCCAGGATAAATACCAATTCAGTTAAGCTCTTTTTCATTTTGTTATCCTCCGTTCCTTGTTGATGGTTAAAGGATAACAAATTAAAAAGAAGAATTAGTCGCCTTGCCAGCGACATTTATGCACCCAGGGTTACCTGATCAAAAAAGAATAAAGCCTCATTTATCTCAAATATGTTGTAATTGCCTTCTTCAATGAAGTACTGGATAATTACATCAAATTTACTGCTGGGGGATAGAGTATAGCCGGCTTTGCTGAGCAGATCAAGGGTTTCGTCCAGGTTCAGCTGGAGCGCGATAGCCAGGGCCAGAGCCGTTACCTTGCTGGGATGATAGTCTTTGTTGCTGCGGATCTTGGAAAAAAGCTTGCGGTCAATATTAGCCTGTTTGTAGGTCTCGACATCGGTCAGACCCTTCTCATCAATAAGGCGCAGCAGCATCTGGGTAAAGGACTCATCCAACTGATCCAATATGTCCTCTATAGATCTTTTGGCGTCAAATAGTGCACTATCCTGGCTTATGGGCCCGGAATCATAGACTACATGATGTTCAATTACTCTGCTTCGCTCTTCCAACAGGTGTTCGTCAACATAATTATCATCAATATACTGTTCAATAGCGGAAAAAAGTTTTTCGCTTAGAGTGGTAGCTTTTTTATCAAAAAGCACCAGATAAACATTTGCTTCGTTTGTAAGCAAGAACTGACTGATAGCAGAAACCGCAATATGCAGAGCCTGGTCTTTGGGATAACCATAGATGCCGGATGAAATCAAGGGAAAGGCTATGGAATGGCATTTGTTCTTTAAGGCCAGGGTTAGTGAGTTTGTATAGCAGTTATGTAAAAGCTGGGCCTCATGGGCATTGCCCCCCTGCCAGATGGGGCCGACGGTGTGGATAATGTACCCGGCGGGTAGATTGTAACCTTCCGTAATGACTGCCTCTCCTACATTACACCCGCCTATCTGATTACATTCAGCCTGCAGCTCTTGGGCTCCGGCGGCGGAAAAAATAGCCCCGCAGACACCGCCGCCCATTTTCAAAGCGCTATTGGCAGCATTGACAACAGCATCGACCTTCATTTTGGTGATATCGTTACGGACTAACTTAAGTGGCATGGGGCCTTTCTCCTCTCTACCCTGTACTTATCATCAGGTAATGCCTGGTTTCCGAAACTTCTTACTGGATTTCAAGGCTAATAGGCACATTCGCGAGACGCCTATAATATTTCATTTCTGATTGTCCAACTTTGCAATTCTTGAAGACTTCTGTCAGCGCAACAAAACTCAGCTCTTATGAAGACCTGGTGCCAATCCTGCTGTAATTAAATTCTATGATAATATAATCGCCCAAAACAATGAAGCAATGGCCAGGTTCGAACGGGTAAAAAAGTATATTCTGCTGATCTTCTTCATGCTTTTCAAAAGGCCTATTTGTCAGCTTTAAGGGGCTTGCAAACAGACCTTTTTGCATTTGACAGCGTTTCGGCTCATGCAATATTAATTACTTTTTTTGGCCATATTAATAGGTGATAAGCTTTTTGAGATGAAAGGAGAAAAGGTATGAGCAATATATCCTGCAAAGAATTGAATTACTTAAAGGATCTGATGTCCTGGGAGCTTTTGGCCTGTAAGAAGAGCCATGATTATTCCGGAAAGGAAACCAATCCAGCCAGAAAGGATCTGTATATCAACGCCGCCATGACTCACCAGCAGAATTACCTGGAATTGATCAATTACCTGAACACCCTGAAACAGCCGACAGGAGGGATGAACTGATGGATTATCAATCAACAGTGGTATCGCCCACCGGGGTCACCAAAATTGGCAAGACCGTGTCTTCGGAATTGCCCCAAGTGAAAGATCAGAGTTTTAACCTGCGTGACCGGCTCAATGACATGCTGGCTACGGAAAAGCACAACCTGGTCAATTATCAGATAACCATAAATGAGATCATCAACCCGCAGCTGCGTCAGGTGATAGACCAAAACTGTATGCGGCTGCAGGGGCTGCATGACCAGTTCTTTGGCGAGCTGTTCAATTTGGGTGAGTACCAGGCGGATATTGCCCTTTATCCAGAAATAGCTGACGCCATCGATGTGTTCACCAACTATAAATCCCAGCTGCCGTTCCAATAGAGCAGATGTCAACAGCTGAAAGGATGATTTTGTGACCAAAAGCCAACAGATTCAAGAGCATTTGAGAAAACAGGTGAAACATACCCTGGATAGGGATAAGGATTTAAGTGGATACGCTTTAAAAGCTGATGTGGTAGGAGAAGAAGTGCTAGTGGAAGGAGTAGTCGACACCTTAAAGGAAAAGCAGCGGGTGGAAAGTTTGCTGGCCAGCATACCTGGGGTAAAGACAGTGTCCAGTGCTGTCTCTATCAGCACCGATGGTGCTGTAACCACCCAGGATGTTACCATGGAGGCCCGCGAAGAACTGCAGTTGGACAACCGTGTAGATCCCTACCATATCGGGGCTGAAAGTATAGACGGGCACGGAACAGTGGTGTTGAGGGGCCGTACCGATGATCCGGAGGAACTGGAAGCTGCTATCCGCTCAGCATCCCAGGCCCGAGGAGTAACCCGAGTGATCAATCAGGTAAAAACGGGGCCGGAAGAAATGACTCTGGACGATATTTTTCACAGCCAGGTCAACAATGACCGGGAAGAGGAACGAGATTACTGATGAATT
>CAZTZX010000127.1:0-3455 GCA_964618175.1 uncultured Syntrophomonas sp. | reverse complement strand
AAAGCCTCCCCTACACCCAAGGAAGTATTTTCATTCATCGTGGTGCGCTTAGCGCATGCAAATTCTGAGACGGAGTCGAATAATCTTTACGGGTGTTGCAGGGAAAGATCCTTCGGTCGTTCCTCCCTCAGGATGACAGGAAAAAGTCGTTTGGAATGTTACCCCTTTGGGGGACTGGCCAGGCAGGACTATTTCATCAGTCTCAAACGGTTCTTCGAACGGCGCTCTGATCATATCTATTAGGATAAGAAGTCAGCAGAGAGCACGAGTGGATGAATCGGCCCCTGACTTGCGGAAACTGGTTTTCTTTTTTATGGCCTGATATGATAAAATGAATTGGAATATAGCTGGGTGGTTTATTAGATGAAGATTGCGATCGACGGACCTGCCGGAGCAGGCAAGAGTACTTTGGCTAGGACATTAGCTGCCAGATTAGGTTATTTGTATATAGATACTGGCGCCATGTATCGAGCCTTGGCCCTCAAGGCATTAAAAGCGGCACTCAACCTCAATGATCCTCAGGAACTGTTGGAACTTGCCCTTCACACTCATATCTATTTTGAACCAGATAATCAGCAACAAAAGGTCATATGTGACGGTTTTGATGTTACCGAAGCAATTCGCTCGCCTGAGGTGAGCTCAATGGTTTCTCAAGTGGCCGTTCATCCCGACTTACGTAAACAAATGGTCATCATGCAGCGTGATATGGCCAGTAACCATTCTGTGGTCATGGATGGCCGTGATATCGGGGAATGTGTTCTGCCTGAGGCTGACTATAAGTTTTATGTTACTGCTAGCCTGCAGGAACGCACCCAACGGCGGATCAGAGAACTGCAGGCCAATGGCTATGAAGTAAATGAGGAAGAGATCAAAAACGATATAGAGAACCGAGATTACAGAGACTCTCATCGGGAAGTGGGAGCCCTGAAAATATTGCCTGATTCTATTATTATTGATACCAGCGATCTGACCATCGAAAAAGCGGTGGCTAAAATTATGAGCTTTATACAAGGAGCACCTGAATAAAAGATGTTTTACAAAACTTTACGCGGTCTGGCGCGAATTTTTTTCATGTTGCTGGGTTTGAAATCCAGTGGACTACATAATCTACCTATGAAGGGCCCGGTTATAATAGCGGCTAACCATGTCAGTATGTGGGATCCTTTTGTCGTAGCAGTGGTTATACCGCGGAC
Organism: uncultured Syntrophomonas sp.; assembly: GCA_964618175.1. GTDB lineage: Bacteria > Bacillota > Syntrophomonadia > Syntrophomonadales > Syntrophomonadaceae > DTU018. Next base: position 2,262 of record CAZTZX010000127.1, on the reverse strand, counting down.
TATTAATTTTATGGCCAAGGCGGAATTTTTTGAATGGACTTTGTTAGCCTGGCTCTTGGGTAAAGTAAACGCTTTCCCAGTACATCGAAAAGCCGGTGATCGCACTGCTCTGCGCCATTCTGTAGCTATATTGGAGGAGCAGGAGGTGCTGGGAATTTTTCCGGAAGGATTGCGAAACCGTTCCGCAGAATTAAAGGCCCAGGCGGGAACGGCCATGATCGCTGTGAAAACTGGTGCTCCCATTGTCCCGGTGGCCTGTGTGGGAACAGATCGGTTTTTTCCGTTGGGCTGGTTGCACCCTTTCGAAGTGCGGGTGGGAGAACCCATACCTATGGCGGAGTACAGCGGACAAAAGGTAAACTCGGCGGTTCTGGATTCAATCAGTGAACAGGTCATGACTGAAATCGAAACACTTTTGCTTAAATAAGCAGGAATTATCTATACTAATATGAAATACCTAAATTGTATGGGTCTTGTGGGAGGGCTGCCATGCAGATTATAGTTGCTCCCAACGCAGGATTCTGCGCTGGCGTAAGACGGGCCATCAAAATAGCTCATCAATATGCTGAGCAGGACGGGGCTTATTATACCCTGGGTCCTATTGTCCATAATGATGCCGTGGTAAGATCACTAGAGCAAATGGGTATCAGCCCCATTGACAGCCTGACAGATGTCGATAATTCGACAACGGGCATAATTATTCGTACCCATGGAGCGCCTTCGGCTATATGGGATGAGGCCAGCCAGCGAGGAATAGAAGTTATTGATGCCACTTGCCCACTGGTTAAGCGGATTCATGATTTAGTAACTTCTCTTCAAGAACAAGGGTATGTTATTATTGTATACGGTGATAGCCATCATGCTGAAGTTCAGGGTATAATAGGGTGGATCGAGCAGGCCGTGGTGGTAGCCAATGCCCAAGAGGCCAGTCAGGTTCAACCGGCCACTAAACTGGCTGTTGTGTCACAGACTACTAAGAATGAGAAAGAATACTTTGCGGTAGTTCAGGAATTAATACCCAAAGCCAGTGAAGTTAGGATTTTTAATACTATTTGTTCGGCTACTCAAATACGGCAAGAATCAGGACGCCGTCTGGCCGACCAGGTTGATTTGATTCTAGTTGTGGGTGACCGCAAGAGTTCAAATACGACCACTCTATTTAAGGAGTGTTCAAATACCGGAGTCCCAACCCATTTAATTCAATCAGTTGAGGAAATTAGGCCTGATTGGCTTGATGGGGTTGGCCGGGTGGGAGTTACCGCCGGGGCTTCTACTCCGGATTGGAAGATCAAGGAGGTAGTGGATAGGATGACAATGTTTGACGAACAGGAAAACCAGGAAATGAACCAGGAGAATCAGGAAAATCAGGATCAGAACCAGGAGGATCAGGAAGTGAATCAGGAAAACCAGGATCAACAGGAAGCTGCCCAGCAGGAACAGCCTGAAGAGCAGGTTGTAACTGAAGAGCAGGTTGTAACTGAAGAGGAGCCAATACAAGAAGAGTCTTTTGCCAATATGGAGGCAGAAATGGCCGATTATGCTTCTCCTTCGCGAGGAGATGTTATAAATGGCACCGTAATTGAGGTTCGCGATGATGAAGTTATGGTTGATGTAGGCGGTAAATCCGAAGGCATCATACCTCGGCGTGAGCTGTCAGTTGAGGATGTCGAGTCAGCTAAGGATCTAGTAAAAGTCGGCGAACAAATTGAAGTAATGGTACTCAAATGGGATGATGACGGCACGATTTTATTATCTAAGAAAAAGGTTGATTCCAAGCGGATATTGGATCAACTAGAAGAAGCCTTTAAGAATGAACAGGTGGTAGAAGGAACTATCACTGGAAGTGTGAAGGGCGGCCTGCTGGTTGATGTTGGAGTGGTAGCTTTCCTTCCAGCTTCTCACGTAGAGGATGGTTATGTTCGCAACCTGGATGAATATATCGGCAAGACTTTTTCATTTAAGATCATCGAATTCAATCGTAATAAGCGCCGGGGATCGCAAATTGTGGTATCCCGCAAGGAATTGGTAGCAGTAGAAAAGGCTCAGCTAAAAGAAGAATTCTGGGGCAGTATCGAAGAAGGTCAGGTACGTACAGGTCGGGTTAAACGCATCGTGGACTATGGTGCCTTTATTGATCTGGGCGGTTACGAAGGACTTTTGCATGTGTCTGAAATGGATCATCGCCGGGTTGAGCATCCGTCCAATATATTAAACGAAGGCGACGAACTGGATGTTTTCATCTTGGCTCTGGATCGGGACAGG
>CAZTZX010000126.1:0-3508 GCA_964618175.1 uncultured Syntrophomonas sp. | reverse complement strand
TGTTTTCCCTGGTTATAGATCTGCTCAAACCGTTCCGGTTCGGTCATGTGCAGGGAAAGATAATTGGTCAGCAGGGTCAGCGTTTCGATCACATTCTGAAAAAGCATGACCTGGTTAGCTTTATAGGCTTCCTCATTTTCTCCCAGCATTTGATGGGCCATGATAAGCATGACATCATCGCCGCTATAAGGGATCAATTGATCATCCAGCAAGCGGATCACTTCCGGGATGTCTCCCAATGCCATCTGGGCCATGGCTTCCATGGAATTAGCACTCTTGGCGTCGCGGAGGCTGTCTGATTCTTCTTTCACCCTCTGACTCAGGGCAATACTTTGCAGCAGCATGGCTTGCTTGGTTTCCGCCTCGGGTGTTAAGACCGCGTGATTTAAAAACAACTGGATCATGGCCAGCAGCAGCGGAAAACAGGAGTAGTATTTCTTGATGATCTGCTCGCACTGCTCCCGCACTTCTTCAAAGGGCTTGACGGCAAAATCATGGGAAAGCTGGTTGTATAGTTTTTTGATATCTGCGCTGGTCAATTGGGGCGAATACCCTAAAAGTTCATCCACTGAAATATTGAAATAGGTGGCCAGCTCCGGCAGCATTAAAATATCGGGATAATTGAGACCAGACTCCCATTTGGAGACCGACGCTTTGGTGACGCCCAGATATTCTGCCAGTTTTTCCTGGGTTATCCCTTTCTCTCTTCGCTTCTGAACGATGCATTTACCGATATTGAGTTTATACATTTTTCTCACCTCCACCATTATTGTACCCAGAGCTATATTCTCTGACGATGGATTTGTAGTTGATTATGGTTGAAAAAGTTTCCTTGCAGGAGACTCGCAATTCCCTTTGCAGCTTATCTGCTATAATGAAAAACAGTGAGAAATGACAGCAGATCAGACCAGGCAGCGAAAAACGCCGATATGATCGCTTCTATGGGGGGGTACAGCATGATCATCGACAAGATCGGTCATATACAAAACAATTTTTATTATTTGGGGTTGATAGAATGTCCCATCTTCCTATTGGATGGGCCGGAACCGGTGATATTTGATGCGGGGGTCACCTGCGCGGGAAAGATCTATGTGGAAGCCATCCGTTCTATTCTGGGCCAAAGGCAGCCGGCCTGGCTTTGCCTCACCCATGTCCATTGGGATCATTGCGGAACGGCCTCCTACTTGCAAAAAGCCTTCCCAGAGCTGAAGATTGCTGCCACATCCATTGCGGCAAATATTTTACAGCGCCCCAATGCGCTTTCATTAATCAACAAACTGAACCAGGGCATGCTGGAGCAGATGCGGTCGACCCCGGGGCTGGATCCTTCCCTGCTGAATATGGAGCCTTTTGCGCCTTTTAAGATCGATAGGGAACTGGCAGACGGGCAGACGATTGAAATCGGGGGCACCACCTTGCAGGTGCTGGCCACCCCTGGCCACACCCAGGATCACCACAGTTTTTACCTGCCCCATGAAAAAATTCTCATTGCCGGAGAAGCGGCCGGGATTTTCTATAGTCACAACGTGATTACTCCAGAATTTACTTCTGACTACGATGCTTATTTGACTTCCTTAAGACGCCTTGCCTCGCTGCCGGTAGAGATATTGGCCCAGGGCCACTATTATATTCTGGCTGGTGAGGAAGAGATCCGCACCTTTTTTGCCAAATCCATCAAAGAGACTATCAGCTTCAAAGACCGGGTCATGGAACTCCTTGATGAAGAGACCGGTAACCTGGAAAGGGTCATACACACGATGAAAGCGGAACGCTATGATGCGGTGCCGGACCTCAAGCAGCCGGAAGTCACTTATCTGATCAATTTACGAGCCAAGATCGCCCACCTGGCCGGAAAGCGGCAGCTGCTAACCGGATAGCTATAGGTTGGTTGGTTTGGGGACAGGGCAGATTGTGCAGAAGAACTTAGTATGGTTAAATAAAATCCTGCTGTGTAACCATAAGCACACGGTCCCATTCGATAATCAACCTGCTGCATTATACAATTACATCCAGGCAGCAACAATCGGAGGAATGGAAATGGACACCTTGCTGGACATTCTTAAGATATGTGAAAATCGATACGCAGTCGGCTGAGGATTCGGCTGTGCATCCCAGTACGCCCGAGCAGATGGAATAATGGACACAAGGGGATGGTTGGGGTGCCCCCCCCAACCATCCCCTTGTGTTGCCCCTAATTTCCGCAATTACTACAAAACGTCAGCCCGCATGTTCCCATCCCCCAGGGGGAGTAATCGATATGTCCGTACCGTCAGTCTCGCCGTTTCCTTCGCCGGAATTAGAACCGTATTCTACAGTTTCTGTGCTGTCAATATATTTTCACTGCTACGCTGGCTAAAAATCTTTTCCGTTCAGCTTCCCGGTAAATTCTCCATTTGCAATGGTGAACCAGTGAGTAGCGCCTCCAATAAAGGATTGGGGGTCTGGAATGCTGCCAAGAATGGAGTCTGGTTCAGAAGACACGTTGTCAAACCTGGCACAGGTACCATTGGTTCCGGCAAAGATGAGCCGATAGGTGCACAGTCCGTATACTGCATCAAATTTATCCATATCTACCACTGCCTCATAGTGATACTGGGCCGCATACCCGTCGGGCGTCTTGCTGTATTCAAACACCATGTCCAGAGCGCCGTCTTTATACCCTTCCAGCCGCAGCGAATCGGCCTTGGCATCGTACCTGACTTTGATCTCCAACGCGCTTCCCTGAGGATCAGTCCCCTTTAACAGGTAGCCCTCCTTTTCATCATAAATAAGAACCACATCTTCCGCCCAGCCCGCGTCGAGCATGCCGGTCTCCATGGCTGCGTCAAATTTGCCCATGCTCACTTGGGACTGACCCAGGAAGCTCAAAGGGAGAAGATAGTTCAGGTTTTTCAGTTCCAGGGGCATGGCCATGCTCTGATGAACCGATACGATTTCATGATCATCGCTTTGCTTGTTTATATGTTTGTTGAAATCACCCCAGGCATCGTCATAAGCCTCATAGCTTACACAGACGATGCCTTGGCCGTCAGAGGCATTCTCGGGCGCGGGCGCCTGTTCTGACAAGGTTTGCTGCGATTTGGCCTGCTCACTGTCAACCGCTTTGTCCTGTGCTGTTTCGCTCTTACCGCCGCAGCCCGCAAGCGACAGGAGCATTATTAGTATTAAAGTCAACGCAAATAGTTTTTTCATGAATGTTCCTCCACTTCGCAATTACTTTTTCTTTACTCCCTTCCAATTCGTCCAATGGTCATCGCCAGTATAGTGATACCGCCCGGCAAAAGACTTTTTTCATACTTACATTCCTCCTCCCTATTGTCTCTCGAAAACTTGAGAGCATTGGTTCACGGCATAAACACTATCACGCCGTGGGTGATTTTAGCATCATCGGCCGGAACAGGAAAAATAACGACCCTATTGAAACGGTCAGGCTCCGCCTCGCTTTGCTTCGTGATTCCTGAAAACATGGAAAACGGGTTCTTTAAGTCCTCTAAAAAGAAGGTATTCC
>CAZTZX010000125.1:0-3634 GCA_964618175.1 uncultured Syntrophomonas sp. | reverse complement strand
CTTTTCGGAAGGTCTCGGACTGACGGACACAGCTAGGCATTTGGTCGATCTGGGCTGCAGCACCGTTGTAAACATGGACGGAGGCGGTTCATCAGTTATAGCGGTAAGAGAAGGGGGCATTGATTTCCAGTCAGTTACGAAGAATTCTCCTTCCGGGCAGAAACAGAGAAAAACTACCAATGGTCTGTTGCTGGTATACGATCAGCGCGGTGATTCCGAGGCAGCGCATTTGCACACTTATCCTAGCCAGCCGCTGGCCATGCCCGGAGCAGAGATCCAGCTAACCACCTACGCTTCCAACGATAAATATGAGTCGGTTAGATTGAGAAAAAGTGTAGAATACTGGGTTGACTCCCCTACGGGCAGCACCGTGGACCAGAACGGCCGATTTACTGCCGGTGACACCACGGGAACTGCCGTGATCGAGGTGGAAAGTGGAGAACTGAGTACAACTGCACAGGTCGATATTCAGAATAATATTACCTTTACGCTCAATGTACTGAGTCTCAAGATTGAACCGGGAGAAATCTTCGATATCAATGTAGGCGCCCAATACGGATATGCTTCCATTGCCAGTAATGACAGTCTGTTTAGCTGGAATTGCGATCCGGTCATCGGTACGATCGATTCTAATGGACTCTTGCAAGGGACGAACGAATCTGGAGTCTCCGGCCATATCTACGTAGAATACAATGGAGTACAAAAGGCCATCCCCGTACAAGTCGGTGATGAATTGATTGATTTTGAAGATACCCAAAACCATTGGGCCAGGGAATATATCGGCAGGTTGGCAGCTAAAGGAATTGTAAACGGTGTGGGCGATGATTTATATTTACCGGATGATCCTCTCACCAGAGCTCAATTCCTGACTATGCTGGCCAACACGATCAATGATTTGGACGTAACCCAGGCAAACCCGGCGGGCTTTATGGACGTACCCGCCCAGGAATGGTATTACAACTATGTCAACTGGGGGTTTGAACAAGGAATTGTCGCGGGTATTGACGATGTCACCTTTTCCCCCAATGAAAAAATAACCAGAGAGCAAATGGCGATCATGCTAGATAATTTCACCAATATTACCGGCCTGGTTCTTCCGGAAATGAATGAGGACGTGTCCTTTACGGACAGTGCCCTGATCAGTCCCTGGGCAGCCGACTCGGTAAACAATATCGTATCCTTAGGCCTAATGGGGGGATACCCGGAAGGAGATTATAAACCGCAGGGGAGTGCCACCCGAGCGGAAGCCGCCACCGTGGTCTATAAATTAATCTTGATAAAAGGATAACCTTGCAGGTGAGGTGTAGGTAGGGGGCTGTGCGAGATTGCTGAAAAATCCTCAAATGCGCATTCTTTTCAGTAGTCTCCAATCATCCCCCGGACGCCAACTTATACAATGATTTTGAACGAAATCAACAAAACTATTTATTATAATTTACGAATCTGGTATGATAGCAGTGTAGGTTAGGTTAGACAGTAGAACAGTGGGTCCAACATGGTAGGATGGTTAGCATGGTAGGCAAATAGCTAGACACTGGCAGCAGTGCTCATTTTTATGTGTCTTGACATGCATAACTCCCTACGGGAGTTTTTTTGTTGGGCAGAATTATTAAAAAGGAGTGTTGTTGGTGGTAAAGAATATTGGTTGGCGAGTGACAGTCGCGGGGATCCTTCTCAATCTGGCCGGGGGGTTCTTATATGCCTGGAGTGTATACGCGGCAGCCCTCATACAAGAACTGGGGTTTACTAAGACCCAGGCTATGCTTCCCTACACCGTGGCTCTAGCGATGGTAGCGATAATGATGGTGCCAGGCGGCAAGCTATTTGATAAATACGGTCCGCGGGTAGTAGCTACTGCCGGCGGGGTATTGATGGTAATCGGTATGATGCTGACTTCTCTGCAAACTACCATACCAGGTTTCATAGTATTTTTTGGAATTATTGTAGGAGCTGGATCGGGTATGTCATACGGTGCTACCATTCCTTCAGCAGTCAAGTGGTTTCCTCCTGCTAAACGTGGTTTGGCATCCGGTTTAGTAGTAGCTGGTCTGGGTCTGGCAGCAGCCTATGCGGCCCCTCTGACTCAGGTCATTATTAATTCCGTAGGAGTTACGCAAACCTTTCTGATCATTGGGCTTGCATTTGGGGGATTAGTGATCTTGTTTGCCCAGTTCCTGGCGGTGCCTCCAGCTGGATATGTGCCATCTGGAACACCAGCAGAGACCTCCAGCGGGGCATCCGGTAAAAAAGAATTTTCACCGGCTGAAATGATGGGAACTGTGCAATTTTGGATGATCTGGTTTATGTACTGCTTCGGAGCTATTGCCGGCCTGATGGTTATAGGGCATATAGCCATAATTGCCGATATCCAGGCTCAGCTCAAATGGGGGTTTGCGCTGGTGGCGATCCTGGCGGTTTTCAATTCCGGAGGCCGAGTGTTAGGCGGATTTTTATCGGATCGGATCGGCCGAAACAATACATTGATAATGATGTTTGCACTGCAGGCAGTCAATATGCTGATGTTCAGTAACTATACCAGTATGACTTCTTTAACGGTAGGTGTTTGCATAACCGGCATTGCCTATGGATCACTGCTGGGCATTTTCCCGGCTTTAACCTATGACTTTTTTGGCTTGAAGAACAGCGGAGTTAATTATGGCCTGGTATTTACCGCTTTTGGGGCAGCCGGTTTGATCGGCCCGCTTACGGCAGGTAAAATTGTTGATGTTACTGGTTCTTACAGTTATGCATACTTTGCTGCTGCAGCAATATTGGTGATAGCAGCCATAATGGTCAAGTTTCTAAAGCAGCCGCAACAGGGCGCGGTGAACTCATAATAAATACTTATTTATTAATTGAAAACGATCTTATATCGATTTATGATCCAATATATTTAAGAAAGGAAGAAAGCTAAAATGCCCATAACCGATTTTCTTGTTCGTAATGCCAATCTGTATGGTGATGAAATCAGCCTCACTGAAATGAATCCTGAATTGCAGGAAAAACGTGAAGTCACCTGGCGTGACTATGAACTCATTGAGCCCAACCCGCAAGCGCAAAATCGGCGGGAGATGACCTGGCGGGAATTTGATAACAGAGCTAACCAGTTTGCCAACCTGCTGCTGATAAAAGGTATAAAAAAAGGGGACCAGGTGGCAATTCTATTGATGAATTGCCTGGAATGGCTGCCGATCTATTTCGGGATCCTAAAAACCGGTGCCATAGCTGTGCCGTTAAACTTTCGCTATACTGCTGAGGAAATCAAATACTGTTTGGAATTATCAGAAGCCGATGCATTGATCTTTGGGCCAGAATTTATTGGCCGTATAGAAACGATATTTGATCAGATCGACAAGGTAAAACACCGTTTCTTTGTTGGTGAGGATTGCCCTACCTTTGCTGAAAGTTGGGGACGATTGATCACGAAATGCTCCTCAAAAGATCCACAGATCGAGCTGACTGATGAAGATGAAGCGGCGATTTATTTTTCCTCGGGCACTACCGGCTTTCCCAAAGCGATTTTGCATAAACACCGCAGCCTGGTTTCAGCCTGTGAAACAGAACAAAACCATCACGGTCAGGGTCGCGAGGATAACTTCCTGTGCATACCGCCTCTATATCATACCGGCGCCAA
>CAZTZX010000124.1:0-3712 GCA_964618175.1 uncultured Syntrophomonas sp. | reverse complement strand
TCGATCATGGTAGCGGCGGCCCGATAGCAATCTTCCAGCCCCGCCGGAAAAGGATACTCCGGAGCCAGCCGGTAGTCCACCGAATAAACCGCCCGCCCTGTCACCTCGGCCATATTCACACAGATATGCGTATAGGTGCCAATATCACCAATCACCCATCCGCCCCCATGGAAAAAAATCAGTGCTCCAGCTTGGCGCTCCTTGGGCGGATAAAAAATACGCACCGGAATAGCATGGGAATGATCTTCGGCACTGATTTCCTTATCCAAAAACTGGTAGGGAAGTATTTTATCCGGGAACACCGCCCGCTGCAATCTGCGTACCAGCTGGTAATCCTTCTGTATGTCGATTTTTAATAAGGAAGGAATTTTTAGCAACAGTCTTAGAATTATGTTCATAACATTGGCGGCCTAACCGAGGCGCCTTTCCTTTCCCTATGATATCGTCATTATAGCTAGCAATTCCCTTTCAGGCAATCTCATCAGCTGCGAAATCTTCGGAACGGCGAAGTCATAGACATTGCCGGGACATCAATGGTATTTTCAAGGCATTTTCAAAGGATAATAGGCCTGACTGTAGAATAAACAAAGTAGCTTGACGCTTTGATACACAGTTATTGTGGGGGGATTTGTAAATGCTGGATATTGCATCTATAGCCAAACTGGGTGGAGCTAGAAAATACAATATTGATGAAACTATCTTTTATGCCGGAGATTCCGGTCATGAGATGTTTATTATTCTGAAAGGCAAAGTCGGTGTTCTTATCAACTCTATAGAAGGGTTTCCTATTAAGGTAGCAGAGTTGGGCGCAGGAGATTTCTTTGGCGAGATGTCATTATTAGAAGGTATGCCTCGCAGTGCTACTGTTGAAGCCTTGGAAGATACCGTAGTTATGGTTATCAACGAAAACAACTTTGAGAAGATTATTGCCCAGCAGCCTAGTTTAGCTTATCGCATTATGAAGGGTATGAGCAGCCGTTTACGTAAGCAGAATGAAGAAATTTCCCAATTAAAACAAGAGGAAACTGTGGAATCCAAAGCCGCTGAGATTAATTCGGCAGTGCAAATACTAGATGAGTCAATTTTTCCACCCAATCATAAGAATTACCCGCTGACTGCTTCACCCGATGATGACGCACTTTTGTTTGACCGGGAAGTAAATTGCCCGGTTTGTGAAGGAACTTTTACAGTGAAAAGTGTTCGTTCTTCTAAACTCAGGCTGGATAAGGTCGATAATGATATGCGCCAGCGTTTCATGGATGTGGAACCTCTTTGGTATCTAGTTTGGGTTTGTCCGCATTGCTATTATTCCAATTTTAATTTTGAATTCAAACAGGTCTCAGATTCTATCGCTACAAAATTCTTAGAACACTCTAAAGAGTTGAAGAATAAGGTTAAGCTGCAGTTTAGTAATCCCCGTAAAATCGACGAAGTATTTGCTAGCTATTACTTAATGCTGCAATTTCTTCAGGTGAGTACCAGGGATGCTTCCGCTGCAGCTAAGGTGTGGTTACGCTTATCTTGGTTATATTATGACGCCCAGGATGAGGAAATGTTTATCTATGCTTCCCAGAAAGCTTACGACCTGTTTAAAGATTCTTATTACAATAGCCGCCGTTCTACATCGGTTGAGCAGGAACAACGTCTTTCTCTGCTTCTGGGTGAACTAAGCTTAAGAGTGGGTGAAAATGAAGAAGCGCTCAAGTTTTTCCGCGGTGCTTTAGTACGAAAAGCGGATGGCAATAATACTGTTAATCGCCAGGCGGAAGATAGAATTGCTCAGTTGCGCGCCGCTGACAAAACATAAGGATAAATATTGACACTTAAACGAAGTGCACCCCCAGTGTTGAACAAATAGTTTGATGTTTGGAGGTGCATTTTTTAGATAGGGGGACGTTTACCCCGTCTTCCTCGTAAATTCATGCTTCAGGTGCCCTAAACAATTGTTGCTAAATAACACTTAGGGGCTATCCTGCAATCTATTGCCCCAGGCCAACCAGCACTAGATTATGCCTCCTTCTCTTCTTGGCACTCAGTTGTCACAGTAAACTCATCGATCATTAAGGTCAACGTAATCTTTAAGTGTAACAATGCTTTTATAAGCCGGCCTTATTATTTTATATGCATTGGACAGTTCCTCCAGGCGGTGTGCACTCCAGCCTACGATCCTGGCGATGGCAAACATAGGCGTATATAGCTCGGTGGGAATATCCAGCATGCTGTAAACGAATCCGCTGTAAAAATCCACATTGGCACTGACTCCCTTATAGATCGGCCGTCTTTCGGCGATCACTTCGGGCGCGATCCTCTCTATCATTGCATAGAGTTCAAAATCCGACCTCCTGCCCTTGGCATCAGCTAACTTTTCCACAAACCCCTTAAATATTTCCGCTCGTGGATCGGAAATAGAATATACCGCATGGCCCATGCCATATATCAGGCCTCTGCGGTCAAAGGCATCCCTGTTGAGGATTTTAGATAAATATTCCTTTACCTCTTCTTCATCCGCAATATCTCGGACATGTGACTTTATGTCTGCGACCATCTCGACGACCATATTATTGGCGCCCCCGTGTTTAGGTCCTTTCAGGGATGATAATGCGGCTGCGATGACGGAGTAAGTATCAGTTCCCGCCGAAGTAATGACCCGGGTCGTAAAGGTGGAATTATTCCCACCGCCGTGTTCCATATGCAACACCAGAGCAGCATCCAGTACTCTGGCCTCAACTTCCGAATACTCTTTATCCGGCCTTAACATTCGTAAAATATTTTCAGCCGCGGAAAGCTTATCCTCCGGTCTGTGAATATAGAAGCTCTCCCCACATTCATAATGATTATAGGCATGATATCCGTAAACAGCCAGCATGGGAAAAATGCTTATCAGGGTAAGGCATTGTCTTAGTACGTTATCCAGTGACAGATCAGATACCCGGTCATGGTAGGAAGCCAGGGTAAGGATACTCTTTGTTAAAGAGTTCATAATGTCCTTACTGGGTGCTTTCATAATCACATCACGCACAAAATTTCTCGGCAGGCTCCTGCAGGCAGCCAGAACTGCCTGGAATTCTGCCAACTCAGCAGTATCGGGGAGCTTACTGAATAGCAGCAAATAAGCTATTTCTTCGAACCCATAACGATCGTTGCCAACAAATCCCTTGACTAAATCAAAAATATTGTAGCCCCGGTAAAACAGTTGCCCTTCACATGGTACACTTTTGCCATCGATCTCTTCACTTGACTTTATTAGAGATATATTAGTTATGCCAGTAACTACTCCCTTACCGTTTATATCTCTGAGGCCCCGCTTAACACCATATTTTTCATACAAGCTGAAATCAACTAGATTATTGTCATTGCAGATTTTGCTATACTTTTCTGTATAATTGTGAACCATTTCTTTCTTCATATCCTGCATGATTAACTGATTGCCTCCTCTCTTGCCTGGGTACTTGTTATTTTACCACATGTTGTCGCGAGAATTGGGCCAATGATGGAAGTGGGGTCGTCACAACTAAACCTATGCTTCACGAAATTCTGTGCCTAAAACCCAGCGGCAAAAGATTGTGCACAATTCATAAACAGATTCTTGGTTGACCTCCATTTTGCCATCCGGTTTACGTATTAATAAATAATTAAAGTAAGGAAGGAGTAGTGAGATGCAAAAAAGACTGAGCATCGTGATTTTAGCCATGTTTATTCTGATCATGTGTAC
>CAZTZX010000123.1:0-3717 GCA_964618175.1 uncultured Syntrophomonas sp. | reverse complement strand
CGCCTTCAAAATAGGGCTTGATATCGAGGATCGGAGTACCATGGAGCGCATCCAGGCGATGCAGGTAAAGCCGACCGTCTTCTACTTTGATAAGTTTGGTCAAAGATAAGGCAATGGGATTAGGTCGCCCCGGCGATCTAATGGCAAAAATGCCGTATTCAGGCAACTGAGGATTACTCCGGGGATGCGCGATCAGCTTATCACGCACCGCCTGATGAAACCAGGACTGTATCCACAGATGCGAGTTTTCTTCCAAACGCAACAAGGCAGGTCGGTATTCCGGCAGAATCTCGATCTCTGCTGCCACCCCACCCTGTGGCATATCCTTGACATCAGTCACCGGCGAAACAACATAACCAATCGGATAAAGACTAATCGCCTCCATGATGTCTCCCCCTTCTCAATGTGCCATGTTTTTTCTATCTTATTATATCGCAACTATATATAATAGCCTAATTTCGTCATCATTGACATCCAACCTGGCCTGATGTTATCATAGAAAAGCTGCGGGGCGTAGCGCAGCTTGGTAGCGCGTCTGGTTTGGGACCAGAAAGTCGCAGGTTCAAATCCTGTCGCCCCGACCATTGAAAATATTGAACCCGCGCTGGTTGCGCGGGTTTTTTAAGTAGATAAACTATATTTGCCTCAAATCGCCAAGTCACAGGCCGCCGAGTCAGGCATCCAAGGGTACGACTAATCACATGTTTTTACATCAAGCCATAAATGATATCTGATATATCTGCTGGTTTACGAGCTATGTAGTTTGGTTGTGCGTTTCCCAACATTTCCTCAGTATCAAATCCCCAGGTGACCGCTATTACTCTAATATCATTGGCCTGGCAGGCAATGATATCTCGAATTTCGTCCCCTACATAAATCAACTCTTGACGTCTCAATCTTAATTTTTTGATTAGATTATCTATAGTTTTTTCTTTGCCGAATAAGTTTTTAGCACAGTAAATGTTGTCAAAAACATTCAGGTCATTCACCCTCAATAACTTGCGAATATTATGATTTGAATTGGAAGAGATAATACTCAGCACCAAGCCATGCTCTTTAAGATTCAGTATTACCTCCCGCATGCCGGCGAAAACTTGGATAGAGCCAAGACTCTTAGTGTAATTCCTGGTGAATTCCAGCCCTATGCGGGGTATCTGATAAGGTGATATGTTGGTAGCCTTAAACCTTTCCAGTATCGGCATCCTGCGCAGCTTATCCAAGTCTTCATTGTTTAGGGGTTTCAAGTTGTACTTGTGCGCTATCGGGTTGAACAATTGGATAGCTATCCCTAACGAATCAACTATGGTGCCGTCAAAGTCAAATATAATATGCCGGATTTTACTATCATGTTTTGATTCCAAACTTCACGTCACCTTTTTCTATCAATGTAATGCGTTGGCTATTATGTTGGTTATAATCTAATCAGTATTTTAGGCATTTACGAGCAATTTGTCATATATTTGCTTACTCAATAAACAAATGCTGCTATAGGTCTCTTTTGCTTTTAGCAGCTAGATTTGATTACATGTTATCTTATTGTTTTTGTCCTGCCAACCAGCATTTTATGACCAAAAAATAAGGCGCCCCCCTGGCGCCTGCAGACTAACTCTACTACTGAGGATTATACATCCCCTGACTTTGCATATAGTTGAAAAGACCTTCACCGTGCTGTTGCTCTTCTTTTTGAATATGGTTTAAGACCTGCCGAACATTAGCGTCGGTAAATTCAAAAATAGCCGTGTCATAAGCAGAAGAGACATACTTCTCGGTCATAAGCATGTCATTTAGCAAACTGGCATCGCTCTGATCAGCCATAGCTCCCTGCATATTAGTGGCTGATTGAGCTGCATAAGCACTGGCCGTGTTCTGTTGCTGTCCGCCCGACTGCTGCCCCTGATTCAGACTAGGAACCTGACCACTCAAGATCTGATTGACCGTATCATAATGGGTCTGCTCCTGAGCAGCATAAGAATCCAGTAACTGTTTTAGCTGAGGGGATTGGGTTTGGCTGGCGTAATTAGTGTACTTTTCGATACAGATTTGTTCGTGTTTCTTCTGGTCTTCCAGCAAGGATCTTTCCTTTTGAGTCAATTGAATCATTAAAACACCTCCACATCTATTTTGGGAAATAGGAGATATTTTATGCATCAGGCCAATTTATATAACAGCTAATAAACTCAGGCTATCCATATAAAATAGCCGCCCACCATAATCAGCATCACCCCGGCCACCTTGTTCATCAAACCGCTCCAGCGGGCAAAGGTATCCATACGGGTTATCAAACCAGTAAAGGTACCAATAACCACGATGGGTACGCCTCGACCCAGAGCATATACAAACAGCAAAGTTAAGCCATATAGCCACTGCCCATTAGCCATGGCCAGGGACAGAATTGCCAACAGTATGGGAGTACCGCATTGTGATCCGGCCAGCCCCATAACCAGACCTAGTGTATAGCTTCCCAACGGTCCTTTGCGGGAGCCTACCTTATCAGTCAGGCCATAACCAAAACTGAAATTTAAGGGCAGCAGGCCCAGCAGATTGAAACCAATAACTACACAGACAGCGGCCACAAAATAATATATAATACTCTGGCTGGTGCCAAAAATCCCGCCAATAGTCGCAATCACCAGGCCCAAAAGCATAAAAGTGGTAGCCGTGCCCAGGGTGAAGAATACGGACAGGATAAATCCCTGCTTGCGCCCTGCTGCAGAACTGCTGACATGAGCAATAATAATCGGTACCATACTAACATTGCAGGGAGTAATACTAGTCACGATACCGGCCAAAAATACCAGGCCATAACCCAGAACAGAAAACGACCGGATCAGTTCCGGCCCGACCTGATTGAGCCATTGTTCCAAATTCTCCCCTCCAATCAGGCTGAATAAATCCTTCTATTTATTGAACATTACCTCAGCAAGTTCCCCAAACGGGCATAGTCTTCTTCGTAGCCTTCCATCTCCTGCAGAGGCTGATATAAAAAGCGTTTAAATCCGTCCATTAGGGCTTCAGCTTTTTCGTAGTCCACCCGGCACACCCGCCGCTGCCCTTCTCGTCTCTCGCATACCAGTCCCGTTTGCTTAAGTATTTTCAGGTGTTGGGAAATGCGGGGTTGGCTTATACACATGATTTGCTCCAGTTCGCAAACACATAATTCCTTTTCGCTCAACAGTTTTATGATCCTCAGTCGAGTCGGTTCACCTAGCGCCTTAAAGCATTCTTCAAACATACTGTCACTCCTGATATAAAAACTTGCTTACATTATAAATGTCATCATTAACTCATTCAAATGGCTTATGCTTCCATCTATCCAGTCCCCAACTATCGTCAGGTATCCATCTGTATAGTAGCAGCTGAGCTTGGTGAATATTTAACCGCGCTCATTATGACACACTTTCCTGGCCCATTCAAATACATATTCCCAAAAATACAGGTGTAAATTCACTCAGCTGGGATAACCTTATGATAAGGGCTTTTCCTTCACTGCCAATGCCATAATAGACCCGCTCCGAAAAAGTCGATTTGTCGCTTGAAATGGCCTAATGAAACATGTATAATACTCTTTGCGGGCGGGTGTAGTTCAATGGTAGAACGTCAGCCTTCCAAGCTGATCGCGTGAGTTCGATTCTCATCACCCGCTCCATTTTTGTCCCTGTAGCTCAGCTGGACAGAGCAACGGCCTTCTAAGCCGTGGGTCGGGGGTTCGAATCCCTC
>CAZTZX010000122.1:0-3803 GCA_964618175.1 uncultured Syntrophomonas sp. | reverse complement strand
TGCATTACTATTATTGGTATACCTTTTGGCCTGCAGTGTTTTAAGATTGCCGGCTTTGTGCTGTGGCCTTTCGGCAGGGAAATCGAGCTTGGTCACTTTGGAGCTGGCGGACTTATCTTTAATATTATCTGGCTGATCGTTTTTGGCTGGGAATTTGCTCTTGCTCATTTGATTATAGGTTTACTCTTCTGCATTACTATCATAGGTATCCCCTTCGGCTTGCAACACTTCAAATTAGCCCAACTGGGACTCATCCCCTTTGGAGCAGAAATCCGTTAACATCACTTGGGACAGTAGGAGAGGAGCAGGTTTTACCCTGCTCCCTCATTGTTCTATTTATTCAAGCCCAGCTCTATGGCCAACTGTTGGAAAACGGGTAGAGAATTCTCAATGATTTTCCGATCCACACAATAGGAGACTCGGAAATACCCGGGTTTACCAAAGGCATCTCCCGGAACTACCAGCAGATTTTTCTGCTGGGCCATTTGCACAAATTCCATTTCATCAACCGTAGGGCTTTGTGGAAACAGGTAGAAAGCCCCCTGCGGTTTGACCATTTGGTAGCCCATGTGGGTAAGTGAGTTGTAGAACAGATCACGCTTATCCTGGTAAGCGGCAATATCTACAGATTCTCGCTGCAGCTTGGCTACTAAACGCTGCATTAAAGCCGGGGCATTTACATAACCCAGCACCCGATTAGCCAGAGTCAAAGCCCCCATAAGCAGATCTACCTGCGGGATATCTGGATTGGCAGCCAAATAACCAATACGCTCACCCGGTAAGGCCAGGTCTTTACTATGAGATGTAACCAAAATGCTGTAGCGGATATGCCTGAAGACAGCAGGAACTTCTAAGCCATCGTAGGCGATTTTGGCATAAGGCTCATCAGATATTACATAAATAGGACGCCCGTACTTTTGGCTGGCTGATTCGAGAACAGAGTTTAGAGCCTCCAGCGAGGAGGCTGAGTATATAACACCAGTAGGGTTGTTGGGAGTGTTGATTATAATAGCCCGCGTTTTGGGGGTAAGGGCTTGCTCAATGGCAGCAATATCAATCTGAAAATCTTCCTGAGTGTCCACGATGCAATGTACGCCGCCGTGATTGGCGATGTAGAACTTGTACTCTACAAAGAAAGGAGCCAGAATAATTACTTCATCCCCGGGATCCAGTATGGCCTTCAGGGAGCAGTTGAGCGCCCCGCTGGCCCCGACCGTCATAATAACGTGTTCACCGCTTACGGGCTGGCCGCTTTTCTCCGCCAGCACTTCAGCAATAGCTGAGCGCGTTTCCATGTAACCAGCGTTGCTCATATAGCGGTGCATTCCAGGTACGGGGTTCAGGGCTATATCACGCAGGCCCTCGTGAAAGGCCTGGGGGGGTTCCAGATCGGGGTTGCCTATTGAAAAGTCATAGACCTTGTCTTCTCCGTAAATCTTCTTAAGACGTTCGCCTTCCTCGAACATTTTGCGAATCAAGGAAGAACCTCCCATTTGTTCTTGTATGGCACGTGCAATGGTCATAGATATGCTTCTCCTTTTCATTATTGGCTATAGGAATATTCTACCCCAATTTACCAGTGCAGGGCGATACCACTTAGAGAAGAATCCGCTTATCTGATTCTGGAGGCAAAAGGGAACAATTATCACTGGTTAGACCAACCACGATAAACGAAAACTCTTCCTTGGGTGTAGGGCCCGAAGGGTGCAATGACACCCTCCAAGCCTGTCATAGATCAGGGGTCTCCCTTGGAAAACACCCCAAAAAAGCCAATTTGTACTATAATATATTTGGGGTAAAGGCAATTCAGGTGATAACCACCAGGCCGAGTTGTGATTCAAAAGAGAAAGAATTGGTTCACGCTACCCTAAGAGGCTTATATTCTCGGTGATTCTAGTCCGAAGTTTTTGGATCTCACACCTCTGTCACTAGAGACTATAGGAGCAACAATGGGGGAGGTACAAAAATGCCAAGACTTATAATTATCTCCAATCGCTTACCAGTTACTGTTCAAAAAAAGAATGGGGCTATCACCTATACAGAAAGTGTTGGTGGCCTTACAACCGGATTAAGCAGCCTTTACAAGCAGTCAGAAGGCCTGTGGATAGGTTGGCCAGGGATTGCTGCCGAAGAACTCACCCCTTTGGAAAAGGCTGAAATTCAGAGGGTTCTTTTGGAAAGACACCAATGTTTTCCTGTGTTTTTGTCCTACAACGAAGTTGAACAGTATTACCATGGCTTTTGTAACAGCACCATCTGGCCTCTTTTTCATTACTTTATTGATAAGGTCGATTTCAAAAGTCATAATTGGGGGATGTATAAAGCCGTAAATGAGAAATTCTTTGACAATGCGAAGCTGGTATTGAAAAGCGGGGATATCATATGGGTGCATGACTATCAACTAATGTTGCTTCCTCAAATGATTAAGGAAAGCTATCCCGATAATGAGGTGGGATTTTTCCTGCATATCCCATTCCCTTCCTACGAAGTTTTTAGGTTGCTCATGTGGCGGGAAGAACTCTTATATGGTATTTTGGGTGCAGATCTAATTGGGTTTCATACCTATGACTATGTTCGCCATTTTCTAAGTAGCGTGCGCCGCTTGTTGGGGCTAGAAGACAATTTTAACCGACTAGTGTATGAAGACCGCTATGTTCGTGTGGATGCATTTCCCATGGGTATTGACTACGATCGTTTTGCTAGGGTTGATTTAGATTCTCCACTCGATTTACAGCCAACAGATCCGGAACGAAGCAGCGGCGTGCAGACTATCCTGTCAGTTGACCGACTTGACTATACCAAAGGTATTCCGGAGCGGATCGAAGCATTTCAACAATTTCTAGCCAACTACCCAGAGTATCGCGAGAAAGTGAGATGGAATATCATCATCTCGCCCTCGCGAGTGGGAATAGGCACCTATGATGAACTGCGCAAGGCGGCTACAGAGGCCATAAGCGAAGTCAACGGCCAATATGGCACCTTGGAATGGATGCCCATATGGTATTTTTTCCGTTCTTTTACCCAGGATCAATTGATCCATTTTTACAGAAATGCAGATGTGATGTTTGTAACACCCTTAAGAGATGGGATGAATCTAGTAGCCAAAGAGTATATCGCTTCCCGCAACGACGGCGAGGGCATGCTTGTGCTAAGTGAAACAGCCGGTGCAGCCAGTGAACTGTCCGAGGCGGTGATCGTCAATCCCTATGATTATGACGCCATCGGTGTTGCCCTCAAAAGAGCCCTGGAGATGCCCAAGGAGGAGCAGCATCTCCGCAATAGAATCATGCATCAACGTCTGAAACGGTATAACGTTGAATTCTGGGCAGCTGATTTCATAAAAGAGCTTCAAAACGCGGTATTGGAAACGACCAGCACTAACCGTCAGATCAGGATCGAAAAAGATAGCCATAGGCTGGAACCTGCATACAGAAATGCTGATCGGCGTATACTCTTACTGGATTATGACGGCACGCTGGTTGGTTTTACCGGAGTGCCAGAGGCGGCCAAACCTGATGAGGAGATCAAAGCGCTCTTGACCGCGCTGACTCAGGACTCCAAAAACACGGTGGTCATCATATCAGGTCGAGACAGATTCACCTTGGAAAGATGGCTGGGAGATATAGACGGACTTTATTTAGTGGCCGGTCACGGGCTATGGGTTTATATTCCCGAAGAAAAGAAATGGAACATGACCGTGGTACCTGACAGTGCCTGGAAGGATATAGTTCGCCCTATAGTTGAAATGTATATTGACCGCATGCCTGGCGCGCTGATTGAAGAAAAGGAATTCTCAATTGCTC
>CAZTZX010000121.1:0-3845 GCA_964618175.1 uncultured Syntrophomonas sp. | reverse complement strand
TTTCCTCCTGAAGCAATATGAAGAATTCTTATTTATCATTATTCGGGTTTCATGACGACTGCAGTCCTTTACAGCACCTAAGGCAGATCTGAGAAAGCGGTTTTCCCGGTTTTCCAGGCTCCATCAACATACCTGTAGGTAGTATGCAGATAGGTTAAATGATGTGGCATAATTGCCGCAATTACCTCGGTTGTAACCAACTCCGGAAGCACTTCTCCCGGTACGCTTTGCGGGTTTATTTCGATAAAGAAATTCTGGCAAAATTCATTTCCGTACAGCTTATAATCCTGCCTATCCCAGTCTGAAAGCGATACCACCGTAACTGCATGGTTGGCTGTAATCTGTGCTATTTGACGTTTTTCATCCACATTTATGGTGAAAGGCGTGCCCTTAGTTATGTTGGAAAGATCAATCTGGTTAAATGCTCCATCCTTCAGGCTATATAGCTCATAGCCGCATCCGCCGAAGGGCATGCTCCTATAATCGGTTGCAAGCAGAAAATCCATGGAATCATGGGCGATTATATGACCGGCGTAAATTGTTGATGCGCCAAAACCTTTGGCATCTACTTTGAATATTTCAACAGCGGCCTCTGAGCTATCTTTTTTTACGATTAGTTTCCACTAATTGTTATCGTTATTGCCAGTGATTTGCACCGTTTCATCTTGGCCATCTCCGTCAATATCAGCATTTTGGTAATCCATTAGGGAATTGTCTCCGTCAATAATCCCATAACCGCTGGGTTCTAATATTTGAGTAATAAACCATCCTTCTTGCTCGTTAGCGGGCAGCTTCTCCACCACCATTTTTTCGGTTGCTATAGCATGGGTCTGGCCGGAAAATATTTCCGGGAAAGAAAGGGTATACTCGACTTTGGTATCGCTAAGTTCATGGCGGCTTGCTATAGTTATCGGCCCGACCTGGGGGCTCGAACTGCCGGTAACCCAGTAAGATTGACGGACATGATTGCTTTTATCTGCTTCCTGACGCAACTGGGGTGACAAGGCTGCGTATTGTAGAGCTCCATTGCGGGTTTGCAGGCCCCGGCCCCATAATTGTATGGCATCATCGGCGCTATCAGGGATGAGTGCGTTTTCTATCCGTTCAATTTCGGATTTGACTTGCTGCGGATCAGGCGTTTGAATGGATAGTATATTGGCGGCTTCATTATAACTGACCCGAGCATAAAATAGGTATTCTAGCCAGTCCATAGGCAAATAATAATGACCCTGGTGGTTTTCGATGCTGTGTGCCACGCTGCTATGCTCATATATGCCGTCCGGGCTGGTAATAGTGATGGTTATATAAGGGCTGGGAGCGGGCAGGGTTAGTCCTTCGCTTTTCGGCTCAAACTGTTCCAGATTCAATACGAAATGCCGGTCGGACAGCAATTCAGGTAGTCCCATGTCTTTAACTTTGTCCGGCAAGGGACAGATCCTATCATTAAGGTCCTCAATAGGAGACTTTAGGGCTCTGGCATAAGCACTGAATTTCTCCATGCTATAGAAGTCCTGCGGAGTTGTAATAGTTGCCGTACGGGTGGCGGCATCCCAATCTACCGAAGAGGCTCCCAGTAATTCGGCTGACCAGCGCAAGGGTACCATGACCTGTCCATGGGTTACGCTCATATAAGGGGGAGCTTCTACCATGGAGCCGTTTACTTGCACCTGCAATTGAGGAGCTTTCAAATTCTCCAGCATATTAGCTGCATTGTCCAAGGAATCTTGAAGGTTATCCAATTCAGCCTTCTGCTGCGCACTCTCTTCTGGAGTCAACCAGACCCCTTCATTCCTTAATTTTTCACGAACATCATTCTCACCTGCGGCAGCATTGGCAAAACCGCTGGTATTCACTGCAAAAAGCATGAATACTAACACCAAACCGGACATTAACCATCTTTTCATTATAATGATCATTCCTTTCTCCTACTTGTGCTACAACTGTTTTTCAACCGAGTATCGGGATCAGGTTGTTTTTTGGTTGGACACGAAGATATAAGCTCCATCCTGCTCCTTAAGGGTGAGTACCTTTTTCCCATCACCCATAAACCTGTCATCATAGAAAAGGCGGATAATGTTGCCATCCCGTTCTCCGCCCATAAAAGAAACCCCCGCGCGGTAATTTGTGTCGCCGTGGAAAACGTAATAGGCATCATACTCCTCCAGATAAGTAAACTTTTCTAACCCGATTTTTTCTGTATCCGCAAGAGGTATTCCCATATGTTTCGTAAGCACCGCATCCATGTTGGCTCTGCTGATTTTTGTATAGGGGCAGATTGGCTCCCTATCACCAAGGACAGCTGTTTTTTCTTCCTCTGTAAGGGTCTCTTCAAGCCCGCTACCGCAGTAGAATAGGTTAAACAGATTGACTTTCTCCGGTACATCGTAGAGCGAGCTTAAAAACTGGTTTCGGATATTCATGTATTCTCCGTTAAAAAACTCATCGCCGTTAAAATATTCCAGTTCTTCCGCAGTCAAGGGGGTTGTTAAGGTATGGGAAATAAAGACTACTGCATCGGTAGCAGGGTCTAAGTAATATTGAAAGCGTTCCGTTTGTAAGGTTGCCAAAGCTGATAGGTCGCCAGACACTATGCTCTTTTTTATATTGTGCATATCATCTGGGGTAGGTATGACACCACCAAAGCTACATTGATCCATGGTTATTTCAAAGATGGTTAGCTGGTCTTGGATATATGTATCATAGGTCTTTAATACATAAATGGGTTCTTCATTAACACCTGATGGATAAGCAATGTATTTTTCTCCGTCGTAATCCCAACCTCTCTCCATCGGTCCATGGGTTATGCTGTCTGCTTCAAAATGGGTTTGAATAACCTGCTCTACATAATCTTTGGTCATAATGCCCTTGTCATCACCCCAGTTATCTAAATTTATTATAAATGCATAATAAAGATATTCTTGACTTTGGGTAGGTGTTTCACCTTCTTCGAAAAGGGGTACATAATCCAAACGGTTTTCAATGGCAAATTCAAAATACTCTTTTCGCAACGCTTCCATGTCACTTAAACGCTCATTGCTAACAGGAGGTATGATTGATCCTTGTTGTTCCGCGGGCTCGTTTGAGCATCCATAACAATAGAATAATAAAACTACGCCAATAATTATAAGTATCTTTTTCAAATGACTCCCCACCTTAACCCTATCTTTTCTCCTATGCCTTTAATGAACTTTCTTGGGCGTTAGCTTCGAATATCCTCTGCGACCGACGTGAAAACGGCAGACAGGGTCGCCTTCCCTACAAAATGTAAAACAATTTATATCGGTGGGGGAATGACTCTGTCCGCCTGGCTTTATATATGCCCACATCTATTTCAAAAATCATCTAATAATGTGTACGATTGGTTATTGGTATTTCTTGCATATTTATTTTGGTAACCCTAGCGAAACTTAAACCAGAATACTACTCCATCATCACGATTCTGGGCGCCATAGGAAAATTGGTGTAATTCTAAAATGGTGCGTGCAATAGCCAGTCCTAGGCCGGTGCCTTGGGAGTGACTGCGGGACCGGTCAGCTTTTTTACAACTTTATGCAGGCAAACTAAGCAGAGCCTTAACCCAGCAGAAAATAACCAGCCCGCAATTACTTGCAGGCATATTGCCATTTATTATTACTGTCACAAAAGCCATTCCATCTCATATCTGCAACATAGTTTTATCACAAATTATGAGTATTTATCAGTAAAACCCGTGACTATGCTTTATCCTAATATTAATTTCTTTGACTTATCGTAAATTTCGAATCATAATAAATTTAACAAATAATAATATTTGAAGGGGGCCCGGATGATGCACGAACCGACCAAAAATCTACCAGTCTGGCGCG
>CAZTZX010000120.1:0-3955 GCA_964618175.1 uncultured Syntrophomonas sp. | reverse complement strand
CTGGATGCGCTCCATGGTACTCCGATCCTCGATATCAAGCCCTATTTTGAAGGCGATATCATCTTTTCGCCGCGCACTCCGTATATTCGCGGCAAAAGTCGCAGCTCTCACCAAAATCAAATGCTGCGTCAGGCCCAGGCTCACCATCAGGAAAACTGCCAGTCGTTGTTTTTGGCGGTGCGCATGGCGGTAGTAGCGGATGAAGTCTTTGGCCACCTGAACAATCCGAACCTGCTGGTGAATGTGACCGGCTCCGCCTGCTTGGCTGATACTATCCAAGGATTGAGCCGGGCCCGCTTGGCCAACCCAGCCCGCTTTTCCTACCATCACTCTGTTTCTCTTCAGCAGACCACCTGGACGCTTTCCGGTCGGGGAACTTTAACTTTGACCTGGTTGGGGCAGAATGATGTAATGGAATGTGCCGATGAGCAACTCTTCAGTATGGATTTTAAACTGGACTAGATTAGCTTTCTATTCAAGTTTGCATTTCTTTTACCACACTTTATTACAAATGGAGGCATGAGAACGGTTCGAAACCACTGAAAAAAGGCCCTTTTTTAATGTCATCTTTAGAGAGGAACGACCGAAGGATCTTTCCTGCTAAGCACCAGTAAAGATTCTTCGGCTACGCCTCATAATTTGCACGCGCTACGCACATCACGGTAAACGAAAACTCTTCCTTGGGTTTAGGAGAGGCTTCAGCCTCTCATCGGAAAGCCGTTCCGGCACTACCGCTCGCCAACTGGTAAGGCTTAATAATTGTTGACCCAATTGCAGTAATTCTATGGTTATCGATAATACCAAGCTGAGTAAGCATGGGGATTAGTCAGCTCTTTCCGCTCAGGCCAGAACTTAGGATGATTTGGGTAAATAGGGCTTAACATCCACGTCAAAACCCCAGGCTTCCAACTTAGATATATAGCTGGACTCAGCAGCGAGGCTATTTGATAATTTATCATAATCTCCTTGGGTATATATCTTAAGTAAGCCCGTATATTCTCCCTCACTTAGCTCGGACGGCTTGCTAAGCAGTACGGTCTTGCCTTCAGATTCTACAGTTACTTCTATTTCAGTAGCACCTATAGATAGTAATTCATTTTGCAGAGCCTCAATATCTTCAGCATGTAATAGAAGTCCTGATTGACTTTCAATAGGTATGTTAAGTTCAATACCGTTGGCTTTTTCAGGTTCACTTTTACCCCCAGATTTATCATCAACGGTGCTGGTACAACCTGATATAGTTAGCAAGGATATAATTACTATGCTTAACATTATATGATGTCTATTAAACTGAAAGCTCTGGTATCTCATTAAAAGCATCGTCTCCTTTCCTGTTACTTCTAGTCTATGGCAAAATTAACGGCGTAAGTTGGCCAGAAACTGCTTGCTGGAGTTTCTGGCCAATCCTTTAGTAGTTGTTTGGCCATATGTCTGAGGCTACATATTGTACCGCACCAACTCGATGCAGACAAGTAGCTTGCGTGCAAAGCAGTTCGCTGTTGGAATATCCCTTGAAAGGGAGTTCCATCTAAGACATAAAATAGCTTTTGGACTTTTCGCAGCTCTAATACTTTCAAGACGTTGTATATGAAACTGATAGCAAATATTACCCATCAAAAATATCCGCCCGCACACTCCAGGGATTGCTGTATGGTGCAGTGGGTCTTAAATCTAATCTTAGTCTCCAGTCTCCAGTTGGAACCTGGTACCAATTAAGTGTCGTAGTCTTCCCTTGTCCAGCAGTTCCAGAAATGGTTATAGGCATGGATTCGGCACCATTATTATAATTTACAAGTTTTGCCGTTACTGTTCCATTAGTTGATGCAGTATGTGCATAATTGACACGGACTCTACCGGTAGAAATATAAAAAGGACTAGACATGTCTGCACTCGTAAAAGAGTAATTGACGATATAAGCTAGACAAGCACGTTGTGGTTGCATTTCAAATGCGGTGAAGATCTGATTTACAGTTAGTGGATTATCATATACTTTGGTGTTGCTTTTTCACCATAAATAATGTTTGTATCTGCTGCAAGAACAGAAACATTGAAGCTGAATGCCATTGCGAGCATTATCAAAAGGACAGCAAGTTTCTTTGACATGATAAATACCTCCTGTTTACTATTTAATGATAGTGTCTCTCACTTATACCTCCTCGTTATTGTTTAAGAAACTTTTCTTAAATTACTGCCCCTCATACGCGCCACCTCCCTTCATTATACCCCCCTACCATTAACTGGTGTCTAGCAACTAGACAAATAGCCATACAAAAAGGTTGACAAAAATTTGAAAATATCTTTGCCAACCTTTTTCCTGTTCAAATGGTCTTATAACCAGATTGAAGTGAAAGGTGGTATATCCATGAAAAAAAGCGCTCGTATTTTAGTATCCCTGATGTCTTTATTGGTTTTCATGACCTGTTTACCTTGTGTTGCGGCTGCCGACAAACAAATGGATCCTCCCCCAATGGCTGAAGGAACAGCTTATCTTGATATGCAGAATGGAATTGAAATTAACCTGCATGAAACTGCTGGCACAAGTTCTTCCTTGATTAAACAATGGAATTGTGCAATCGGCGAAAACTCGAATAGGAAAGTAAGTATATCTGGGGAAACAATTACTTATGAAGCTGTTGACTATCTTGATGTAGAGGTTTTCCTGCAGTGCTGGAATGGATCAGATTGGGTGAATGTAACCAGCCGTATTTACAAAAATAGGGACAGTTTCTATGTTAGCGGTTCCGATTTTATCACTGTATCAAAGGGATACTCTTACCGCTGTAAAGCAATACATACCGCACGGACAGCCGGTAGTAACGATCATATCAAGACTTCAGTTTCAAATGCTATAATGATTCAGTAAGAATACTTAAATAGCAGTAGGGAGCATTTAATATCCCTATTGCTATTTACTTTTGACATTAGAAAGAGTTAGCCATTTCTACAGCCTGGGCAGGACTTATATCTCCCACTATTTGACACATAATAATATCGTCCGTTATCCATATTAAGCTAGCTGATCCATCCCTATAAGATATGAGATTCCCTTCGTAATTATCAAGATTTATACTTTCAACTTGAGCTTCCTGAGTATCTAGATTTACTGAAACACTGTAATTAACTGGAACGTTGGTCTGGGTAAACAGAACTGTGGATTCTTTATTAACAAAAGCCATGATAATCTTAGTTTGATTGTCTGCAGGATTTTTCTTGATACTTTCAAGAGTATACCCAGGAGGTATATACCGGGGGACTAAAATTTCAAAGAGTGTATCCTCCTGAACAGCGGCGACTTCACAGGTAATTTGGTTTTGAATCTGAAGCTGCTCAGCATGACTGTTTAAGCTGATATTAATACTTTTGCCTATATCGAGTATGGTTTGATATAGTTGTTTCTTTAAGGCATAAACCGGTTCCGGAAAGAGAAGCGCTCCGAATATGCCCAGCAGTAAAATGGAGACCGCTGTAATTTGCAGCACACGGCGCTGCTTTTGTTTTTTCATTCGCCTATTTGCTGTTATTCTCTCGGCAATCATTTGTTCAAGTTCGCTGGCAGGTGTATTCATTTCAAGCTCTGCTGCTTTTAATGAATCGCTCAGAAGCTTATCAAGCTTATCATCGGTCATTTAGATCACCTTCCTCGGCCAACAATTGCTGAAGATCATTATAAAGCTTGGAACGGGCCCGAAAAAGTTGCTTTTTTACAGTCCCTGTACTTACGCCCAAAGCAAATGCGATATCCTTGTCCTTAATATCTAAATAATAACGCATAATGGTTACCTGTTGTTCCTGATGGGATAGCTTGCGGATAGCCTTTAACACTATAGCTGCCATTTCTTGTCTTTCAAATAACTCCGCAGGGGATTCTTCAGTGAGCAACTTGGATATATAAAAATTCATATCCGATGCCGGTATGGTGCGTTGATTCCGTTTAACCTGGTTCCTGCCGGAATTA
>CAZTZX010000119.1:0-3974 GCA_964618175.1 uncultured Syntrophomonas sp. | reverse complement strand
ATACCCAGCAGGATTTGTAAGGTAAGGGCTCCCTGGTAGACAAACATGGTTAACCCATTAACAGTGGTCAGACCACGTTGTTCGGCCATAGCTAAGAATCTTGTTTGCACCGGATTATAGACAATGTCACATACTACTGCTTGATCGGAAACCTCCTCCAAAGACTCTACCGGGCTCACCCCTACCTGAGGATGCATGCCCATCGGTGTACAGTTGACTATTAAATCAGCCTGACCGCATGATTGCGCCCAGCTAGCCGAATTAGATAACTTTGCCTGGCAGATAACTGAGGTATTTCGAGAAACGTGCTCAGCCAGACTACCAGCCTTAGCTTCATCAATATCCAAAATGGTCATCTGGCGGGCTCCGTTTTGCGCCAGAGCCAGGCTGATAGAACGGGCCGCGCCTCCGGCTCCTAGCAATAGACAGTGCTTCCATCTGGTTACGCCTGCTTCCTGCAATGCCAATATAAAACCAGAACCATCGGTATTATGGCCCACTATTTTACCAGCCTCAAAAGCCACCACATTAACTGCCTGATAAAGATGAGCCTCAGGTGATAAATCATCCAGAAAGGGTATGACCGCTTCTTTGAAAGGGATGGTAACATTAACGCCTCGGAAACCAAGCGCTTGCAGTCCTGGGATCGCCTTACCAAGCTGCCTGGCATCAACTGGCAAGGGAAGATAAAGGGCATTTACGCCAAGCTTAGTAAAAACGGCATTATGCATTAATGGTGAATGGCTATGGCTTAGTGGATTGCCCAAAAGCCCCAGATAAGCCGTATCTGTATTCAGCATAGGCTCCCCCCATGTAGTTGAAAGCGAATGCTCCTGCATTCGCCTGACATCTCAAATTATGGCACTTTCTGTGGATGAATTCAACTGCAGCCCGCATGCCTTAAGCTGCCGTTTATTCCCTAGGTCGCCGCTCTTTGTTTAGACGACGTAAGACAAAACACTCCATAACGCGTGAAAACTTGGTTCCCGCGAACTCCCGTCGGGCAATGGGAACCACCAAAATAGTATACAATCCAGCTCGATTGCCACCCAAAACATCCGTAAAGATTTGGTCACCTATTACCGCCGTCTCTTCAGCTTTGACCCCCATCAAGGACACCGCCCGGTGGAACCCCCCCCGGCGGGGTTTTTGAGCTCGATGTATAAAGGGGATACCCAGGCTCTCTGCTACCTGGAGCACTCTTTCCTGGCCATTATTTGATAATATGCAGGCCTTAAAGCCCTGGCTGCGAATCGATGCAAACCAGGTGCCAATTTCCTCACGGATATGATTACTGTTCCACTCGGTTATGGTGTTGTCCAGGTCCAGAATAAAGGCCTTAATGTTCTTATCTCGCAGTTGAACTAAGGGGATATCCAAAAGAGATTCAACGTAAAGATCCGGATAGAGCATACGGGGCTTGCGATTAGTTCTACTCCGCAATATCTAGACTCCAATCTTTTCACGAAGTACCCGGGCGGCTATTTCCGGGCTGACCGGATTGATGTTATAACCAGTGCCCATTTCAATTCCATTGGTAACTACTAAACGGGGAGTGATCTCCATGTTCCAATGAAAACCCGGTTGGTGATCAACATTGATCGGTGCCGTATTATAAACAATATTATAGGAAGTATTCTCCAGCTTATCCAGGAGAGTAGTCAACAAACCCTGCACTGCCACCGCCAAACTACTGATCTCCTGGTCGGTGATCTCGCCGAAGTGCTCGCTATGGCGGCGGGGCACTATCCAGGTTTCGTAAGAATAGCGGGATGCATAAGGGCACAGGATCACAAAATGCTCACTTTGCCAGACAATACGCTTTTCCTGCTTTAGTTCCTGTTCCAGCGTCTCGCACATAAGACAGGTTTGGTGCTCTTCATAGTAGCGGGGCAATATCTTACATACTTCCGGTACCATGGGTAAGCCAACCATCTGGCTGTGACTATGACTTAAGGATGCGCCCGCAAAAAGTCCCCGATTCTTATAAATCTGCAGATACTTCATGCGCTGGTCTTGGGCTAGAGTATTGTAGCGCTGGCGCAGCATCTTAAAAACCAGTTCTGATTGATCGAGGGGTAATTCATGAAATTCCAGATCGTGTCTGGGGGTCTCCACTATGACTTCATGCTGGCCAAAACCATTGGCCCGGGTAAATATGCTTTCCGTTTCAGTATCAAAAGACCCTTGCGGGCTAAAGGCCGAATATTTGTTGGGAACAGCTCGCACCTGCCAACCGGGGGTATTAGCTGCTGTGCCCTCCTGGCGATAAGAGGCTAATTCCGGGGGAGTTGTAGTTTCCTTTCCCTCGCAAAAGGGACAGAAGGAATCGGCAATAACATGCTGGCTTCCCGAACGATTGATGGGAAAGTCGCGCGGTTTCAGCTCCACATCGGTAGCAATCACCACCCAGCTGTTCCTAAATAAATCCTGACGCAGTTCTGGCATGATTCAAGACCTCCTTGCCAATTAAACGCAGATCCTTTTCTTAGTCTATAAGAAACCGCGGCAAATATTATCATTTTTTTAACTTCTCTATAGTTATAAATACTCTATTTAAACCTGATAATCCTTTTCCGCCGCTGTCCCTTTTAAATTTTCCCAAACCGAAGATCCGCAAGTTAAATGAGCAGACAGGGTCGTCTATCCCTATAATAATTATTTCTCAGCGTGCCGCCATGGGAACGGTTAAACATTCCCTTAAGTTTTACGCAGAAAAGCAGGCCTACTCTCCGCCTGCTTGGGGTGTCCGACTTGAGTTTGCTATTGTTTATTGATCAGGAGATTTCCCCATCCTGCCGACAGCTTCTCGCCCTTGTAGCTGATCTTGACGGGCTGGTCGTTATAATTTTGAGCGATGTGGGAGGGCGACATCTCAACTATCGAGTCTTGTCCTTCCTGAGGATAAATCTTGAAGGTGGGGTCAACTGCTACCCAGCCCAGTCCCTCAATGTAAACTTCAGCCCAAGAATGCCGGAATCCCTGCAGAGAAATTTCGGGACTGCTCGACCGCCAGCTGGCGCCGGTCTGTTTGGGATCACTGAAACCATTTACCTGGCGAGCCGGTATTCCTGAGGCCCGTGACAGGGCGATAAACAGAGTGGCATAGTCTTCGCAGACCCCTTCTCCATTGCGCAGCGCACTGAGGGCACCCTGGTTTTTGTTGGCAGAATCCAGCTCGTATTTCATATGGGAATTAATAAATGTGCCGATCTGATTGATCTTGGCTATTTCACCGTCAACATCACCAGTCAGCTTTTCGGCTAGGGCCACTATGTCTGCATGACTGCATTCAATTTTGCTGGAAGGTTTTAGATATGACTGAAGTCCACTGACGGCTGTTTGGGTCGATAATCCCCCTCCCGGTTTGATCTGCAGCAGATAATCCACGGTTACTCTTTCGCTCTGACCGGGAGCAATGGAGTCGATAACGATGTGAGCAGTACGGCTACCCGCTTCACCGATCTCGATCTTTTCCACCTTCTGATTAAATGTCTCTTGGAGGGTCTTTTGGTAGGTTGAATCAGCACTGATCAGCGGGAGTTGCACCTTTACTCCTGTGGCAGTTTGCAAGCCCGAATTAGTTACTTGGACAGATATCCGGACGTTTCTGTTCAGGGAAAGGTTATCGGCTGAAGCAGCCATGACTGTCTGAGGCAGGCAAGCTATCATAAGATAGGCTGTCATTATAATAGATATTGTGACTATTAAACCCTTATTAATCATCAAAATCCCTCCCCTGAGGGACCGACAAGAGGGTTTAAAGTAGAAAACCCTGCTTCGGAGACCTGGCAATCATAGCTCATGTTGAGCTTTAGACCCATGGCTTTGCGTCCTTGCCTTTCGGCAAGTTTGCCTTTGTCGGTCAGGTTATACTTCTTTAAGGATAAATTTTCCTGTTTTTATTGTAGAGCATGTCCCGTTTTTATTCAAGCAAAAAATTATTCAGGACTTTAGTGTTAATTTTCAGACAT
>CAZTZX010000118.1:0-4043 GCA_964618175.1 uncultured Syntrophomonas sp. | reverse complement strand
CCCCGATCAGAAAGGGCAGCCAGGGCATCAACCGCAGATGGGCCAAATCCTTCATCAGTTCTTCGTACAATCCCGTGGCGAACAAGACTGTACCCCCGCTGATCCCCGGCAAAATAATAATCATACCGATAAGTACGCCCTTGATCGTCCTCGACACTGCTCGTGACAAGACACCCTTGCTATATGTCAAATATCTATCTCCATCATCTTTGTCAATAATTCGAACTTTACTACCATGTTATATTAAACTCAATTGAAGCGCTAAAAGCAAGCACAGCTAAAGAAGGCGTAATCGAGGGGGGCCTGATCTAGGGAAAACTAAACTCTTTTATGGCTATCGATGGCCTGAGTCAGCCGTTTGTCCACCTTTATGTCCAGCTCTTGCTCCAAACGCTTCTTGAAGGTGTAATAAAGCTTGGTCGCCTTACTTCTTTTCCCCTGCGACATATATATATTAAGCAGATCCAGGCATAGGTCCTCATTGTAAGGATCCGCAGCCAATACCCGTTTCAAAAGTTGTTCAGCCAAGCATGGTTCTCCGCGTTTTAGATAGATCGAGCTGAGTTTTTGGCCGACTTCTATAAAGATAGCTTTAAACCTTTCTCGTTCCTGGAAAATCACGTCTCCGTAATCATTACCCTGCATTAAGTCCCCTTTGTAAATCGCTATCATTTTTTCCAGCAGGGCAGCCTGTTTTTGCTCTGTCTCAGCAGTAGAGCCGTTAGTTTTAGATAATTCGCTGTAAAGCCGTATGAATTCGTGTACATCAAGCTCTAATGCCTCATTATTCCTTATTTGCAGGCCTTCCGGAGTTTCATATATGAAGGCATTGGCTCCGGTAACTTCCACATTGTATTTAGCCAGTATTTTCCGAAGATGATAAAGAGCCGTTCGCTGCGAAGCCAGGGCGGATCTGTTGCCCGAACCCGGCCAAAAAGTCTCCGCCAGCATGTCTTTGGATATGGTAGTACCGCTGCCCAGTAAAAGGTATTCGAGAAAACCCTTCACCTTTCTAGTTTTCCATTCGGTATCAGGGATTCTTGTTCCGTTGACCGAAATATCCGGCTTTCCAAATAAAGATGCACTTACAAAATAGAGTTTCTTGAGTCCATCCACTTGGTAAGTGGAAACAAAATCATCACAGAAAGCCGTTATATGATTTTCGTCTATAGTATTGACCCGGGCCTGCAAATATTCTGCCGTTTCACGGTCATAAAATTTGACCAGCATTTCCTGGGCATGATCGGCACAGTAGCCATAGCGCATGCTGCGCAGAGCCATTTCAACCATAGTGGGCATATGGATATCCCAAAACATAAAATATTGGTTGGTAGCCGCTAAATCCACAGCTTGCTTCAGATAACGGTGTCCCTTCTCCCTATCTCCCCAGGCGAAATACAGACGAGCTATATGGAAACAGGCGCCGCACAGTACCTGATCTCCTTTTTTGGCCTTGGCCGCCTTGATTGATGAAAGCAAGTAGCGTTCCGCCTGCTTAAAGTCACCCGCCTCGCGGGCTGTAGCTCCCATAATGGATAAGGAGATCTCATAGACCATCATACCCGGAGACGCCTTGCGAATAAGGGTCAAGTCCTTACGAGCTTCCTTAAGTTCCGGTGCGGGACCGTTAGGCTTTATAGCCCAAAGACACCGGAGCAGTCGGCAAGCCTCTGCCATAGCCCTATTGTTTATGTGCCGGAAATGAAATACAGCCTGATCGAGCAGTTCTAGGG
Organism: uncultured Syntrophomonas sp.; assembly: GCA_964618175.1. Taxonomy (GTDB): domain Bacteria; phylum Bacillota; class Syntrophomonadia; order Syntrophomonadales; family Syntrophomonadaceae; genus DTU018. Next base: position 2,310 of record CAZTZX010000118.1, on the reverse strand, counting down.
AAGCTTCCGCATCAAAGGACAGGTAGCGCTCTAAAGCAGCCAGACGCTTTCCGTGGGCTGATAGATATTCATAATCGTATTTCTCACCGATAGCGCTGACTTCAGCTAGGTGTGACGGCAGATCGTCCTTCTCATTTTTTAGAGACAGGACGGTAGCAAGAAACAGCAGGATAAAACCTCGGGAAGGTTCGACGTTTTTAAATTTTAACAGTAGTAACGCAGTTTCCATGCATTGCTGCGCTTCGTCAAGCTTACCCAGACAGTAATAAACGATGCAGGATAGAAACAAATACAGCCATTGACTGTCTTCGGGAAGCTGGGTGTACAGAATGCTCTCGCTTTGCTCTGCCGCAGAGGAAAACCGGTCTTCCCCGATGGCTTGCACCATATAAATAATGACCGCCATATAGCGAAGCTCTGCCGCAGCATCAGATAATTCACTAGGAAAGCCGGCGGTCATATCCCGCAACCCATTCATATCATTACTGCACATATAAATATAGATAAGGACACTGGCGGCATCGTAATAAAGGGCCAGATTACTATCCTGCAGTGACAGCTCCAGAACCCTTTTTAGGGTGTCCACCATTTCCGGTTGTTGGCTGTTGGGCATCAACTGCGCCTTAAATAACAAAAGGACCGGATTATTCCCGATCATATCCTCCGGCAGCGAATCCAGCCACATCTTCAACTGACCGGTTTCCCCGATCATAAACTTGTTAAAACCCGCTTGGGTGACCATATCGATCGCCGCAGCAGCGTTCCCGCATTTCGCCAAGTGTTCAGCAGCGCGGCCAAAGGTGTCATGCTGCATGTAATATCCGGCGGCTAGCAGGTGCAGCTTGTCAATCAGTTCCTCAGCATAACGATCATGCAATATGTATAATAAAAATTCCCGGAATAAGGAATGGAAGCGGTATATCACCGGAACCTCGGGAATCCTCTGGACAAACATCCCAAAGTCCAGGCACTGCTCCATCAAGGATTTAATATCATGGATATCCAGTATCTCGGCTGCCTCCGGCTCAGAGAAATCCTGCAAGAGGGCCAGTCTGGCTAAGGCATCCTGTATGTCCCCGGGCACAGACTTTAGTACCTCCAGAGACATATAGCGAAACAGGGCATCTTTATTTATGAGGTGACTGGATTCCATGGCGGCGCTATCAGGGTTTTTACTCTTGACAGCTTGCCATAGGACGATTATGCCGGCTATCCAGCCTTCAGTAGTTTTAACAATGTTATCAGTCAGTTTTCGGTTGGCAGTTGCTTGGCCCAGGCTCAGCATTAGATCTTCTATTTCAGTACTGCTGAAAGCCAGGTCATTAGCATTTATTTCCATGACCCTTTTTTCAAGTTTTTGCTTTTCAGTAAATACCTCATGATAGGTACGGCTTAATACCACAATTGACCAGGAAGGGGGAAGATTATCCAGCATGTACCTGGTTATATCGCCTATATCCTGGTTTTGAGCCACGTTTTGAAAATCATCCAGTACCAGATAGGTTCGGCTATGATCGGCCCGACTGTGTAGCGCCCACATTTCCCGGCAAATCCGAATCAGGGCTTGATGTGGCTGTAACCGCAGGTCAGTCCGGCTCTCCAGGATTTGCCGGGACTCTGCAAACCCAGCATCATCCGAGGGGAATAAAGCTTCGGTCAGGTGAGCAATAAACACAGGCGTATTGTTATCTTCTGGGTCCAGACGATACCAAGCTATCCTGCAAGGCTCAGCTGCCTGATGGATGAAATACGAAACCGCCAGCGTTGTTTTCCCATATCCGGCCGGTGCGCATACGGATACTGCTGTGCAGGAATCCATACTTTCATGCAGCCCTTGCAAACGGTCTGTAAGCAAAAAGCTGGCCGACAGCTCCGGCATGATAAGTTTGCTCCTTAAAACAGGAATGCTGATCATATCCTCTCCCCCGCGCCATACAATCCTCAATATTGTCACTCTGAGCGATAGCGAAGAGTCTTATAAATGCCGCAGATCCTTCGCTGCCGCTCAGAATGAAATAATAAAAGATACATGAAAAACAAAAGAAAAGCTGATCATGCAAAACTCTTACTTAATTAACCAACAAATGGTGTAACATAAAACCATTTCTAATACTGTTTTCACCAGTGCTGCCGCCCATTTTGCCTCCCGATTTCCATTTTATATTTTTTTTATGCCCGAACTATAGAATCTAAATGGGAATATATTGGCGTTTCTGTGTTTGCTATTTCTAACCTAATAACCCCTTGGAATTAGTTGGAAAATATCAAAAATCACCCCCAGGGTGGCGGCCGAATCAACAAATTTTTCTA
>CAZTZX010000117.1:0-4114 GCA_964618175.1 uncultured Syntrophomonas sp. | reverse complement strand
GTTGGGGGAAGGGATGTGGACAGGTTGGGGCACCAGGAATGGCTGGTATTGGTTACTGCGGCCACCCCTATTTTGGAATTACGCGGAGCTATACCGCTGGGTTTGGCTTTTGGTCTTCCTATTACTACTGTTTTGCTGCTATCTTATGTGGGCAACCTTATTCCGATCCCTTTTATTTTGTTAGGGATAGGCTGGTTAATGAACCGGCTGCAGCAGATACCGGCTATTCATACCTGGTTGCAGAACAAAGCTGAGCACGGCGGGAAAAAGCTGTATGATACCATGCAAAAGTGGGGATGGTTGGGTTTACTTATTTTTGTGGCTATTCCCCTACCAGGCACCGGTGCCTGGACGGGAGCTCTGGCTGCTTCAGTGTTACGTTTGCCCTTTTGGCCGTCCTTACTGAGCATTGCCGGTGGTGTGATTATTGCTGGTTTACTAGTTAGCGGAGCAGGGCTGGGGATTTTGTCTTTTTTCTAGCTTGGGGAGGGAATACTTTATGGCACGGATACTGGTCTTAGCCCCTCATCCTGATGATGATATCATCGGCTGCGGAGGCAGTATAGCGCGGTTAACTGCCCAGGGACATGAAGTTATCATCCTTTACTTTACTTCCGGCGAATCAGGAAGTCTGGAAGTGGATCCGCCTCAGTTGGCACGCTCTCGGGAGGATGAAGCCCGCCGGGCCGGACAACTGCTGGGAGTGCGTGAATTTCTGTTCTGGCGACAGCCGGATGGTTTTTTACAAGAATCCACGGAAATTATTAATCAACTGGTGCGTCTGATAAGGGCCCGTCAGTTTTCCACTGTTTACCTACCTCACCAACAGGAAGCCAACCGCGATCACGCCACTGCCTGCCGGATCGGCTTAGAGGCCTGTCAGCGTGCATCGGGTCCCTGGTTCAAAGACTGCGGGCTTACTCCCTGGTCGGTGGACAATATTTTGGGCTACGAGGTATGGACTCCTCTCCAGGAGGTAACTTATGTGGAGGATATAAGCGGCCTGGTGGAAATGAAAATGCAAGCGCTGCAGCAGCATCATTCCCAGGTATCTGATTTTGCCTATGATAAAGCTGTCCGGGGACTTAACCAATATCGCGGCATCACCAGCGGTCGGGGTGCCTACGGAGAAGCCTTTGTCATTTATAAGGCATCCGAGGTCGTGATGAGATGAGTAGTCCATCAGTTCTGTTGATCACCCCTTACCTAAAGCAGCAACGAGGCAATGCAGTGACCAGTCTACGGTTGCACAAGGGTTTGTCCCAGTTGGGCTATGCCATGGACATGCTGTCACTGGACTCTGCAGAAGGCTGGTCTGAAGCTGCTGAGCGTTTATCCAAACGTGATTATCAACTGGTGCATATCCTACACGCCGCTTCTCTGGAACAAGTCTGGCAGCGTTTGCCGGCCGCCGCTGAACTGCCGCTGGTTCTGACGACTACTGGAACGGATATCAATGTAGATCTATTCGGCCCGCGACGTCCGGTAATTGAACGGGCTTTGCAGCGAGCCGATCGCATTGTAGTCTTTAGTCCTGCTTTTGTACCGGTACTCACTTCATCTTTTCCTGATATCTCCGCTAAACTGCGGATCATTCCCCAGGCCGTGGATCTGCTTGATCATCCTGGCTGGAGTCGCTCCCGAATGAACTGCCGGGAAGATGATATAATTGCTGTCCTGCCCAGTGGGCTCCGCCCGGTGAAACGGATTGAATGGGCTCTGCAAGCTATGGAGATCGCCGCTGTTTATTGCGCTGATTTACATCTGGTTGTGGTAGGGCCCGATATTGATCACCGCTATGCTCAAGCTATATTGAGCGATATTGAACAACTGCCCCGAACGATCTATGTAGGCGAGGCTGATCATAAGGAAATGGCCGGTTTATACGAAGTTGCCGATATAGTATTAAACACTTCTTTGGTAGAAGGACAACCCCAGGCAGCTCTGGAGGGCATGAGTATGGGATTGCCGGCCATTATGTCAGCGGTCACCGGCAATTTGGGTATTATGACTTCCGGTCAAGAAGGGTTTTACGTCCGCTCGCCGCAGGAATTGGCTCAGGCTATGATCACCCTGGCTGACAGCCGACCTCTGCGCTTAAAGATGGGAGCAGCAGCGGCCCGCATGGTTCAGGAAAACTATGCGGTGGAATGGGAATGGGAGCAATATCACACTTTGTATAAAGAACTGCTGGGCTCGTAGCCTAAACTCCGCTGCGGTTATAGGAAAACGGGGCGATGTGGGCATCGCCCCCTACTAATCTGTCACTATCTTGCACGGCTAAAGCTATTACTCCTTTAATAATACTCTTCACATATTGCTTCATAGAGGAAAAGCACCTCCAACCACGAATTCTATATTACGATTGGGTATTAAGTTGTAGTGATTATGACATTGTGCTTTAAGGCGCAGACATGAGGGTTTAGAATTGGAGGTGTCTTTGGTGAGTGAAGCAGTTCAAGTTCCCAACTACCTGGAAAACATAATGGCCTTAAGACAGTCGCAGGTAGCTATGTCGCTGGGTTCGGAAATAGAGCGGCAAGCTCTGACTCAGCCCCAACATCCTATGCTGATTTTCGAAGACCGCATTATCACCTATGATGAATTCAACCGTCGGGCCAATCGCTATGCTAACTTTTTTGCTTCCCAGGGCTACAAAAAGGGGGATGTAATCGCCCTGTTGATGGAAAACCGTCCTGAGTTTCTCATGGCCGCCACTGGGTTGAGCAAACTGGGTGTGATCGTATCCCTAATAAATAACGGGGTACGCAAGGAAGTGCTGGCCCATGCCCTGTCCATTTGTGATGCGCGTGCTCTTATCCTGGGCCATGAACTACTGGAAGCCTATCAGGAAATCGCCGACCAGGTCAAGATGGCGGATCCAGCCACCCTATATCTAGAGGATGAAGGACGCGATCTGGTTCCCCCAGCTGGTATATTGAGTGTTAATGAACTGCTGGCTGATGCTGAGGATACTAATCCCCCTACCACCGGTCAAGTAGTCAGTGATGATATTATTGTATATATTTACACTTCCGGAACCACCGGTTTTCCAAAGGCTACGGCGGTAACCCAGAAACGCTGGTTGGTTTTAGCTAACTTATTTGGTCTCTACGGATCAATGAGTCCGGAGACCATTCAGTACATGGTTCTGCCTCTTTACCACAACAGCGGCTTTGATATCGGGTTTTCCAGCCTGGTAATGTCTGGCGGCACCATGGTATTGCGCCGCAAATTCTCGGTGCGAGCCTTCTGGGATGAGGTACGCAAGTATAATATAAGTATGTTCATTTACGTGGGCGAGCTGTGCCGCTACATTTACAACCAACCGCCCCGCCCCGATGATGGTGACAATCCCTTACGTATGGTAGCCGGCAATGGTATGCGTGGTGACCTAATGGTACCGTTCCGTGAACGCTTCGGCATCGAGATCCTGTATGAGATCTATGGTGCCACCGAAGGGGTGGGTTCCTTCCTCAATATGGAACAGATACCTGGGATGTGCGGCAGCCTGAACCTGGCTGGTATGCGCCAGGGAGAAGTGGTTCGCTATGATTTCCTGGATGATCATATCGAGACTGATGAAAATGGATGGGCGGTTAAATGCCAGGTCGGAGAAACCGGTTTACTGCTGTGCGAGATTAACGAGTTGAACCGTTTTGCCGGTTATGTGAACAACCCCAAGGCCACTCAGGAAAAAATCCGGCGCAATGTTTTCCGGGATGGTGACGAATACTTTGACAGCGGTGATCTGGTGATGCTGCATGAAAACGAATATATCTCCTTCGTGGATCGCCTGGGTGATACTTTCCGTTGGAAGAGCGAGAATGTTTCCACCAACCAGGTTTCCGACATGGTAGATAAATTCGGTCATATGGAGGATGCCAATGTCTATGGGGTGCAGGTACCCGGTATGGAAGGTCGCTGTGGTATGGTGGCTATCAAGCTCTTGGAAGGCGAGTCCATTGACTGGGAAGCTTTCTCAGCTTATGTAAAGGAAAAGTTGCCGCCTTACGCCCGCCCTTATTTCGTACGGCTGCGGGATCAGATCGATGCTACCAACAGTTTTAAACAGGTCAAGCAACAGCTGCAAAAGGAAGGTTTTGACCCAACT
>CAZTZX010000116.1:0-4118 GCA_964618175.1 uncultured Syntrophomonas sp. | reverse complement strand
GCTGACACCATGCAAATGGTAGACGGTATCATCAATACCCACTATATGGCAGCTGAACACATGAGTATTCCCGGCATGACCCTGCAGTTGCATCTTTATGATGCCAGCAATACCAGAATCATGCCCCCGTTCGAAAACCACAACGCACCCTGGGATATCTAATGTACTTATAAGGGGGGGTCAGCCCCGCCCCCCTTTCCCTGTTGAGTTAAAGTCATCCATGACATTCTGTATTGGAGGTGATCTGATTTGACCAAGAGCACACCTGGAGTGAAAGAATATTCCTTTTTGGGATTGCTGCTGGGGACTATGGCAGCTATTAAGCTGTTTCTATATATTGGGCCATGGGTGTTGATACTTCCCCTGGTGACAGGCGTATTAGGCGGTATAAGCGTGAGGTGGATCCAACCTCTTCCCGAGGGGGTCAAACATAAGATCCAGTATTACATAACCGGAGTAATTGTAGGGGCGATGATGGGCTTTTCCTTGTTTGAAACCGATTGGCTGGGTATACCGGTGGGACTGGCTATTGGGGTGGCTTTTTACCGGTGGGTGGTCTCTCCCTGGGCAGCCCGATTAAAAGAGCAGGATAAATACCTGTCATTTCCCGGAGAAGCATTTATGGTACCTTTGTTTTCATTTATCGGAGCCCTGCTAGGAGTATCTGCCTTTAATCACATAACAGCTGCCTTGCCTCAACTCCCCGCCTGGTCAACACCGGAAATGTGGATCGTGTTGATACTTTTGGGAAGCTTGTTATCATTCCCGCTGGGGGTGATGGTTGCTGCCAACCGGTACCGCCCAGCGATCGGGGGAGTCTTTATTCTCATCGCCGGTATTTTGGTTACCTGGATCGGTATTAACCTAGCCCCTATTCTCTTCCTGCCCAGAAGCGGACTGTATTGGATGGGCATGATAGTGGGATTGGCCATATGTGCGGTCGCTTTTCTTTCCTGTACCTTCACTGAGAAGCACATGAGCATTGGAATAACAGCCATCATTTTATCTATTATCAGCTTTTTGGGGGCAGCGGGAGGCATGTTTATTGGCGGAATATTGGGCATAATCGGGGGTGCTATGGTTCTAGCTTGGGAAAAAGTAGCTGCGCCGGAATCGGAAGAAGAACCTGAGGAACCGGATGACAAGTTTATTGAGCCGCCAATTGATTCTGATCTAGTGGTAAGCTAAATAACCATAAGGAGGAATGGAATTGACAGGACGATGGAAAACACTATTTGCCTGGGGCGTGATCGCGGTGGCGGGCTTGATCTATCTGGCCAGTTTGCTGCCGGTGGTTGCTGCCATGGAAGAAGGAGGTGTTGTAGTCTCCGATCAACTTCCTTCCTCACTAATTACAGTCAGTACGACTATAACTGGGACAGGCGAACCCGAAGCGGACACTGCAGCCGCCGATATGGAAACAAGTATGACAGAACGTGACACAGGCTTAGCTACACAATTTTCTGCTAGCTCATATACTGCCCCCCCGGAGGATGAAACGGTTGTCATCCAAAAATCAGCCACAGACAGTGAGACAACCAAAGATCCAGGGAATGAGGAGCTAAAAGACCTGGAGGACGCAACGCCAACAGAGTCAGGAGAAACAGCGCCAGCGGAGCCAGAGGATACACCACCAGAGTCGGGAGACCCAGCGCCAACCGAGCCAGAGGTTACAGAACCAACTGATCCTGACCCAACCGGGGAATTGGATCCTGCTGATCCTGCTGAAGAAGTGATTGAGCCCGTAGAACCGACACCAGCAGAAATACTGGCAAGTTTCATTGCATCCAGACTAGGTCTGGTTTCCGCTGGTACTACCTTCCCGATTCATGATGTTGATACTACCGGGGAATTTGTGTTTCATACCTCGGCAATTTCTGGGAGCAATTTTAGTGCGGCCAAAGGCCGATCCATCCCGAGCGGGTTTTCAGCACTTACAACTTACGGTAATGGGACAATGAGTGGGTTTGAACTATATAAGGATATGAGGCATGATCCTCATTACGGTGATTGTCATATAGCCATGTCGGCCGACGGCTCAGTATCATTTAATAACCTGGCGATGGAAGTGACCGAACTATATGGCCAGCAACTGATGGGGGTCAGACTCTTTCCGCTAGTGGATTTTTGGACCACGAACCCCGGTGAGGATCTTCCCCTGGGTGGGGATGAGACCCCGCTTCCTATGGACTTGCCGTTTTATGGGGATGACTTCAAGGTAACGGTGATCAAGATGACCGCTGATCATATAGAGATTCCTAATTTCTCATTGAGCGTAGCACCGGGGAAAAAGCAATTGGAAGGTTAGATATTTCCCATGAAGGCGGTTGATGTTTTATGAAACCAGGGGGGTATGAAATGCGAATAAAACCGATCCAGATGACGATGATTATGATACTGGTGATAGGACTTGTTTTTCCATCGCTTATGTTGCCCGCTTATGGAGCAGAATCTTTTAAGCTTAGAATTGAGTCCAAAGTGTCAGAAGTCGAACTGAGGTGGGGCAGAGTCTCCGGTGCCACCTCCTATGATATCTATAGATCACTTTCCAAAACCACTAAGCTTGCCACGGTAACAGCAGATACTTTGAAGTATCGTGACCGCAGCGTTACCAAAAAAGAAAGTTACACCTACTGGGTAGTAGCCAAACAAGATGATGCTGAACTGGCTACCTCCAATTGCTGGGTGGCAGTGCCCGGAAATAAGCAAAGCAGTCCCACTCCTCCCAGCCTAAGGGCTACGGCTTACTCTACCCCCTATGTGGAGCTCAGCTGGGGAAGTTCAAATGCAGTCTACTATGAATTAGAGCAAAAAACTGGTGATCACAAATTCCATACCCGTGCTGTTCTCAATAAAGAAACCAAATATACAGATTACTTTGTAAATCGGGGTTCAACCTATACCTATCGTGTCAGGGCATTCAATGATTATGGCTCTTCCGATTATTCGGACGAAGTTACTGTGAGTGTCAAATCAAGGGAAGCAGTGCCCGATGTCCCGACTGGGTTCTCGGCACGCGATGAGCGCGTCTACAATAGAAATACTGGTAAATATGAAAGTAAGCAACGGCTCATATTATCATGGCGCTATGAGGACACTGATGCCCACGGCTTTAAGATAGAGAGAAAGAAGTCTTCGGAAGAAAAGTATAGCGCAGTAATTGAAGCCATTCCTGGGCTAAACACTTTCAATCAAAAAGGAGGCAGAACTTACAGCTACGATAGTTCAGCTCGATACAAGCAGTATTACTATTATGATCCCAACGTATCAACCGATACCACCTACTACTACCGGATAAAAGCCTATAACCATAATGGCTCATCCGATTACTCCAGGGAGGTTAAGGTAGACACGGCGGTTACCAAGGTGCCATCCCCACCTGCTGACCTGCAGGCAGAAGCAGTACCCGGCCGGGTCGATCTGACCTGGAGTGATAATTCAGGCAACGAAAAAGGTTTCTACATGGAAAGGCGGGCTGATAACACCGAATCCTTCTCCAAAGTAGGAACAGCGAGAGCAGGTGCCAATTCCTACCGAGATACCAGCGTTTCACCCAATACAGCTTATGAATACCGGGTAAGGGCTTTTAATGATAAGGGAAACTCTAGGTATTCAAATGAAGCGACAGTCACCACTCCATCAGCGCCGGGCCCTCGTAGAATAACTAGAGAAACACCTGGAGAAACAACTAGAGTAGCTACAGAGACCAAAAGTTTCAGCAAAGATTGTACATTGTTGTTATACCCTTCACCTGATACGGCCAGTCTTGCCAAGATGAAAACCTTAAGCACAGCACCGCTAGTCGAATCCACCGTCATCTTTTTGCCGGCTCGTGACATAGCTGATCTGTTTGATGCAGCTATTGCCTGGGATGATAACGAAAAAAAGGTGATCCTGACATATCAGAATCAAATCATTGAGGGATGTTTAGGCCAGAACAGCGCCCGGATCAACGGTTCATCGGTTGCGGTGGATACTGATGACCCAACCATCACCCCAATTATTGCCAAAGGTAAATACCTCATGCTACCGCTGCCCTTTATTGAACAGGCGTTCAACTGTACTATCGAAAGCCAACCCGATGGCAGGTTTATTAAGGTGATTAAAAACTAATAGCC
>CAZTZX010000115.1:0-4127 GCA_964618175.1 uncultured Syntrophomonas sp. | reverse complement strand
CCCATGGAGTCATTGATCAGTTTGAGACCGTCTACATCGCACATTATCAAGCCCACATTAGGATACCATTCTGCTTCCAGTCGCTGCATTTCTTGTTCGAAGTAAGTGCGGTTATACAGACCGGTCAAGGGATCATGCATACTGAAGTACATCATTTTTTCCTCAGCGGCTTCACGTTCGGTAATCTCTATTTTTAGCTCTTCATTAGCTAAGGCCAGATCGGCAGTACGCTCTCGCACTCTTAACTCCATTTCTTCTTTTTGCTGTCTTATAGTGGCGTGATACAAAAAGCCGCGTAGTACTTCCCGATGCATAACTATACTGGTGGTGAAGGCAAGGAGCACCAGTATAGAACCTTTACTAAATTGGGTTATCAGGCGATCAGGGTCAGGCTGAAAAGCGGTCACCCCCGTTAGAAAAACCCCTAAGGAAAGGGCATAACAGATAAAAAACTGTAGCGGAGAAAGCCTTGCTACTACAGCCATAGCAAAGCATACCATTAGATAAATGGTGATGTCTCCATGAGTTAGCTGATTTACAGCACTCAGGGCTGCTGACCAGCAAAGACAAAAAAGAACTTGAAAAAATGTAATAGTTTTATGAAAAGTAGTAATTCCGGAAGGGGACTTAGGACTATTAAATAAGGAAAGAAGAAAAGCTCCTTGAACTATCAAAAGGATTATGTAGAGATAATTCCGATAGACACTACCGGGGTGGCTTTGATAGTATTGAGTACTATTGGGGTAATAGCCCAATATCAGCAGGATTACACTTAAAAAGATAAAGAAGACTGCAAAATATCTTAACGCTAGCAGGCTGTTGTAATATTGGTTTCTTTTGAAAGCGGTGCGATATTTTAAGTATAAGTCGCTGTTGCCGGCAAATAGTAGTTTTATTCTATCCATGTGAATAACTCCTAATTCCATCTGCAGCTCAATTCCATTGTCTGATAATTCGGCTACATCCGAAATATATCCTGCTTTTGTCGCAAAATATAACAAAAACACCCAAATTAATTGCACAAATACCATCTGCGCTGGAGCGAAACCCTCCAACTCTTCCCGTAACAGTTGACCCAGCTGTCGCATTTCGCGATAAGATTTGGCTCTGGGTAGGAAGAAACCTTTTGCATAAGTAACCTTAACATTGGGGAATGATGTAGGCATTGCCAGCCCAAGATTGAACAAACAAAATTAGTTCAGCATAGGAAATTTCGTTTGCACGTCGAATACTTAGCGCAGATAATATTTCTAAGGTGGTGCGGAAATGGAACTGAAAGATTTAATTTTTGAAAAAGAGGGTCAAATCGCTTATATTTACATCAATCGGCCTCAGGCCTTGAACAGTTTTACTGTGGATACCCTGGATGAGTTTTATCAAGTGCAGGACGAATTATTTGCTGACACCGACATTCGGGTAGTAATCCTGGCCTCGCGCGGTAAACTGTTTTCAGCCGGGATCGATGTGTCCGTACTTAAAAGCGGTACTCCGCAGTATGCAATTCGCTACATCCAGAAACTGCAGGAATATTACAACCGCTGGGAAAAGCTGCCTCAGCCTATTATTGCAGCTGTTCACAGCACCTGTATTGGTGGATCAGTAGAAAATATCCTCAGCTGTGACATCCGGGTGTCCGCCCAGTCGGCTACTTTCAGTGTGCCGGAGATCAATTTTGGCATGTCGCCAGATATGGGAGCGACTCAGCGCCTGACTAGGGCGGTAGGTGCCGGTCATGCCAAAAGACTGATCATGACCGGGGATTTTATTGATGCTGATGAAGCCCAGCGCATAGGCCTGATAGACTATGTGGTGCCTGATGAGGAATTGATGGATTACACCAAAAAGCTAGCCAAAAGAATTGCCAATAAGCCTCCACTGGCGGTCAGTGTTGCCAAGAAGGCCGTTAACCTGGCCAATGATACCGCTCTGTCAGTAGGACTGCAGTTCGAACAGCTGGGCTCCTGCTTCCTGTTTGGAACCGAGGATTTCAAAGAAGGACCGGCCGCTTTCTTTGAAAAGCGCAAACCCAACTTCCAGGGCAAATAGACCTTAATGGTCTATGAAAGCTGTCCTTCTCCAGGGCAGCTTTTTTATGCCCAATTATCATCTAGTCTCAGGTCAGGCTTTTGCAGGTAAAAAGCTTGGGCCTTACCGACCCAAGTTCTGCTTACCTGGAAACCGCTCTGGTTCAAAATCAGGAAGGAAGCTTCCGTGCCTGGTTGAGTGCCGCCGTGACAGCCATTAAGATGCAGTTCATTATTGTTGATGTCGATTAGGACCAGATCTTTTCCGGGAGCATTGATAACCGCCTTCCTAAAAGGGCCATAAAAGCGGTGTAGCTTCTTGTAGAGAGTTACCAGGGGTTGGTCTTCCAGACAGACGGCATTGCGCAGGGTAAACTTTATATGTTCTCTACCACTTCTGATGCAGATATATTCAATTAAAAAACCGTCCCACTGAACAGTAGCAGACATATGCTTGTACCCATTCATGCCGTCACTCCTTTACGGATCAGGTACCACAGCATATGCAGTAAACTTAGGCAATATACCTAGCATTGCCCAAAGGCGAAGAGTGGGAGACGAAGGTAGCACCCCTGGGGCGACTAGCCGTAAAGGGTGATAACTAGGCACTGATAATTGACATTACTCCCATTAGGAATATAAGGATAAGACTCAGGCGGTGGAAAAGAGCGCCATCCATTTTGGTCCCTAGTTTGCTCCCCAGAAGGATTCCAACAATTCCTACCAGGACAGTGGGCAGGATCGCCACCGAATACTGGAAGACCTGAGGGGTAAGCAGTCCGCCCCAATAGAGGGCTGGCAGAGTGATAACATTGGTGAGCATAAAATAAAAGGCTAGATTTGCGCGAAAGACCTGCTTTTCCAGGTTCTGATTGCTGTAAAAGAGTATCACCGGTGGACCGCTCATGGTCAGGCAACCGTTAAGAAGCCCGCTGGTGAACCCGGCCACTGAATTGCCCAGTTTTTCGTTCTTTATATTCACATGGTAGCCCGTATAAAGAGCCCAGGCGGAGATAATGATGATTATCCCTATACCGATTTTCAATATAGACTCGTCCAGGATAAGCAGCAGGTAAGTCCCCAAAGGGACACCCAATATGCCTGCTCCCACCAGATACTGCATGCCTTTCAGATCCAGGTGTTTATATATGGGCAACAGCACCAGACCGTTGATAAATACTCCATAGATTATCAAAATAGGAACCAGCAGCTGCAGAGGAAAGATTAAGTTGAGCAATGGTACCGCCACCAGAGCGAAACCAAAGCTAGTGATACCTAATAGGAAGGAAGCCAGAAATATAATGGCAGTAACTAAAAGAAGCGTAGTAGTGCTAAGCAAAGTTTTGTCTCCTTAAAATGAACTGTAACTGTTCCCACTTATATTAGCAGAGGTTGGCGGTTGTCTCAGGGTGTCTTTACTTTCAACTTATCCGAAATGAAGGTGAAAAGGGCAATAATGGCATATACAAGATATGGCAATTGAATTTCCGGTTGAGAGTTTTGCATATTTATCTAAGCCCGAGTGATACCAACGGCAACCCCATTAAGTGGTTTGGATACAAGCTACATGGTGCCGATGTAAAATCGGGACTTCCCATAGCTATGAAAGTAACACCGGCCAATTATTCTGATTCAAGCGTGGCTCTGGATTTAGTGAAACAATGTTTCGCAAACGTACAAACCCCCATAGAGTATTTCTTGATGGACGCTGGTTATGACCATCGTGAGATATACTCTCTGATCAGGGATAAATACCATGCCCAGGCGATTATTGCGCTGAATAAACGAGGGGCCAAACAGCCCCAAGCCGGGTTTGACTGGGATGGAACTCCGATCTGCTCTGCTGGTTATCGCATGGTATATTGAGGTTCCTGCAAGGGCGTAAGCAAATTTAGATGCCCGCATGAACTGGGTAAATGCGACTGTCCTTTTGGCTCTGCGTGGTGTTCAAAGAGCAACTATGGAATGGTGGTTAAAACCAGAGTAAAGGACGATCCCCGGTTGTTCTCAACTCCCTATAGGGGTACAGCAAATTGGCAAAAGTTATTCAATATGCGTACCTACTCAGAGCGCTGTTTCAGCCGCTTTAAGGAAAACCTGGGA
>CAZTZX010000114.1:0-4155 GCA_964618175.1 uncultured Syntrophomonas sp. | reverse complement strand
GATTTGAAAGAGAAAACCTACTTTTTGGAGCAAAGCTACCAGGAAGCAGAGCGCTTACGGATAGAGTTGTCGAGTCAAAAAGAGGCATTACAAAAAGAACAGGAGCTCTTTGGAAAACAAAGGGATGATATCCTGGCGCGAGCTCGCAGTGAGGCGGATAGTTATTTACGCACCGTAAAAAGGGAAGCCAATGAGGCGGTTCAGGAACTCAAGAACCTTATCAAAGGAAATGATAAACCCCCTAAATGGCATGAAGTGGAACAGAAGCGGCAGCAGGTAAGAGAACTGCAGGTAGAACAACCCTGGGAGGAAGGCACCGCTCAGGAGGCCTTTCTGGATCTAAAACCGGGAGACTATGTCTTGATCAAGAATATTAATCAGCGTGGTTATATTATCAAAGGCCCCAATACTCAAGGTGAGGTTACCGTTCAAGTGGGCATTCTCCGGCTGAATGTAGGGCAGGAACAGCTGGTTCCCAGTCAATCACCAGAGGAAAAGAAATATCAGCGCATGAACCAGGGCTTTCTGGAAAAGGCGCGCACCATTGCCAAGGAGATCGATGTACGTGGCAGATTAGCGGATGATGCCATTCATGAAATAGATAAGTATCTGGAAGATGCCAATCTGGTAGGAGTTGATTCGGTTCGCATTATTCATGGCAAAGGAACCGGTGCCCTGCGTAAGGCTGTCCGCAGTTACTTGCAGAATCATCGTTATGTAGAGTCATTTCAGGATGGAGCCAGAGAAGAAGGCGGCTATGGAGTAACCGTAGTAAAACTGAGATGAAGAATCAAACGATCCCGCGAAAGGGGACAGTTTAAGAATGCTTAAAAAGTCACAAAACTATATCGCACAATTGTTCTCTAACGCTATGGCCGGACAGGATCGTCTGTTCCTACAATACGCGAAGATCGATATCGCTTATCCTTCTTGTTTCTCCACTATTTAATTGTCCATTCGGCAAAGATAATCCCAGAAGGCACAAGTCAGGTTTGTCTCATCAAAGGCAAATATAATACTGGATAAATCATTTTTGCACAAAAGAATTCCTTTGTCTTCTTTACCGTAAAGAGAAAGATTTTCCGGTGCATCGGTGACTGTATTTAGACGATAATGCTTGTATTTATCCGCTAAGAGGCTAAGGTGCGCACGATGAGCAATATATTCCTCTTGTGTGTAGCAAAGCCCAGGAGCACCGAGGAGGTCTGCGAAAGGCAGCGGTATTCCCCTCGTCGTATTCGGTGGTAAATCTGCCAGTAATTCTATATAGCGGCCTTTTTTTAGATACTCAAAAAGTGCTTCGGCCAACTTATTTCTTATTTCCAAAATGCAACTTTGGGGTGAGCGAGCTTGTAGAGATATGGCAACTTCTTCAGGCATAGTAGGCAGGAGAGGCAGACTGCTCAGGCAGGCCATATTACCCTCTGTACGTAAAAAGAAAGCATAAGAATCCCAAAAATCCACCACAGTTTCCTTATTAACAATCTGCATAAGTGGTCGACATAAAGCAAAAAGGTTTTCGTATTCTTTGGTTAAGGCTTTAACAGCCTCAGGATCTTCATGAAATATATGTAACATTTCTTCAGTTTTTTTATCAACAGAAGTTGATGTTATCGCAGCAGTGTGCGGTGCTATAAACAACGTGCGTTGGAATAGATCATCGCGCAGTTTAGGATAATAATATGGTTCCACCTGCCCAGTCATATAAAGCGGCATCCATTTAGCGACACCTTCCAGCATTTCATGTATACCGCGGTGAGTAGCATGTATTATTCTTACTCGATTGCCAGTCGAAAGTATCCGTACACATTCTTGCGCCCAAAACATAGCAAAGTCAGGGTCTTCATAAAGCCATCCCAATTCTTCATCGCTGAATAAGAGCATCGTTTGGGGCGTGGCCTCTTTTGAAATTAGTGAAAACAGTCGTGAAAGCGCTGCTCGTTTACCTTCTGGTCCATAATAACAATTGTGGGGATGATTACCTTCCCAAGAGGAATAGGAACTTGTTTCACTTTTTTTAGGCAGGGTGGGGGTAGTTGAAATAGTGCGTATAATCGGTCCCACATCACCACTTTGCTCCTTACCCGAAAGCCACAAGCCAATTATATCAGCAGCTTGAGTTTCATCTTCCGGCCATTTTTCCAATCCCATTAGTTCGGTTAGAGTGATTTTTTGATAATCAGTTCGTACACGCCGAGCAAAAAATGATTTCATAGCTGGCAAAAATGTCGGTTTTTTTGGTAAAGGCCGACTTCCCCGGCGCAGGCGGCTGATATGTGAAGGGTCAGTTGCACATGCCCTGCCCAGAACACTGGCAGTAGTTCCGGTAAGTTCCATAAGGATATTAAGTCGTTCGGCAAACATGATACATCACAACCTTTCGTTAGTAAAAAATCTTATCACAGCAATATGCAAAATACAACGATTTTGGCACGAATCGTGCCGAAATTTTTGGCCCTGCCAAATAAGGCAAAGCCATTTTCTTGGATTATTCAATTAGAGTACATTAAGGTTAATAAAAAAGTGTTTTATTGACGCTTTATTAGAGGACAATATCCCAAAAGAATTAAATGAATTATTTCCGAATAATTTCCATGAGGAAAGGTGGTGAGAACCGGTACATAAACTTTTTGCAATTTTGTACCGGTGAGATGTATGAGCAGAAGCAAGTTGAGCAAGGTTTGGTTATCTTTTACCCTGTCTATTTTCATGCTATTATTTATGGCCAGTATTGTATCAGCTGCTGATTCCTATGTGAGGATTGACAAACATAATCTGACCTTAACAGTTGGGGAAAAGGGTCGGGATCGGGATGTTTTAAGAGTAGTTAAATCAACTCCTGAGTATGCGTCAATAATGTGGGAGAGTTCCGATCCAAGTGTTGCCGCAGTTAGTTCTTATGGTGATGTTGTAGCTAAGGGTGAAGGAGTTGCTATAATTACCGCCATTAATGAATATGGAAATAACCCTCCTTCTACTGATCAATGTCAAGTCACGGTAAAAGCCCAGCAGCAGACCGTAGTTTTGGAAAGCATAAGACTTAATCCGTCCAGTGTACAGCTTAACATAGGTGATACAATTGCACCCAATGCGGTTACTACACCATCTACTACTTATGCAACCGAAATGGTCTGGAGTAGTTCCAACCCTGGGATAGCAACAGTTCACAATGGTGTTATACGAGCAGTATCCGGTGGAACAGCGGTTATAACCGCCAGTTTAATGGGAAAATCAGCTTCCTGTACAGTTGAGGTGGCAGGCGCTGCAACCGGCATTACCCTAAATAAAAGTGAATTGGTTTTAAGACCGATGGCTCATGAGACTCTGATAGCAGAAGTAAAGCCGGCTAATACGGTAGATAAAACCATTACCTGGACAACTACCAATCCTCAAGTGGCTACAGTAGAACAAGGTTCGGTATTGGCTATATCTGATGGGGTAGCTATTATTACTGCCAGAGCCGGTAATTATACAGCCGATTGTCAAGTAAAAGTGCAAACAGAGGTTGAATGGGTAAGTCTTGATTTTAACAGAATAGATATACAAGTGGGAGAATCAGCTATGCTCTATGCCAATGTCCTACCCAAAGGGGCCATATCATCAGGTTTCATCTGGAGTTCTAATGATCCTTCTATTGCTACGGTTGATTCCAATGGCAGGGTAACTGCCTTGAAAGAAGGCAGGACTTTTATTTATGTTGAGTCTGACGGGAAAATGGTCAACAATCCTGCTATGGTAACCGTGACTGAGAAGAAAGAAGAAGAAAAGAAAGAGGAAAAAATCGTAATTAATAATGGAGATATCTATCCCGGGGGAATTCTGATTACACATAATAGGGAAATTAAACAAAGAGAAACCCTTTCCGATCTGCAAAAGGGTGAGGTATTCAATCTTTATGTTTTTCCCCTACCTATTAAAGCTAATCAATTAGATGGATTTAAGCCTATAAGCTGGGAGTCAAGTAATCCGGCTGTAGCCACAGTGGATTCGTCGGGAACAGTAAAATTATTATCCGCCGGTACAGTTACTATTACTGCCCAAACTGCAGATAATCGCTTTAAAGAATCTATTTATTTTAGGGTGGGAGAGCCGATTCTGCCTACGGCTATCGACCAGTTGCTGGGCAAGAAGCTAGATAATTTGATTTATAGCTTG
>CAZTZX010000113.1:1627-4188 GCA_964618175.1 uncultured Syntrophomonas sp. | reverse complement strand
ATTGAGCATCTTCAACAGGCCTGTGACCAACTATCTTTGGATGTCTTGCTAACTTCAGGAGGAACCGGTTTTTCACTGCGCGATGTTACTCCGGAGGCCACCCAGGCAGTTATTGAAAGAGAAGTGCCGGGCATACCGGAAGCGATGCGTTATTATGGGCTACAGAATACCCCCAAGGCAATGCTGTCTCGAGCTGCGGCTGGTATACGAGGGAAAACCTTGATTATTAACCTGCCCGGAAGTGTTAAAGGAGTGAGGGAATCACTGGAGGCGATCAAGCCAGCTCTTGACCATGGTTTGGACATTTTAATTGGTTCGGCGACCGAGTGTGGACAGGGGTAAAATGAAATTTTGTGTATTTTAGAGGTATAAAAAGAAAAGCCGAGAACCATACTATAAATCGATAATATTAGGCAGATTCAGGTGCATTTGTAGATTGAAACCAGCTGATCTCTTGCCTATATTTATTAAAGGAATGTTAGCACTCACACTTACTGAGTGCTAATAATAAAAAAACTACTATTATAAAAAGGGGGTATACCTTTGAGGATTCAACCTTTGGGAGACCGTTTGGTGGTAAAAGTTGCGGAAGTGACCGAAGAAAAGACCAAGAGTGGCCTGTACGTACCTGATACCGCTAAAGAGAAGCCTCAAGAAGCAGAAGTGTTAGCAGTAGGGCCAGGAGCTCGCGATGAGAAGGGTGAAAGGATCCCTATGGATATCAAAGTCGGTGACAAAGTGATATTCTCCAAGTACTCGGGCACCGAGGTCAAAGTGGATGGGGACGAATATCTAGTTCTTTCGGAAGGTCATGTTCTGGCCATCTTAAATTAACGAAAATAAGGGAGGTACATAGATGATTTCCAAAGAGATCAAATTTGGTGAAGAAGCAAGAAGATCCTTGGAAAGAGGAGTAGACCAACTGGCTAATACAGTCAAGGTCACCCTTGGACCAAAGGGTCGTAATGTAGTATTAGACCGTAAATTCGGTTCCCCGACCATCACCAATGATGGTGTTACTATTGCCCGTGATATTGATCTGGAAGATCCATGGGAAAACTTGGGCTGCCAACTGGTCAAGGAAGTTGCTACCAAGACTAATGATGTAGCCGGTGATGGAACCACTACCGCTACCGTTCTGGCCCAGGCCATGATCAAGGAAGGCTTGAAGAACGTAGCTGCCGGTGCCAATCCCATGATCATGAGAAGGGGCATTGAAAAGGCTGTTAATGCTATCGTTGATGATATAAAAAACATCAGTCAACCAGTGGAGACCAAAGAAGCCATTGCTCAGGTAGCGTCTATTTCAGCTGATGATCCCGAAATAGGGGATTTGATTGCCGATGCCATGGAAAAGGTCGGCAGAGATGGCGTTATCACCGTAGAAGAGTCTCAGTCAGTGGGAACTTCTCTGGAAGTTGTAGAAGGCATGAGCTTCGATCGCGGTTACATTTCTCCTTACATGGTTACCAATACCGAGAAAATGGAAGCTGTTCTTGAAGATCCCTACATTCTCATTAGCGATAAAAAACTGACCTCCATTCAGGAAATACTGCCTGTGTTGGAGAAAGTTGTTCAGACCGGCAAACCCATGCTGATCATTGCGGAAGAGATCGAGGGTGAAGCCCTGGCTACTTTAGTGCTTAACAAACTGCGGGGCACCTTTAACGCGGTAGCTGTAAAAGCTCCTGCTTTTGGCGAGCGCCGTAAAGCCATGTTAGAGGACATCGCCATTCTTACCAAGGGTCAGGTAGCCTCTGAAGACCTGGGTGTAAAACTGGAAAATGTAACCCTGGAGATGCTGGGTACTGCCCACCAGGTGGTAATTAAAAAAGAAGAAAGCATTATCATAGATGGTGCCGGCTCAGAAGAAGACATCAAAGACCGCATCAACAACATCAAGCGTCAACTGGAAGAGACCGAGTCTGAATATGACCGGGAAAAACTGCAGGAACGTATGGCTAAACTGGTCGGCGGGGTTGCTGTTATCCAGGTTGGTGCTGCCACCGAGACTGAGTTAAAAGAGAAGAAACACCGCATAGAAGATGCCCTGGCCGCCACCAAGGCTGGAGTTGAAGAAGGCATGGTGCCGGGCGGCGGCGCTGCTCTGATTCATGCTATGACTGCAGTTGATGGAATCCAGGCTGAAGGTGATGAACTGACCGGTATTAAGTTGGTTAAGAAAGCTTTAGAAGAACCACTGCGCCAGATCGCCAACAATGCTGGTGCTGAAGGTTCGGTAGTAGTCGAAAAGGTTAAAGAATCTGCCAAAGGTATCGGCTACAATGCTCTGACCAATGTCTATGAAGATATGATCCAGGCCGGAATTATTGACCCGGCCAAGGTCGCTCGTTCTGCCGTTCAGAATGCAGCTTCCATTGCTGCCATGGTATTGACTACCGAAGCAGTTGTAACCGAACTGCCCAAGGAAGATCCCATGAAGGGTATGGGCGGCGGCGGTATGCCACCGATGATGTAAACAGTAGTATAGCTATTAAAAGCGCCATCGTAAGATGGCGCTTTTCCGTTAGCAGTATAAACCAAAAGACTCCCTGGTGACT
>CAZTZX010000113.1:0-1527 GCA_964618175.1 uncultured Syntrophomonas sp. | reverse complement strand
TCTTGCGCTTTTATAGGTCGTAGTATAATTCGAACTCCAGGGGATGGGGTTGATCCAGTACGCGGCGGGATTCCTTGCGCTTGGCTTCCATCCAGATATTGATCAGCAGTTGGGGGAAGACCCCGCCTGCCAGTAAAAATTCATGATCCTTTTCCAGGGCATCCAGGGCTTCGTCTAGAGTCCGGGGGAGGGTTTTTATTTTGGCCTGCTCCTCAAGGGGAAGATTATAGAGATTAACGTCATAAGGGCCAAATCCTTCCGCCGTAGGATCAATTTTATTTTGGATCCCATCTAAGCCAGCCATCAGCATAGCCGAATAGGCCAAATAGGGATTACAAGTCGCATCTGAGGAACGGAATTCAAAACGTTTCTGTTCCGGAGCTTTGGCATAAGCGGGAATTCTAATAACCGCACTGCGGTTAGCGGTCGCAAAACAGACGCTCACCGGAGCCTCATAGCCGGGAATCAATCGTTTATAGGAATTGGTACTGGGGTTGGTAAAAGCCAGCACGGCTGGGGCATGTTTCAAAAGACCACCAATAAAGTAGAGCGCAGTCTGGCTTAGACCCGAGTAGCCCTTCTCATCATAGAAAAGCGGTTGACCGTTTTTAAACAAGTGCATGTGAACATGCATGCCATTACCGGCTTCGCCATAGAGAGGTTTGGGCATAAAAGTAGCGGTTTTGCCTTCCTCAAAAGCCAGGTTTTTGATAAGATACTTGGTCAGCATGGTCTTATCAGCCATTTCCCGCATTCCGCCAAATTCAACTTCAACTTCGATTTGCCCGGGCCCGCCTACCTCATGATGGTGGTATTTGACCGGAATATTATTATCTTCCATCAACAGGCATATACGAGAGCGCAGATCATAGAGGATATCCTGGGGGGGAGTAATGTGATAGCCGCTTTTAAGAGGAATTTTGTAACCCAGGTTTTGGAATTCGCTCTCCCCACTGTTCCAAATAGCCTGCTCAGCGTCGATGGCGAAACCACTTTGGTGTGGTAAGCACTGGTAATTTATATGGTCAAAAACGTGAAACTCAAACTCCGGGCTGATCCGAAATTCATCGGCTATTTGTGTATCCTGCATAAACTTCTCGGCCTTATTGGCAATGGTGCGTGGATATTGGTCAAATTGATAATTATGGGGCTCAGCGATCACGTATACATCGCCGATCATACTGAGGGTAGGAATTTCGGTAAAGGGATCATGGACAGCGGTGGTGAGATCAGGTACAAAAACCATGTCGCTTTTCTCAATGGGTGCATAGCCATAATTTGATCCGTCAAAACCAATTCCACATTTAAGGGTGTCGGGGGTGAAACGTTTGGCCGGGATGGTTAAATGGCGCCATCTGCCCAGCAGATCAACCATCTTAAAATCAATCATCTCGATCTGTTCACTCTGGCAATACTGAATCACTTCGTCATGAGTATTAAACAACTGAATGATCTCCTTTGTCTTATACAAATACGTGCAAATTATAGCAGATGCAGCCCAGTGGGTAAAGTATTTTGGATTATGTG
>CAZTZX010000112.1:0-4294 GCA_964618175.1 uncultured Syntrophomonas sp. | reverse complement strand
TACGTGCAAATTATAGCAGATGCAGCCCAGTGGGTAAAGTATTTTGGATTATGTGATGCTGCATGGCGTGGAATAAAATTCTAATAGTTTAGAGTTATATCCCCAATTAGTTTCTAATAATAATGTATTACTCGGGGCCCGTAGGCCAGGTGTTAATACTCTTCGGGGGTGATAACCATCAGTAATAAACGCTGGATCGCTTTGACCATAACAAGCTTGCTAATACTAGGAGGATTTCTGGCTTACCGACCCGCTATGGACTACTACGTCAAATCCAAGCTGGACCCACAGGTCGAGCTTTCTGAATCTACACAGAAGATGGCTCAAATCGTGAGCTATCGCTATGTGCTCAAATCAGGATTTACTGTAGATGGACGGGAGGAGGTGATCAGTGAGGTAGAAGGGGAAAAAGAGCAAGCCAATACGCACTTAAAGGGGGAGATGGTAAACACACCAGTTGAGATTTACTATATTGACCGTACCATTTACAATTATGATTCTTTCTCTGAAAAGTGGCTGGTGATCGACAGTGGTACTACTAATTCGGAAGAACTACTGATTTCAGAGTTGAATCCGTTGTCAAACTTCAGATTTAAGAGCGTATCTACAGTGGAAAAAGTCGGTTTTGAACCGGTAGATGGTACGGAGTGCCTGCTGGTAAGTTGTCAACCGTCGGTAGAGAGTCAGTTATTGGAAAGCCTCTGGGATAACTTCAACTATCAAGTATGGATCGATTATAAACAGCAGATAATCCGTAAAGCAAATCTAGAAGCCATAAACAAACAGAATCCCAATACTCGGCTGAGTATAGCTGTTGAGTTCTATGACATCGACCAGCCCATCACAATTGAACCGCCGGATACGGCAAAACCAGTTAATTAGTAAGCTGGGGCAAATCGCCCCGGCTTTTATGTTTTCAAAAGCCTTTGGTCAGTTTAGAGGATCAAAGGCTTTTTTGTAGTGCCTATTTGAAAAAATAAGATAGCCGTTTTATGGAATTAAATTACCCGATTAGCATACGAAGAGAAAATAGGTAATCGTACCAAGTTATGGAACTGCATTTATTCTCAATACATAGTATGTAGTGTATTTCTTATCACAAAGGAGTGAGAACAGGTGGATAAACTCGGCAATAAGAGGGAGATGGAGTTAGCGCGCGCCTACGTACCTTTCCAACCTTACTGTGCTGTATTTCCCCTCGATTTTTCCCTGATGAAAGGAACTATTTGGACCTGTTTGGCTGATTATCCCCCCCGGGAAGATCATAAAAAAAGGGAGGGCGACAAGTATGACCAACCACGGTGACAAAATGAACCGAGAAAAACTGATCCGGGCGATTCAGGAACACGAGTTTGCGGCGATAGAATTAAACCTTTACCTGGATAATTTTCCGCGCTGTAAGGATGCCCTAGAAGACTACAACTATATAACCAGGGAACTAAACAAATTGAAAGGCGAGTATGAGAAATGCTTTGGGCCGTTAAAGAATTTTGGCGAAGATATGAGCGATTTCCCCTGGCAATGGGTGGATGAACCCTGGCCATGGGAACGAGGCTATTAAGGGGGGGGAAACATGTGGATTTATGAAAAGAAGTTAGAACACCCGGTAAATGTCTGCAGTAAAGATCTCAAAATGGCCAAAGCAATATTCTCCCAATACGGTGGACCCGATGGAGAATTAAGCGCTTCTCTGCGCTATCTAACCCAGAGATATGCTATGCCTACCGGAAAAACTAAAGCACTGTTGACAGATATCGGTACTGAGGAATTGGCTCATGTAGAAATGCTGGCCGCTATGATTTATCAGATGACCAAGGATGCATCCCCAGAAGAACTCAAGGAAGCTGGACTGGGCGGATACTACGCTCAGAATGGCAAAGATCTTTACTGGGTAGATGCGGAAGGAGTTCCCTGGACAGCAGCCTATGTCAGAGCTGTAGGGGATCCGGTTGCAGATTTGATGGAGGATATGGCCGCAGAACAAAAAGCCCGAGCTGTTTACGAGCACCTGCTCAGTATGACCCGGGAAGCGGATATCATTGGGCCGCTGAGATTCTTGTGGCAAAGAGAAGTTGTTCATTTCCAACGTTTTGGCGAAGCACTGCAGCATATCTATGACTACCTGGACAGTCGGCACATTTTCCATATGGGAAAAGAATATCCTTTGTAATAAATGGATTCTCCGGCAACCATTACTACTAAGAAGAACCGTTACAGGAGGAGCTTAAGACTCCTCCTGCTATGGTTTCTGGTCAAATGATTTCCCGGCGGCATTAATTGCGTCGTGTTCCGGTTGTTGTTATAATCCTTTTTATAAGGGAGGGATCTGTTTGAATCTGGAACAGGTAGATATACTATATGATCGGGACGTAGTTATGACCAGAGTGAAAGAATTGGCCCAGGAAATCACCCGAGATTATCAGGGTAAAAACCTATTAGTGATAGGAATATTAAAAGGTGCTTTCGTGTTTATGGCTGATCTGGTCAGGGAAATTGACCTGCCCTTAGAGATAGACTTTATGGATGTATCCAGCTATGGGGCATCGACGGTTTCCTCCGGCGAAGTGCGTATTGTGAAAGATCTGGATTACTCCATTCACGATAAAGATGTATTGATAGTGGAAGATATTGTAGATACCGGGCTCACCCTGTATTACATAAAGGAAATTCTGACCAAACGCAGTCCCTGCAGTATAAGGATTTGCTCTTTATTGGACAAACCTTCCCGACGCAAAGCCAATATCCCGCTTGAATATGTGGGATTTGCCATTCCCGATGAGTTCGTAGTTGGTTATGGATTGGATTATGCTGAACAATATCGGCATTACCCAGCCGTGTGTATACTGAAACCATCAGTTTATGAGAAATAGAGGTGTCACCATGGGCAGAGAGACAGTACTGGTTCTGGACTTCGGAGGGCAACATAATCAATTAATAGCTCGCCGCATAAGAGAGTTGTCAGTTTACAGCGAAATGGTTCCCTTTGACATTAGCTACCAAGGGATTATGGCTAAAAAACCCTGCGGAATAATCCTAAGCGGGGGCCCCTCCAGCGTATATGAAGAAGATGCTCCTCAATGTGATCCCCGCATTTTTAATATGGGTATTCCGGTACTGGCTATCGGCTACGGTATGCAGTTAATGACTCGTTGCCTGGGTGGGGAGATCAAACCCGGCCAACCACGCGAACATGGATCGATCCTGCTGCATGTAAAACAGGATAGTCCGCTTTTTGCTGACCTGGAAAAGGACTCGCAGGTGTGGATGAGCCATGTTGATGCTATTCACAGTCTGCCCCAAGGATTTCAAGTCCTAGCCCAGACCGACAGCCATCCTTTTGCAGCTATAGGCCATCCCCAGGGCCAGCTTTATGGAGTTCAGTTTAATCCCGAGGCTCGCCAAACCATAAAAGGGATGGAGATACTCGGGAATTTCCTTTTTAAGGTGTGTCAATGCAGAGGCAACTGGTCCATAGAGGAGCTTATTGCCGAATCTATTGAAGAAATCCGCTCCAAAGTGAAAGACAAAAGGGTCTTGTGTGCTCTGAGCGGAGGGGTGGATTCAGCGGTGGCCGCCGCTTTAGTTCATCAAGCCGTCGGCGATCAATTGGTTTGTGTCTATGTAGATACTGGCTTAATGCGTAAAGGAGAATCAGAGCAGGTAATTAAAACCTTTGGCGATCATATGGGGATGAATCTGGTATTCGTTGAAGCCGAGCAGCGATTCCTGCAGAAATTAGCCGGGGTCACCGATCCGGAAAAGAAACGCAAGATCATAGGTGAGGAATTTATCAGGATATTTGAAGAGGAAAAAACCAAATTAGGTGAAATAGATTATCTGGTACAGGGCACCATTTATCCTGATGTAATCGAAAGCGGTACTGGCACCACTCACACCATAAAGAGCCACCACAATGTGGGCGGTTTACCGGAAGATATGGATTTTCAATTGCTCGAGCCCCTGCGGTTGCTTTTTAAGGATGAAGTGCGTATTATGGGTGAAAAACTGGGTTTACCGGATGAAATACTGTGGCGGCAGCCCTTCCCCGGGCCCGGACTGGGAGTCCGGGTCTTGGAAGAAGTAACCCGGGAGAAACTGATTATTCTGCGGGAAGCTGACGCCATAGTGCGGGAGGAAATAGCCAAGGCCGGCCTGGAAAGAGAAATCTGGCAGGCCTTCGCCGTCTTGCCCCCGGTCCGCAGCGTAGGAGTCATGGGCGATGCCCGCACCTACGCCTACCCCATCATCGTACGGGCAGTGATCAGCGATGACGCCATGACCGCCGAAGTAGCCC
>CAZTZX010000111.1:0-4408 GCA_964618175.1 uncultured Syntrophomonas sp. | reverse complement strand
GGTTTGCTGGGCCTGGGGTTAGGTTATGGCATGTTGGAAATAGTACCTTTATTGGTGTGGTTGTTAATATTTGCTGTACTTACTCTCCTGCTATACTCACTGGCTGTCACCATGGGCTTAATGACCGGTAATATTATTGCCCATCTGGTTTTCTACGGCATCGCTAACTTTTTGCTGATCGGTCTGGAGATCCTGGTGCAAGGCAATTTAGGGATGTTTTTGTACGGCTATAGCTCAGGGGTTTTTAACTATGGGGGGTACATTTTTGAAGTAGCCACCCCTATCGCCTATGCCGGCAATCTGCACAGTGCCAATAATTTGCAGTGGGGAGTGTGGAGCGCTTATCTGCTGGCAGCCTTAGTCTTGACCTGGCTGGCTTACCAGTTGTATCAGCGGCGTAAAATGGAAAACGCCGGCGATGTTATAGCTATCCGCCCGTTGAATCCGGTGTTTAAGTATGGAGTCACCTTCTGCAGCAGTTTAGCTTTCGGTACTTTCTTGTTGACGCTGTTTGGCCTGGAAACTAATTTTGGGGTAGCAGTGATCCTCTACTTGCTGGCAGGAATGGTCGGTTATTTTGTTGCTGAAATGCTGATGCAGAAAACCTTTCGGGTCTGGAAAAACTATAGGGGTTTCGTGGTTTATGCCCTAATCTTCGTGTTGGCCAGTGTATCAGTTTATTATGACTGGTATGGCTACGCTTCGCGCCTGCCAGATGCTGACCAGGTAGAGGCAGTCGCCTTTTCCCACAATAACATTAGCCATATCAATATGCAGCTTCTGGAAGCCGACCGTAGCCGGGTGTATTGGGATCAAATTATCAATATGCCTGATTCCATGGCGCTTACTTATGGAACGCCGCTGAGCTTGCAAAGAGATTCTAACTCTGATGCCTACAATTATCCGGTTATGGAGAATCTCAGTCCGGAGGAGATGAAAAGGCTGTGGGCTATAACCCCGGGTATCTACAATAGCGATGCCAGTATAGAGGTTATTTACAGTCTGCATGGCTATATGGTTGATAATATGCCGGATATTCGTGATGAATACCGACAACGCCGTCAGGAACGATGGATTGATTCGGAGAATTTAAGACACTATTACATTTGTTTTGCCTATCGTCTGGACAGTGGTGACATCCAGTACTATAGCTTCCCGGTCATATTGCCCTTGTATCCGCAAGATGAGTCTGATCAGCAGATGCTGGATCAACTTATGGCTATCATCGGCAGTCCGGAAGAGCGCAGCAAAAAGACAGCGGTTCTGGATATCGAGGTCGAGAACATTCGTTACCTGGATGTGAACTTCCATGTAAAACACTATGCAGATCGGGAAAAGACGCTACCTCAAGCAACTATCGAAGCCACTCGGCCTATGGCTGAATTAATAGAAAGACAACCGGTTGAAATACAACCCGGCGATCGAGCTGCCTTCTTAGAAGCTGTCCAGGCTGATTACCAGGAGATGTCCGATTACCAGATGTTTGAGGCGGAATACTTGACCTGCGCCAATGTTGATATGCAGGTGGAATACCCGCATCTGCCTTCCTATAATCGCTTTAGGGATCGGCACTATCCATTTTCCATCAGCGTATATAATCAAAACGTGTTTGACCTTCTGCAGGAGCGTCATTACCTGGATGCCGAAACGGTTGAATATATAAGAGAAGGAGCGAGGTAATATTTAACGGGGAGACACTGGAGGCGTTTAGAGACAGTAGGGGACGATGCCCACATCGTCCCGTTTTTTTGGGAACGGTGCGGGTGATGTGGGTATCACCCCTTAGATTTTACTCAGGGAACCCTGCCAAACCGTCCCTCCTTTGCATCGGGCGAATCGTTGCTCTCCCACTTCCCATTTACGTGAGGCGGTGAACTGGCCTATAATTATGGGGATCAACCAATTTGGAGCTGAATACGATGCTGGTACTGCAGGTGCAGAAACTTAATAAGGAATATGGTGACCGTTCTATCCTGACCGATGTGAGTTTTGCTCTCCATAAGGGCGAACGAGTAGGTCTGGTGGGAGTGAACGGATCTGGCAAGAGCACTTTATTGAAATGTATTACCGGAGAGGTTTCGTCGGATAGTGGGGAAATCTCTATTGCGACCCAATGCCGTCTGGCCTGTCTGGAGCAAACCCGTCATTATTCGCCGGACTCCACCCCCTGGGAGACGGTGATGGGTGCTTATGGCAGTCTGCTGCAAATGCGAGTAGAAATGCGTAAGCTGGAATTATTGATGGGGCAGGACGGTAAAGATTTAGACGGTGTCATGAAACGTTATGCTCAAGTGACCGAAAAATATGAGCGAGCCAATGGATTTGCCTGTGAAACCACTGCGCGGCGGATCCTCACCGGGCTGGGCTTTAGGGAAAGTGAATACCATAGGGATATGACTGGATTCAGCGGCGGCCAAAAGACCCGTATAGCTCTGGCCCGGCTTCTGGCAGAGGAGCCGGACATTTTGCTACTGGATGAGCCTACCAATCACCTTGACTTGGCTTCCCTGGAATGGCTGGAAGAATTTTTGCGCAGCTATCCGGGGAGTATACTGCTGGTTTCCCATGACCGGCGTTTTCTGGATAAGGTGGTAACCCGCATTCTCGATCTGCATCAAGGGGAATTGTATTCATATCCCGGTAATTATACTGATTTCGTAGCGCAAAAGCAGGTGCGCCTGGCAGCGATGGAAAAAGCCTATCTAAAACAACAGGAACAGATCAAGGCGACTGAGGAGTTTATCCGCCGCTACAAGGCCGGAATCAAAGCTCGTCAGGCTCGGGGCAGACAAAGCCAGCTGCAGCGGCTAAAAAGAATGGAGGATCCGGGCCAGAATGCGGTCATAGGCAACTGGGATATGGAGATCAAAGTGGCAAGCGGACAGGATGTGCTGACTATTAGCGGCCTGTCCAAGAATTACCCTGGTCACCTTCTGTTTTCCGGGGTGGAACTTCTGCTGCGCAAAGGCGAGCGGGCTGCTCTGATTGGACCCAATGGCTGCGGCAAAAGTACCCTGCTGAAAATAATCGTTGGTGAGGAAGCGGCCGATGCAGGTCAGTACCGCTTGGGCAGCAAGGTGAACCTGGGCTATTTTGCGCAGGAGCATGAAGGGTTAAACCCCGAGCTGAGCGTTTTGGATGATTTAATGTATCACGGTGACTGCACTATAGAAGAAGCCCGCACTATGTTAGGACGTATGCTGTTTACTGGGGACGAAGTTTTCAAGAAGATCAAAGATCTGAGCGGCGGGGAACGGGCCCGCCTGGCCTTGCTGAAACTATTGATGACCGATGCTAATTTCCTGGTGTTGGACGAGCCCACCAATCATATGGATATGGAAAGCCGTATGGTAGTGGTAGATATGCTCCGTCAATACGAAGGAACCCTGCTGATAGTGTCCCATGACCGCAGTTTGATTGACGGTTTGGCCAGTAGAGTGTTGGTATTTGAAGATCAAGCGCTGGTCAGCTATACTGGCAATTACACCGACTATCGAGCCCGCCGGGTCCAGCAGGCAGAGGCTAATAACGCCGATAGTACGGACGCGACCGCCACTGATCAGCAACTGCATCGTGATCGCCTCAAGGATTTGCAGCGTAACCTGAATCGTCTCAACCGGGAAAAGGAACAAGCTGAGGAAACCCTGGCAGGGTTGGAGAAGCGAATTGAGGAAGTGGAGAGAGACCTGGCCGATCCAGAGCATTTCGCGGATGTGGAAGCAGCCACCCGACTGGGAAAAGAGCATCAGGAACTGATGGAAAGATACGAGCAGGCCTTTGATCACTGGGAGCAGATTAACCAACAGTGGGAAGAGGCTAACCAAGCTAGCGAGTAACAAGCCTTAGAGAAAATTGAAAACATGTCATTGTTATGAAAATGCTTCTCACCTAAGCAGTAGCGGAAACTTTAGTTTCCGATGGGAGGCTAAAGCCTCCCCTACACCCAAGGGAGTATTTTCATTCATCGTAGTGCGCTTAGCGCGTGCAAATTCTGAGGCGTAGCCGAAGAATCTTTGCTGGTGCCAGGGGGAAAGATCCTTCGGTCGTTCCTCCCTCAGGATGACAACTAACAAATCGTCCAGGATATTACCTCTTCAGGGTTCAAGCAGGACGGAGTTCTTTCAGCAGTCTCGGACAGTCCTTAAACATACGGTCTCTCTGGTCGAAAGCAGTTTTCAGACTTTGATAATTTGCGGGTAAGTGACCAATCCTATAAGCAGACTATCAAATGTAGGGGGTCGACAGATGGATAACAAACATATAAATTTGCTGGTTTTCAGCGGTGATTATGACAAGGCTCTGGCAGCCTTGATCCTGGCCAATGGGGCACGTGAATTAGGCATGTCGGTAACTATGTTTTTTGCTTTTTGGGGGTTGATGCTGCTAAGGGATCCAGACAAAATGAGCC
>CAZTZX010000110.1:0-4594 GCA_964618175.1 uncultured Syntrophomonas sp. | reverse complement strand
CTGCCTACTATTTCCACCGTGATACGATTCCCTAGCGGTGTTGAAGACAATCCGCTGGGGCAGTACCTGGACTCCCTGGCTGTTCTGAAGGAGCTGAAGCCAGCTGCAATCATGCCGGCTCATGGGGAGCCTTTTAATGATATGAACGCGCGAATTGAGCAGCTGCTTCACCATCACCAGGAGCGCCTACAGAGGATAATGGACTGTCTGAGTGAGAGGCCCTGCACGCTGCGCACTATTGTTGACGAGCTGTTTGATAAATTAGATGCATTTAATCTGTTCCTGGCCAGCGGGGAGATCAGCGCCCATCTGCTGCTGCTACAGTCCCAGGGCAAAGTTCACATCAGCCAAGACCCCCAGAGCGAACAATTAGGCTTCGCGCTGGTTTAGTTTATAAATTGAATCCGCAAGAACATTTCTTGATCACCGTAAGGCTATATAAGGAAAGTTAAAGGGGAGAGGTAATATGCGCGCAACAGGTGTAAAGCAGGTGAGCATGCTCTTGATACTGTGCATGCTGATGTCACTGCTGGTGGGATGCGGAAACGAATCGTCCGATGATTTCATCACCAATGACAAGATAACTCTAGCGGCGGATTTTGCTCCTTATAAAGTGGTGCCAGTGGATGAGCAGCCTAGTCTGCCGGCCTATGAAGTAGCGGCTGATTTGAGCAATGTGGAGAACGCCAGCCGCTTTCAATTCAATGCCGCCGCCCAGCAGAGATTGGCCGACAATGGGTTTGTAGTGATCCCTGGTAGAGGAGT
Source organism: uncultured Syntrophomonas sp. (assembly GCA_964618175.1). Taxonomy (GTDB): domain Bacteria; phylum Bacillota; class Syntrophomonadia; order Syntrophomonadales; family Syntrophomonadaceae; genus DTU018. The sequence goes on along the minus strand of CAZTZX010000110.1, from coordinate 3,829 downwards.
TGAGTATTTTCTCCTCTATGAGTTTAATCGGTACGATAATGTACCCAATTTTATCACCACCGATGCTATGCTGCACAACTACCATCTTTATTTCCAACACCTCTTGAAGACCGTCGAAAGGAACAAACTGATCCCTGAATTGAAAGCGTTAAACGCTGGAATGATGGAGATCTCCTTGGAACAGTACCGTCAAGTGCAGGGCAGTGAGTGGGAGAATGCGGTACTACGCAATCTGGCCTTTTTTACAGTAGGCAGCTCTTTATTGGGTGCCAAAACCGCCATTCCCGCTGAAGTAAAATCTGTGGTTGAAGCTGAGCTAAAGCTGATCAATGCCCACCAGACCACCACTGTTTCTCCTTTGATGAGCATGGGGGCTCAGCCGGATGAATTGGAGTCCTTAAAAGAAGATTATACCCAGTATATCCCTCGCGGTCATTATAGTTCCAGTAATGAACTGAAAAGCTATTTTAAGGCTATGATGTGGTATGGGCGCATGACCTTTCGCGCCAAGGATGAAGACGAAACGCGCTCAGCAGCCTTAATGACTCTGGCATTGCATGAAGGAAAAGTCCAGACTCCCTGGGCCAGTATCTACGATACCACCGAGTTTTTTGCAGGCCGCAGCGATGATCCGGGCTTTGAAGAGTATGCCCAGGCCATGCACCAGGTCTATGGAGAAAAAATCTCCCTCAAAGACATCAGTCAGGATGATACCAAGTGGCCGACCTTCCTAACCGAGGTTCGCAAAATTAAAGGCCCGGCCATAAATTCAATTCCCATATTTGATGCCAATATTCAGCCCGACCGGGCCAGAGAAATAAGTGGCTTCCGTTTCATGGGGCAGCGTTACACTGTTGATGCCGATATATTTCAGCGCTTGATTTACCGCGAAGTTGGGGAGAACCCCGCCGGTGAGCGGCGCTTGCTGCCCAAAGGATTGGATATCCCTGCCGCCCTGGGCTCCGCTGAAGCCGGTCAGATACTAAAAGATATGGGTGAGTACCAGTACCAAGGCTACCCGGAAAACATGGACAAAATGCAGCAGTACCTGGCTGACTTAGAAGAAGCCAGCTGGCATCAAAACCTATACTGGAACTGGATGCACACCATAAGGCCATTGACCAGGCAGGTTCCGGAAGGATATCCGACCTTTATGCTCAATCAGGCCTGGGCTCACAAAGATCTCAATTCTTTCCTGGGCAGCTGGACCGAATTGAAGCACGATACCATTTTGTATTCCAAACAAAATTATGCCGAAATGGGCGGCGGGGGCATGGAAGACATTGATGACCGTGGCTATGTAGAACCCAATCCGCACCTTTATGCCCGCCTGGCAGCCTTGTCGGCGATGACTCGGGACGGTTTGCAGTCCAGAAATCTGCTGGATGCACGGGATAATGAAAACTTGAGCCGTATGGAAGACCTGGCTCTCCAGCTAAAGATCATTTCTGAAAAAGAACTTAAAGGAGAGTCTCTTACCGAGGAAGAATACGAATTGATCCGCAGTTTTGGCGGCCAATTGGAACACTTCTGGATGGAAGCTTTGCGGGATCAGGCTCAGGAGGGTGGCCGCAGCATGCTTTTAATAAATAATCGCGCTCCAGTGGTGGCAGATGTAGCCACCGCCCCTCCCAGCACGGTTTTGGAGGAGGCTACTGGATACATTGACTATATATTTGCGGTAGTGCCGGTGGAAGGGAATTTACGTATAGTCAAAGGTGGGGTCTATTCCTATTATGAATTCCCCTGGTCGGCCGAAGATCGGCTTACCGATGAGAAATGGTGGGAGATGTTGGATAGCGGACAGACTCCAGATACACCGGCCTGGATCGAATCGTTTATGGTCAAAACCGGTGAATCCCGGGTCATTATGCCGTGGGATCAACAATAGGTAAAAGAAGCCGGTGGTGGGCGGGGGCGTTACTGCTCTTTATAGTGCTGCTGGCCCTGTACCATCTGACCGCTTCCTCACCAGTGATTATAATCACCCGTGATAGTGACAATGATGGCCAGCTGGAAACCTACCAGCTGGCCGATGATCAGGTAACAGTAAAAACAGACCAGGCAGTAATATGGCAGTCAGATCCGAATTGGAAGGTGACCGATCTGACCATAGCTGATGCAGACCATGATGGGCAGAAGGAAATGCTCATCGTTCTCTGGAAACATGGCAGCTTCGGCAGCTCAAGACCCATGTGGATGCAAGGGGAAGATAAGGAGTACAGTAATCATCTCTTTGTGTATCGCCTGGTGGCAGGCCGAATGAAACCGGTGTGGTGTTCTTCGGCCCTGGAATACCCCATCCGGCACTTGCAGGTCGAAGATCACGATGGTGATGGCCGTCAGGAATTGCTAGTCACCGAGGGCCCTCCTGCTGGGCCTTTCTATTCTATCCGCTCGCAGTTTTACCAGAATGAGACCGTCTGGCAGTGGCAAGACTGGGGCTTTGCCTTAGTGGAATAGTGATCGCAACTGGGAAACGGGGCGCGGCGATCCCTAAGCTCAGACCATCTATTTTCTATAGAGAGAGGAGTGTTTCGTAATGGGCAATGTGTCTCTTGCTATCATTACATTGGTGGCGGCAGCGATAGTGTTGCTGTTCCTAGTGGCTTGGCTCTTGAAGTATCTCTGGAACATTACCATGCCGCAGATCTTCAACCTGAACCAGGTCACCTACTGGCAGGCTTTTCGCCTGTTGCTTATAGCAGCCATCCTGTTTGGCGGGCCCAACATAACCATGGGGTAACTGCTATGGTCAATCGTCAGCGGTTTTCATTTTCCTATCGGCAGTGTTAAAATAACTTCTAAACCTTGGTTTGGGGGGTAAGCACATGGATTCTTTGTCAGTTTACAAAAAAGCTTTCACGGTCGAGATGCGCGATGTGGATTTTACCGGAACGCTGAGATTAAGTTCTTTGTTCACCTATTTTCAGGAAGCAGCTAACCAGCATTCAGATAATCTGGGTATCGGTTTTGAAACGATCATGCAAAAATTCGGCGTGATATGGGCCTTGATCCGCATCCGGGTCGAGATCATCAGGCATCCGGTGTTCAGCGAAGAGATCGTGGTCGAGACCTGGCCCCAGGAACCAACAAACCTGCAGTTTACCAGGCATTTCCTGGTGTGGGATCAGGAGGGCCGTATCATAGCGCGTGCTGTCTCTATCTGGGCCATTCTTGATGCGCAAACCCGAAGGATCAAGCGCAGTAAAGTCATTGCCGCGAAATATCCTCCTTTTAAGGAAGAACGGGCCCTTGACTGCAAATTGGGCAAATTGAAACCATTTGGCCCATTGGAGATGGCCTATAAAAAATATATCGGTTACAGTGACATAGATTTCAACCAGCACCTTAATAACACTAAATACGTTGATTTGATCATGGATTGCTTCAGCCCGGAAAGCCATAAGGCTCATTACGTCCGGTCAATCGAGTTTAATTATGTACATGAGGCTTTGCCGGGTGATACCATAATCCTCTACAAGGGTCTGAACGCTGCTGATGAAAATCTCATCTATATCGAAGGTATCAATGAGGAGGATAAAAAGCTGGCTTTTCAGGCACGGGTCGAAATAGCCGCGCGCCCAGCCAGCTGACAGAGTACCCGCTTGCATACCCTGGCCCACTGTGGTCTGCATGGTAGGGGTCGGTCTCCGTGCCGACCCGGGCAGGCTTGTCACAGGATAATGAATAAAGATATCCATTTATTCCCGTACTTTCACATTAACCCTCCCCCTGCCTCCAAAAGGAAAAGCAAGGCAAAACAACCGTCCCTATGCCTCGATCAATCCAGTGCTTTGGCCAATGCTGCCGCGTAGCGATGGAAGGT
>CAZTZX010000109.1:0-4659 GCA_964618175.1 uncultured Syntrophomonas sp. | reverse complement strand
ACCCTGGATCATCCCAACCGACTCCCTGGAAGAGTGCTTCCGCAAGTCAGGGGACCGCAAGTCAGGGGACGGTCCTTAAACTTGCGTTTTTGGCAGGCAATACGATTAAACAGTAAGAATCCATAAAAACGCAAGTTTAAGGACCGTCCCCTGACTTGCGGACTTGGTTACTCTTGCCCCGGGCCAGTGAGGCGAGAATGCCCAGACAGGAAAGGATCGTAAAGATAATAAAGGAGATGCGGAGCGCCTTTATAAAGAGGTGACTATAGGCAGGGGACAACTCAACATTTCCGGTGCAGGAAGCCAGGATCAGCGTAACCAAGGCCATACTTATGACCTGACCGGTCAAACGTGCCGTACCCAGAGTGGAAGAGGCTACCCCAAGAAACTGCTTGGGAACAGCACTCAGCACCGCATTGTTATTCGGAGAAGCAAACAGGGCCGTACCCAGGCCCAGTAAGGCCAGGGTAAACATTACCACTATCAACGGCATGTCCGGATTGACGAAAACCAGGATAAAGAGCCCCAGGGTGCTTATCCCCATACCGGTGGATGCTACAATGCGGGGATCGATCCTATCAGATAAACGGCCGGCGGAAGGCGATACTAAAGCCATAAGGATGGGCTGGGCCAGGAGAATAAAGCCTGCCACTTGTGAATTGTAGCCCAGGGAAACCTGCAGAAACAGAGACAACAAAAAGCCCACCGCAAAAGTAGCACAATAATTGATCAAAGCCGCCAGGAGCGAAAAAGTAAACACGGCGTTATGCCGAAAAAGCCGCAGCTGCAGAACTGGAAAGGAAATATCCAATTCGTGCCGGGCAAAAATGATCAATATAACTATGCCCGCCCCCAATATATACCAGGCCCAAAGAGAGGTCGCCACCGTAGAAATGCCGTAAGTAAAGGCTATTATACCCACAGTATAAAGAACTGCCCCCCGCAGATCATAACGTTCGCCCGCTGCGCCTAACCATTCGCCTTTTAGTTTGTAAACAGTCAGTCCTAAGACGGCGAAACCGATAACCGCACTAAGAAAGAAGATGGACGGCCAGCCCAAATTATGAGTTAAGGCACCGCCTAAAACCGGCCCCAGAGTCAGTCCGGCATAAACTACTGCACCATTGATACCTAAGACCCGGCCTCTTTCCTGGGGAGGAAAGACTGAAGTCAGCATGGCCATGCCGGTGCCAAATATCATGGCACTGCCGAATCCCTGGATAGCTCGGCATATTATCAGAACTTCGATGGACCAGGCCAGACCACATAAGACAGAAGCCAGGGAGAAGATCGTTATACCTAAGGTGAAAATCTTCTTACGGCCCCGAATATCTGCCAGCCGGCCAAAAGGCACCAGAAAAGCCACCGAGGCTAACAGGTAACTGGTCACTACCCAGCTCAGCAGCAGGGTTCCGCTGTTAAACTGCTGCCCGATAGAGGGAACGGCTAAATTGATGGCACTGCCCATAAAAGGGGCTAAAAAGGCGGCGGTGGTAGCTGCCAGAAGAGTGTAGCGCTTAACTGACGGAGAGTCCTGATCTTGCTGCATTGTTACCTCCAAATGATGGCCGGAAATATAATATATAACAACATTATGCCCACGATTCTCACCTGTCAATTAATAATTAACTAGACAGGCCTGCTATTCTTTTGCGAGCGGCCCCTCATTATTATTTGAAATCCAGTTTTTTGATCTCCGGTGAGTGGTTAGAAAGTCTCCAGATACGTTTCATAAAGGGAGTGGCCGGACGGTTGAGAAGCTGTTTCATGCCGGCAAATATCTGACTGCAGTCATCGGTAGTGATGGGCTTGCCATGGGCACGCAGAATCATTTGGGCTTGGGTAGCCCCTAATCGGTCGTAGGATTCGGCCATTTTTTGCGGAAACACGATGGGCAGCGGAAGCTGGGGCTTGCCTTTCACATCGCAGATCAAATCGGCAGTGTAAAGCACTCGCTCCTGTTCGTGGTAAAAAGCCAGATCATGAGCAATATGCCCGGGTACATACATGACTTTCCATCCCGGGAAAAAGGGCAACTCCTGACCGTCTTCCAGGAGATAGTCAGGATTTATCCGGCGACTATAAAAAATGCGTTCCAGCTTACGGTGGCTGCGAAAAGCCACCAAAGAAGCCATATAACAGTCCAACTGTTGTTGCAGGAATCCGCCCAGACCTTTATACCATCGATCCACCGCCGGATGGGCGGCAATGGGGATCCCAAACCTCTTCCGCAAGCAAGCGGCACCTCCGCCGTGATCTGGGTGCATGTGAGTTACCGCTACCAGTGCAATATCAGCCGGAGAGCACTGCAAGACTTCTTCACAGTAGCTTTTTATTCTCTTCACATCACTGCTGCACCCGCTGTCCAATAGAAGCAGACGGCCTTCCTGTTCAATTAAACAAATTGACTGGATATAACCTTCTATCAAATGAACGCGCAGTGAGCCAATGTTTACAATACGAGCGTTGTTCATATGCCAAAACACCGAACTTTCTAGAAAATATGTCTGTGATACTATTTCGTAATATAACCATTTATTCCTCTTTATGTGGGAAAAGCAAGGCGCGGGGACTAAATCCCACCCCAGGCAGAATATAGATTAGAAGGAGTTAAGGGGGAGAAGTATTAGGCTATGGTTGATGTGGGTGGTAATGTCAAGAAGACCGGACATCGGCTGGGGGCGGTTTTAACCACTATCCTGATCACCCTGGCAATGGTTTTACCTCCGGTTAGTCCTCCAGAACCAGCAGTAGATTTGCAGGTGGCCAATACTCATTTATCACAACAGGATCTGACTATGGTGAAATTGCAGGAGTTCATTCCCAGCCTGCAGATCGAAATGCGCTATGCAGGTGACAACAATATTGTCGGCCGTCCCATCTATACTCGCTCGCAGGCCTATTTGCGCCAGGGAACTGCCCAAAAGCTAAAAGAAGCCCAGGAGGAATTCCTGCGCTGCGGATTCAGTCTCAAGGTTTGGGATGCCTATCGTCCTCCCCAGGCCCAATTCGAGCTGTGGGATGAATTCCCTGACGCCCGTTTCTTAATTAATCCTCATACCGGATACTCTCAGCACTCCCATGGCACCGCTGTGGATGTCACTCTGGTGGATAAACATGGCAATGAACTAGATATGCCTAGTGATTTTGATGATTTTACCGGCAAAGCCAATCGTGATTATCAGGATCTGAGCCTGGATCAAACTAATAATGCCTTACTTCTGGAAATGGTGATGCAAGAGCATGGTTTTGACAGCATTTTCTATGAGTGGTGGCACTTTATAGACCATGACCGTGCTTACTACGATGTAGTCCAGCCAGAAAGCTTACCGGAAGAAAGACCTGCCCAAGCTCAAAGATGACGCCATCTGCAACATTTAACCAACTAAGAGAATACCAGAAGGGGCGATCCTCGCTGTCAGGCCGCAGAGAAATGTCCTGATGAAGGACGTCACTGGCGTGACAGCAAAAACCACCCCTTCTTCCAAAAATCTTACTGAATCTGCGGGGATCCTTGATCAAGCCTCTCTTCAGCCTGGGAGAGTTGTTCTTGTTGTTCACTACTTACATAAGGTAAATGTTGCTGGGCGGCCTGAACCTGCTTGATCGCCTTTTGGTATTCTATATCTGCATGCTGAATATCATAGGCTATCTGGCTGACTTTGGCCTTTTCCAGAGCAAGATAAGCTTGCTCAGCTACTCGAATGGCAGATTGAACCGATTGATTGGCCTCTTCCCACAGAGCAGAATATTCTTCCTGCGATGACATATGTAATCACCTCCAAGTATAGTCTGCCAAAAAACACGTTTCTTATCACATTGCTGGAAATTAGGCATTAAAGCTAGATAGAGTCATTCCTTCTTGTGCCTCTTTTTGGTCATCGTCGGCTTTTGGAGACTCTACCGGTGACATAAAAGCGGTTAGCCGACCTTTGCCTGAGTTTAGGCTGTTTAGTAGATTGAAGACAGGTTTATTACCTATGGCCCTACACTGACATAATCTAATATATAGGAGGTGAAGATATGATCCAATATCAAATCGAATGGGTAGGAACGCCCAATTATACACCTGGTCGCGGCGGGAGGGCTCCTTTGGCCATCGTTGATCATATCACGGCGGGTCTTTATCCGGGTGCCTTGAACTGGATGCAAAACCCTGCCGCTAAGGCCAGCACTCATTACCTGGTCCTGCAGAACGGACGCATCCTGCAGCTGGTAAGAGAACAAGATACTGCCTGGGCTAATGGTATCGCTAATCGGCCCACCTGGGCTCTGTATGATGGAACCAACCCCAACCGCTATACCGTGTCCATTGAACACGAAAACCTATCCGGAGGTAATCTGACTGCAGCACAGTACCAGGCTAGTCTATGGCTGCATCAAAAACTGATAGAACGCTGGGATATTCCCATTACCCGGGATACCATCATTGGTCATAACCAAATCGACACTGTAAACCGACCCCATGATCCCGGGCCTGAGTTTCCCTGGGATCGTCTCTTTAAGGATCTGCAACATTGGCAAGGAGGTGAGCAGGTGGCCGAAACATGGAAGGAACAGCTAGTGAAACAAGCTCGGCAGAAAGGCTTGATAAATGAATACCATAACCCGGACGAGGCAGCCCCCAAATGGTTTGTCCTGGCAGTAGCTCTAAACCTG
>CAZTZX010000108.1:0-4922 GCA_964618175.1 uncultured Syntrophomonas sp. | reverse complement strand
ACAGCAGTACCACCAGCACGATCACTACATCCAAGGCCAGGATCAAATAGAGATCAGTCAGGGGAACCGCCAATATACTGCCGAATAAATAACTCATTAGATCTCCGGTGTAACCAGGGGACAGCTTTACAAAGATCACCCCCAGAGCCATTCCCACCGCCCACATCATGCCGATGATGGTATCTTCTCTCTGTTTGGCTCGCTGACTGACTTCCCCCATAGCTAGGGCTGCCAACACTGTGAAAGCAGTAGCACCCACCATGGGCGGTATCCCCAACAGATAGCCCAGGCCAACGCCTCCATAGGCGGTATGTGAGATTCCCCCACTTATAAAGACGATTCTTTTGACTACCACATAGGTTCCCACCACACCACAGGCTATACTAACTAGTAATCCAACCATTAAAGCATGGCGCATAAAATCATACTGCAATATTTCACTCAATGCCCCACCACCCCCTCATGAGATGGTAATACTCGATGGGGTACACCATGAGCGATCAAATCCACCGGGCAATGGTACATTTCCTCCACCATAGCCGCCGTTATTTCCTTGTCATCGCTGCAGTACAAGCGACGATTCAAACAGGCCAGTTTCTTTACATAGCGTGACACGGCTGAAATATCATGAGATACCAGCACAATCGTCATGCTCTCATTTAACTCGGCCAGCAGTTCATAAAAAGTAACTTGGAACCCGGGGTCAACACTGGCAGTGGGTTCGTCTAACAGCAGGATACTTGGCTCGGTAACTAGAGCTCGCGCCACTAAAACCCGCTGGCGTTCTCCGCCGGACAGTTCACCGATCTGCCGCTCCCGAAGATGTTCCATGCCTACCCGCTGCAGGGCTTGCTCAGCAATACGTCGATCCTGGCGGGAATAGCAGCGTCCCTTTCTTTTGCCCAAGCGCCCCATCACAACCATCTCACCCACCCGGATAGGAAAATAGCGGTCAAACAGAGCATGCTGCGGTACATAACCGACCTGCTGATGGTTTTCTTGGACCGGATGACCCAGAATATTAATGGTTCCGCTATCAGGCGTGATCAGCCCCAGCAGACTGCGCAGCAGAGTGCTCTTGCCACCTCCATTGGGTCCGATGATACCCAGATAATCTTCCTGGTCAACAGTTAGATGAATATTTTCCAGGGCGGTATTACCCTCAAAGGAAACACTCAGGTTTTTTACTTCAATGGCCGGTATATGGTCACTGTTTCTCAAAATCTAACCTCCCCAACTAATCCCTGGATAAAACCGCAGCCAACTCCTGAGCTACTTGGCGCAAATTAGCCGAGTAATCGGGGGCCAGAGGATCGATGGTGATAACTTCCCCTTGCAGATCACTGGCTATGGCCTCGGCTTCATGAGCACTATGCTGCGGTGACGCCAAAATTACCCGAATGCCCTTTTGGCGCGCCTGGTCGATTAATCGAGCCATTTCCTGAGCGGTAGGCTCTTTACCATCCTGTTCAATAGCTATTTCCTCTAAGCCATAGTCTGCGCAAAAATATTTCCAGGCGGGATGAAAGACTATAAACTCCCGCCGTTTAATGTTCTTAAACTGCTCGGCTATGTCCTGGTGCAGTTGATCCATTTCCGCTTGGAAAGATTGCAGATTTTGTTGGAACTCTTCCTGATGATCAACATCAACTTCACTTAAAGCAGTGCAGATGTTTTGGGCCTGGACTTTAGCCTGGATAGGTGATAACCATATGTGGGGATCACCTGTAATGAGCTCTACCGATTGCGATGTATCGATGACCGGCATGGTCGGATTCACACCACTGATGCGCTCCATCCAGAGTTCTTCAAACTCAATAGTACCTATTTCTAGATAAAGATCGGCTTCAGCCAGGGCCTTCATCTGCTGGGGAGTGGGTTCATAAGTATGGGGATCTGCTCCCGGGGGAATAAGTACGGAAACCTGGACATGGTCGCCCCCCACTTTTTCAGCAAAATAGGCTTGCGGCAACAGGCTGACAAAAACTTGCACCTTATCGTCGGTAGTTTCCAGGGTGGGCTGAGTCGAGGAACATCCTGATAAGCCCATTAAAAGTAGTACGATCAAAACTAAAACAGCCAAGTTTTTACTCCTGGTCAACACCGACTCCTCCTTTGGCACTTGCTTGCAGTAATTCTTTTTTCAGACTGCACTCCCGGCAGTAACCCATAATTTCGAAATGATGGCTGGACACCTCAAAGCCAGTTTCATCCACAATCCGTTTAACCTCCCCCTGCATGGGACATACCCCTAATTTGACAGCTGCTCCGCAGGCCATACAAACCAGGTGGTGGTTGTGCCCGCCATGTAGTTCATAGCGAACCGGTCCATCATGTATATCCAAACGGCTGACCATCTGCAACTCGACCAGTAGGTTCAGATTTCTATAAACGGTTGCCAAAGATATACTGGGTTCAATTTCCCTTACCTGCGAACCGATTTCTTCAGCTGTTAGGTGTCGGTCACTATTACCGAGTATTTCCAGGATAATACGCCGCTGAGGGGTTATTTTATACCCCCGAGCCGACAGTTTTTCTACCCAGGCGGTCATGAGATCACTTCCCAAATAATAATTATTATCATTTAGGATTATATCCTAATTCCAAACTACTTACAAATGTTCCCCTAAAAATATTTCCTATACAAATGCAAGAGGGGAAGATCCTTCGATCGTACCTCCCTCAGGATGACAATAAAAAGCCCGTTTAAGGATGCTCCCCCTTTCGGGGCTCAGCCAAAACAGGGCTTTTCAGGATTCCTGGGCGTTTATCTGGTCTTCTCTTTTACATCTTTGTGCATGATCATCCGTAGTGAATCTACATCCGTTACCGGCTGCTGGCAGGCAAAACCTTCGCAGACATAAGCAGCTGCTCCTCCCTCCTGCACCTTCATAGCTTCGGTGAAAGGTGCCAGGCGATGCAGTTCTTCATCGCTTCCCTCTTTATATAGGACTACCGTATCCGGAAGAAATGTCTTTTGCAGGTAATCTCGCATCTGCCTCAACTGATCATCCTGGGCAGATCCCACTATTACCGCCTCTCGACTAGGCTGCAAGTAGAACAAAACAGCCGACAGGAAAAAAGAGTGCGCCGTAGGCCCGGAGGACACCGTATCAGCAAAAGCCGTAATCATCGCTTGAGCTTTCTCCTCCAATTCCGGGTCACCCGTTAGCCGGGACAGACGCAAGAAGTTTAATAGAGCAACTGAATTATCAGATGGTAGGGCCCCATCATAAACTTCTTTCGGCCTAGTCAGCAGCTGCTCAGCATCACTACCATAGAAGAACATTCCTCCGGCTTGACCGTCCCAAAAATACTTAATTTGATCGCGGGATAGCTCCATAGCTAAATCAAGATAGCTAATCTGGTAGGTAGCTTCATAGAGTTCGGTCAAGGCCCAAACCAGGAAGCTGTAATCGGCCGAGTATGCCGGATAAGATGCTTCCCCCTCCCGGTACCTGGCCAGTAGCCTCCCATCAGGTCGGCGCAATTTGGTAAGGATAAACTGCAGAGCTTTTTCCGCCGCTTCCCGGTAGGCCACCTCACCTAGAACCCGGTAGCCAATGGCCAAAGCCGCTATCATCAGACCATTCCAGGCGGTCAGTATTTTATCATCCTTATAGGGATGGATCCGTTCATTACGATAGGCCAAAAGTTTTTCCCGTTCCTTCTCCCACTGAGAGCGTTCTTCTTCACCAAGTGCCTTCTTAATCAAGTTAGGAATACTCTGACCTTCAAAATTACCTTTTTCCGTAATGTCGAAGTCTCCACAGAATTGTGTCCCGCGTTCTTCCCCCAGGATAGATTTGATTTCATTAGGTGACCAAACATAAAACTTGCCTTCCAACCCTTCCGAATCAGCATCTTCAGCGGAGTAGAAGCCTCCCTCCTCCGCGGTCATATCCCGTAAAACATAGGTCAGGACTTCCCGGGCTAGGCGGGCATATTCAGGTCGTCGCGTTATTTGGTAAGCTTCCAAATAGGCAATGGTCAGCAGAGCATTATCATACAGCATCTTTTCGAAATGGGGTACCAGCCATTGCCCATCCGTAGAATACCGGGCAAACCCAAAACCAATATGGTCGTAGATCCCACCCCGGTACATACTCTCTAGCGTCTTTTCCACCATTGATAGGGCTTGGACTTCTCCCGAAAAATAGTAGTAGCGCAGCAGATAACACAAGTTATGTGGGCTGGGAAACTTGGGAGCCGTTCCGAAACCTCCGTAAGTCTTATCAAATACCCGGTTGAATTGCTGATAAGCCTGATCCGCATCAGCCCAGGTCAATTCGCCTTCAGTGACCTCTTCGTTCTCCTGCAGCCAGCGCCTTATCTGTTCGCCCGATTCCAACACTGCCGAGCGCTCATTTTGCCATAAGTCAGCCAGCCGGGGCAGTAGCTGCATCAGTCCGGAAAGCCCATGACGCTGGTTTTTGGGTAGATAAGTGGCCGCAAAGAAGGGCGTTTTGTCAGGAGTCATAACAATAGTCAAGGGCCATCCACCCTGTCCGTTCATCCCCTGACAAACCGTCATATATATATGATCGATATCCGGCCTCTCTTCCCGGTCAACTTTAATGGCCACAAAGTCCCGGTTTAGTACCCCAGCCACTTCCTCATCCTCAAAAGACTCCCGCTCCATAACATGGCACCAATGACAGGTTGAATAACCTATTGAGAGAAAAATTGGTTTCTCTTCTTCCTTTGCTTTGGCAAATGCTTCTTCACTCCAGGGATACCAGTCTACTAGATTATAGGCATGCTGAAGGAGGTAAGGGCTCTTCTCTTGTAGCAAACTGTTGGCATGTTTTGATTCAGAGATGATCATCACTCCCATCGCTATCATTCTAACTTAGTTTGAAAGTTTGGAGAGGATTTATGCTTGGAAAGCAGGAAGGAATACGTTAGCCCAAAACTATAGA
>CAZTZX010000107.1:0-5038 GCA_964618175.1 uncultured Syntrophomonas sp. | reverse complement strand
TCATGCATACGCTTGGTTCCTTCGCGACATGGTGCGCATTTACCACACGATTCATGCTCAAAGAATTTGGTAATGCGTTGAACTACGTCCACCATATCACGGGTTTCATTCATGACAAATACTGCACCCGATCCAAGCGCGGCACCGATGGCGATCATGGAATCAAAGTCAATACTGGTATCCAGTAAGCTTTCCGGAATAAATCCTCCAGATGTTCCGCCAATTTGTACTGCTTTGAACTTCTTATTGTCCGCTATTCCGCCGCCAAAATCATAAATTACCTCACGGATGGTGGTATCGGTGGGAACTTCGATAAAGATGCGATTAGCCACATCACCAGTCAAAGTTAGTACTTTGGTGCCTGGATATGATTTGGCTCCAATGGAACTGTACCAATCCGCTCCCTTTTCCAGGATAACCGGGATGTTAGCAAAGGTTTCTACATTGTTGACGATGGTGGGCTTGCCCCATAAACCTGCCACTGGCGGGAAAGGGGGTTTGAAGCGCGGCTCTCCGCGATGTCCTTCGATTGATTCGATCAGTGCGGTTTCTTCTCCGCATACATAAGCCCCGGCTCCCATTCTGACTTCTATGTCAAAGTCACCCAGGACGCCTTTGGCTTTGGCCTGATCTATCGCTTGGTTTAAAATTTCCACTACATAGGGATATTCGCCCCGGCAGTATATATAGCCCTTTTGCGCCCCGATAGCATATCCGCAGATAGCCATGCCTTCTAAGAGACTCTGGGGATCATTTTCCATAATAATCCTGTCTTTATATGTTCCTGGTTCTCCTTCGTCGGCGTTGCAGACTACATACTTTATTTCCTCTCCGGTATTATAAGAAAAAGACCACTTGGCTCCAGCATTAAAACCGGCGCCTCCTCTACCGCGTAAACCAGATTTCTTTACTTCATTGATCAAATCGATCTGGCTCATGCCACGCGCCTTTTCCAGACCTTTATATCCACCCGCGTTTAAGTAATCTTCAATTTTGAGCGGGTCGATTTTGCCGTAATTGCGCAGTACAATGCGCATTTCCTCAGCCACAAACATTGCCCTCCTTTCTACTCTACTGACACTCTGACAGAATGCCGGGCACCTTTTCCGGCAATACATCCAGATAGGGCTTGCTATTAATAGTGATGACGGGTGTTGCCTGGCACTGTCCCACGCATTCGGCAAACTCTAAGGTAAACTTGCCATCACTAGTGGTTTCCCCCATCTTTATTCCCAAATGCTGCTCCAGTGCATTGACCACTTCTGCTGCACCAGCAATATGGCAGGGAGCGCTTTCACAAATGCGGATCACATAGCGTCCTCTCTCGCCCACCTTAAAATAGGAATAGAAAGTGGCCACTCCAAAAGCTTGGGCCTCCGAAACACGGAAAACCTTAGCCGCCTCGGTGATCGCATCCTCGGGAATATAATTGTATTCTCTCTGCAGAGCATGATATGATTCGATCAGTCCACCGGGTAGATCTTTATAGGCATTAATGATTTCTTTATAATCTGCCATTATTGATTCACCTCCTGGACTTTTTCGACTTTGACCGCACATACCTTGTATTCACCGGTTCCAGTGATAGGATCCAAAACATGACTGGTCAAAGCGTTGGTCGGAGTAGCAGCATGATGGAATGACATCCATATCATACCCGGCTGAACTCGATCGGTTACTTTAACAGCGGAAAAAACTTCCCCGCGCCGTGATTGGACCTTAACCTGCTGACCAGTAACAAGTCCCATCCTCTCAGCATCCTCGGGATGGATCTCAGCCATTTCCTTATCCCATATGCTGGCAATACCAGGTGAATAAGGAGTAGTAACATTGTAATGGAAGAGAATACGTCCGGTGGACAGGAGGAATGGATATTCATCATCCGGCATTTCTCCAGGAGGAATATGTTCTGATGGCTGGAATAACCCCAGTCCGCGGGTAAACTTGCCCTTATGCAGGTAAGGGGTACCCGGGTGATCTTCAGTGGGGCAAGGCCATTGTAAAGAGCTGTTCTCCAGACGCTGATAATTGATACCTTTCATAGATGGGGCTAAAGAAGCCATCTCATTCCAGATATCGCTGGGATTCTCATAATCCATAGCATAACCTGCCCGGGTCGACATCTGACAAATAGTCTCCCAGCCAGCCTGACCAGGAATTGGCTCGATAGCTTTACGTATCCTTTGTACTCGCCGTTCCGTATTGGTGAAGGTTCCGTCACCCTCAGCAAAACTGGAAGCAGGCAGAATCACATCCGCATATTCGGCTGTTTCCGTGAGGAATAATTCCTGTACTACCAGGAACTCCAGGTTTTCTAGTCCAGCCCGAATATGGTTGCTGTTGGGATCAGTCAATACCGGGTTTTCGCCCAAAATATACATGGCTTTGACCTTGCCTTCATGAGCAGCTTCGAACATTTCGGGAATCTTCAAGCCAGCTTTGCCAGGCAGTGATGCTCCCCAAGCCTGCTCATATTTTTGGCGGATATCATCGTTGGTAACTGCTTGATAGCCGGGAAATACATTGGGTAGAGCCCCCATATCGCAAGCACCCTGCACGTTGTTCTGACCACGCATGGGGCATACTCCTGTACCAGGCCGTCCCAGATGCCCGGTCAGCATAGCCAGATTGGCAACGCTCATTACATTGTTAGTTCCGCAGATATGCTCAGTTATACCCAGGGTATAGAAAATCATAGCTTTGTCAGTGGTAGCATAGAGGCGAGCGGCCGCATAAATGTCTTCCACCGGTATCCCGGTCAATTCTGAGACATATTCCGGAGGGTAGTTCTGCACCGTTTCTTTGAGGGCTTCATAATTCTCGGTGCGTTCGGTAATGAAGTTTTTGTCTTCTAAACCTTCTTTAATAATGACGTGCATTAAGCCATTGAGGAGTGGTATATCGGTACCGGGTTTGAGCTGTAGCCAGAGATCTGCTTCTGCTACCAGATCAATACGACGCGGGTCACAGACTATCATTTTAGCGCCCCGGCGGGCAGCCTGTCGCATTTTGTAACCGATAACCGGATGAGCTTCAGTAGCATTAGTTCCTATTAACAACATGAGTTCAGTCTCGTCCGTAATCTCCGAAATCGCATTTGTCATAGCGCCGCTTCCGAATGTAGTGGCCAGACCGGCCACAGTTGGCGCGTGTCACGTACGAGCGCAATGGTCTACGTTATTAGACCCCATATGAGCCCGGGTAAATTTCTGCATTAAATAGTTTTCTTCATTGGAACAGCGGGCCGAGCTCAGAGCGGCAAAAGATTCAGATCCATATTTTTCTTTAATGCTGTTCAGTTTATCAGCGATCAAATCGTAAGCTTCATCCCAGGACGCTTCCACAAACTGACCGTTCTTTTTGATCAGAGGTGTAGTAAGACGACGTTCATTATAGATGTAATCCCAGCCAAAACGTCCCTTTACGCACAGCATGCGGCCATTAACCGGAGCATCCTCAGCCGAAAGAACTCCAATAACTTTGCCATTCTTGACGGCTAAATCGAAATTACATCCGGTTCCGCAGAACGGACAAGTTGTGCGTACTTTTTCAATATCCCAGCGTCTGGCCTCTCCAGCCATGGATTTCTCGGTCAAAGCTCCGGTTGGGCAAACTGCAACGCATTGCCCGCAGAATACACAGTCCGAGTCAATGTAGGGTACGTCTCCTGCGGTAGTGGCCTTACGGTTAAAGCCGCGGTAGAGATAGGACAAATTATCCTGACCAGTCATTTCTTCACAGGCTCGTACACAAGCGCCGCAAAGAATACACTTGTTCAAATCCCGAATTATAAATGGATTGCTGTCATCAATAGCGAAATCATGCTGTTCTCCTGTGAAGGCGCTTTCTTTCACATTGTAGCGATAACAATAATCAGACAGTCTGCAATCTCCCATTTTTTCACAGGTCATGCAGTCCAAGGGATGATTAGCTACCAGGAGTTCCAGTATGGTTCTGCGCGCCTCGACAACAGCCGGAGATTCCGTCTGTACTTCCATGCCTTCCGTTACCGGGGTAACACATGAAGCCGGTAGTAAACGGTTTCCCTTGACCTCTACCACACATAAGCGGCAGGCCCCCAGCTTGCTTAAATCGGGATCATAACATAGGCGAGGAATATCAACTCCTACCATTTCTGCAGCCTGTAGAATAGTGCTGCCTACCGGGACTTCAACCTCCTTTCCGTTAATAGTAAACTTCACCCTCTGCAAATTCACCACTCCTTCCCATATTGTGCAATATATCTAACAAAACTCCTGTCCCCACAGGGTTTTTTAGATCGCCACATAAGAGGTTGTTCCCTTATGTGATGGAGCTCCTTTCCAAAGCACGGGAGGCATACCCGTTTCCAGATATACCCTAACGGTCATATAACCTTGACATCGAGTTTTAGGTAAATATGACTCGGAGCAGTTTTATGCCAAGTAATGCTCAGTATGAGCGCAGTACATGCTTACCTTCTAATGAGCAAAACCCCAAAGCAGCACTCAGGGCATCCAACAACCGCCCGAATGGAGTTGATAAAAGATAGCGGCTGTGATTGATCTTTTGAATTAATATTCTTATTGCGGAAGTGAAAGAGTTGACAGATGTTTGTAAGCCAATTCCCTCCCCTTTTCCCCCGTGACAGAAGATAAGTAGACCAGAGCCATGCGTACGAGACCTCCCCTGGAAAGAGGTAGATAGACCAGATGCCCAGACGCAGGTATGATAGTAATCACCACATAGCAAATCTCCGCTCCCATACAGTCTTATCACAAATCAATCCCAGTACTTCTTGGGGCCGGAAATGTGTTACTGTATTTTCCACTAGGGTGCGGCCGTTTTGCTGTCCGTTCCCATCTACTTACTTAATAATTACGATGCATATCTAGTCCTATTCGTACCAGATCAGCATCCACAATCCTTTGGACACATTGTACTCCATTTATGAAGTTTTGAAAATTACTAAAATACATAATATTTCCCTGGAACTGACTCAAATATCGTTTTTGCTACATAATGTGGTGGATCTCCTTTGCACAACACAGGAGGTATA
>CAZTZX010000106.1:1861-5093 GCA_964618175.1 uncultured Syntrophomonas sp. | reverse complement strand
GCAATGACAGCTCAGAAGCATTTTCGCGACAATGATATCTAAATCAGAACTGCTTTCTTAACCGCAGTGTAGCCAGTAGAACGATGACCAGGCTTTGGGCGGCCAGTATGGAAATTTCTTTTATCAGTTCTGCATACCCTACTCCTTTCACCATGATCCCACGATTGATTTCAATAAAATAGGTTACCGGCAGGGCAGAACCCATCAGGGAAATCCAGGCTGGCTGGGCATCTCGCGGAAATACAAATCCCGATAAAACCAGACTAGGCAGCAGTATACATACCACTATTTCGATGGCCTGCAATTGAGTCTTAGCAATGGTGGATACCAATAACCCCAGACCTACCGAGCCCAAAATAAAGAAGAAGCACATGACAAACATGGTGATCAGATCACCGACCATTTTAGCCTCAAACCAGTATATTCCCACCAGCAAAACCAGCAGATATTCTCCTATGCCAATAAACAAATAAGGGATCAGCTTGCCCAGCACCATTTCCAGCGGTTTGACCGGTGTTATAAGAAGTTGTTCAAAGTTGCCTCTTTCGGTCTCACGCAGCATGGCAAAGGAAGTAAGCATGGTCAGGATATTCTGCAGTATTAAGCCGATAAGACCGGGAACAAAAAGATTGCTGCTTTTGCCCTCCGGGTTGTAGAGAAGCTGCGGCCGCAGATCAACATACGGGGTGCCGAAGGGACCGATACCACTACTGATCGTTTTTCCCAGGCGATCATAGTTGATCTGTACTGAGCGGGCGATGGCCAGGACCTGACAGGTACTCAGGGCGGTTTTGGCAACCACCGGATCCTGACCGTCAATGAGGAAATGAACCTGGGCTGTTTTTCCGCTATGCAGATTTTCAGAATAGCCTGGTTCGATGATCATTCCTACCCGGGCCTCTCCACAGTCAATAAGATGGACTACTTCGGCATAGCTGCCCGTGTAGTAAGCGGGAATGAAATACTCGCTTTGCTCGAAAAAAGCTATCAGCTGGCGGGACTCATTGGTACGACTCATATCGCAGACGGCCATCTTTAAGTGGTCTACATCAAAAGTAGCGGCATAGCCAATGATAACCAGCAGAAAAACGGGTAGACCAAAGGCCAGAGCTACACTGAGCCTGTCTCGCCCAAACTCGATGAATTCCTTGATGGCAATGGCGTTCATACGGCGCAGGGACATTTTTCTGATCCTATCCTTCCCGCTCTCTTTCCTCCACCAGCTTAATAAAGAGGGCTTCCAGGCTTCCGGCGTCCTTTTGCTGCTTGAGCTCAGCCGGGGTGCCAAACGCTTCCATATTGCCCCGATACATAAAAGCCAGCAGATCACACCCATCGGCCTCATCCATGTAATGAGTTGTAAGAAATATGGTTACCCCCTGGGTGGTGAGATGTTTGATTATGTCCCAGAAGACCTTGCGTGAAAGGGGGTCGACCCCGGCAGTCGGCTCATCCAGATAGAGGAGTTTGGGTCGGTGAATTAGTGCGCAGCCCAGGGCTAAACGCTGTTTGAGCCCGCCCGACAGGTTACCGGCCAGGACCTTTCCGCGGCCTTCCAACTGCCCAAACTTGATCATCTCCTGCTTGCGGCAGCTTTCCTCTTTGGGGCTTATGGAGTAGATCCGGGCAAAAAAGGACAGGTTTTCGTTGACGGTCAAATCCTCATAAAGGCTGAATTTTTGAGACATGTAGCCGATATTTTGCTTGACCAGCTGCTTGTGGGTGGCAATATTGTAGCCTAAAATATATGCACTTCCGCTGGTCGGAGGCCGAATACCGCACAGCATTCGTATAGTGCTGGTTTTTCCGGATCCATTGGGACCCAAATAGCCAAAAATTATACCCTTGGGTACGGTAAAAGAAATATTATTGACCGCTGTATAGTTTCCATAGCGAAGAGTTAGATTTTCTACCTTAATTGCTTCCGACACTTTCATCCTCCGTTAGGCTGATCTTTACCGACATTCCAGCGCGTAAAGGGTTATCTGGCGGCAGATCGATTTTTACGGGGAAAACCAAATTGCTGTCGGGCGAGCCCTCTTGCAGCGATTTTGGCGAAAACTCCGCTTTGTCGGCTATCCAAATGATGGTTCCGGTGAAAAGTCGATCAGGAAAGGCTTCCGGGCATTTGATCCTTACCTTGCTTCCCTTCTCGATCTGGGCTAAACCGCTTTCCGTTATGTAGGAATCGATCCACTTTTCCTCGGGAACACAGATGGTAAACAGGGCTCTTTCCGGAAAAATGACCTCACCGGTTTCTATATGCCGTTCGCTAATCTCGCCGCTTACCGGTGCTAGAATCTTGGCCTGTTTCAGCCGCTGGTTGGCCAGCTTTTCAGTGATAGTGCTTTCTTCCAGCTCCCTTTCCAACACCTTCCAGGCTTCATCAGAAGATTGGTTAGCTTCATTGAGTTTCTGTTCGGCTTCCTGGGTGACATCCAGGGTCTCATCCAGAACAGATCGAGTTCTATTGATGTCATCTGTAGCGCCGGGCACAGAATCCAAGGGGATCAACCCTGCCCGGGCCATTTCCGCTTTCTGGTCCAAGGCATCCCGGGTCTGTTCGAGCCCGATCTGGGCCATTTCCAGCACCGCCCTATCTCTTTCCAGTTCCACCGGATCAGTTACTAATGGCATCGGCTGAGCTTCGCTTCTGCTTTTTTCTATTTGAGCTGCGATCCGTTGACGCCGTGATGAGGCTACATTCAAGGCTAGCCGTAGCTGGGTATCATCAGTTTCAACCAGGACTTGCCCCTCCACGATTTCGCTGCCCTGATCACAGCAAACCTTGGTTACGGTGCCAATAATTCCCGAATAGACTTCCACTTCTTTTTGGCGTACGTGACCGGCTGAGAACAATTCGGGGGCTGTTTCCTCCCCGCAACCAGCCATCCAAAAAACAAAAAATATCAGTAACGGAGTCAGCCACCCAATACTACGCATGTTTGCTCTCCCATTGAATGCTTATTCTTAGGCTTGTCTAAGTGATAATAGAACTATATTCTTTGTTTCTTATGATTAGTACGAAAAATGCTAGGCTGATCTCTGCAAAACATCTACCAGTATAGACAACATAGTTCTACACCAAATATTTCGCTTGCTTCTCATTTAGGTAATAGTTCCCACATAGAATAATAATGGTGCAAGTGGGAGCGCTAGTTAGATGACGGGGCGAGACGGTTGAGCGCAAGTCAGGGGACGGTCCTTCAACTTGCGCGTTTGCAGGGGCATA
>CAZTZX010000106.1:0-1761 GCA_964618175.1 uncultured Syntrophomonas sp. | reverse complement strand
AGCGCAAGTCAGGGGACGGTCCTTCAACTTGCGCGTTTGCAGGGGCATATGCAAGACTTGGGGTCAGATTTTACGCGCAAGTTGAAGGACCGTCCCCTGACTTGCGCATACTGTAGGGGCAAACGACCCTGTTTGCCCGTTTCCCACGGGCGGAGCGACAGAGTCGTCGCCCCCTACGCAATCAATGTAGACAAGGAAGGAGGGATCGAGGTGATTGGTAAAGCATCACTGGGTTTGCTAGCCATAACATTAATTATTCTAGGGGTATTCTTTCCGAGTGTGGAGGTTCAGGCGGAGAGCATTATGACCACCCCCCTTTTCCACCTGTCGAAAGTAAGAGGGGGAGAATTCTATACCACCGACCTGGCCGAGAAAAAAGAAATGGTTAGAGATAATGGTTATGCGGATATGGGAGTGGCCTGTTATATTGTGGATCCAGAAGTCGCCCAGCCCGATGATATGCTGCCTTTTTACCGCTTAAAGTATACTGGTGACTACCAAGGAACAGCCTTCCATGAATACTTGTACACCACCAGTCAGAGCGAGGTTGACGATCATATTAGCAGAAGCGGATGGAGTTTGGAAGGGACGGCCGGTTACGTAATGGATAAAGATAGCAGTCTGGCCGGGACGGTCCCTCTATACCAATGGTATTGCCCGTCTGCTTACCACTGGCACGGGTACTCCACCGACCTCCAGGATACCTGGATCACAAAACTTCATCAGGGTACCCAGTACGAAGGCATAGCCTGCCGGGTATGGACCAAGGATAGCAGCTTATACGTTTCTCGTGCGGAATTGGAGGCTCCTTATGGCTTAAGGGCTGCTAATTCAGGTGAAGAAGTGCGATTAACATGGAAGAATCCTCGCAACCAAGCAACGGCTATATCCATAGAACGCAAGACATCTGATCGTTCTTTCCGAAAAATTGCCACCGTAGGAGATAATGTTACCAAGTATACCGATGACTCGGTCTCACCAGATACTTCTTATACCTATCGGGTCCGAGCATGGAGAGACGGTCGATCGTCCCCACCTTCCAACCAAGTCCACGTTTATACAGATGATTATGGATCAAGAGATCGGCATAACAAAAGACCAGAAGCCTATCTAAGAGGCAATGCTCCCACTAACCTTGAAGCCGCAGTTCTTTCTTATTCCAGAATCAATCTGACCTGGGATCAGGGTGATTTCCCAGCTCTAGGTTACCGTGTCGAACGGCGCAGTAACACCGGTTCATGGGTGACAGTTGCCAACGTCGGTTTTAGAACCAGGACCTTTACCGATTCCGGGTTGGATAGATATACACGCTATCATTATCGGGTGCAGGCTTATCACCTCTTGGGGGATTCCGATTATTCTGATGAAATTGCGGTGTCTACTGCCAGTTATTATGCTACATCAGATGACGATCGCTGGTCATCTGACGATTATTATGATGAAAATCAATCAGTGGTGGTCAAGTTGCAGGTGGGCAACAAAAAATACTCTGTAAACCAGACCCTAAAAAGTATGGATACAGCTCCTTTCATTATCGAGGGACGCACCCTGGTTCCTATCAGATTTCTCGCGGAATCTATTGGTGCCAATGTGGACTGGAACGATTATCAAAAGAAAGCTACTATTTCCTGTGATGGGGAGGTGATCGAATTATGGGTGGGACGCAATACGGCTCGGATCAACGGAGAGCGCATATCTATTGATCCCAACAACGCCCTGTTGACTCCCCTGATCAGTAATGGCCGTATCATGCTGCCTTTG
>CAZTZX010000105.1:0-5655 GCA_964618175.1 uncultured Syntrophomonas sp. | reverse complement strand
GGTTTCTATGTTTCAAAGCGATGGTTCCCTCTAACCAAAAGAAATCACCAGGAAGAAAATGTTCATCCTGGTGATTCGCAGTCGATTTTTATCCTATTGTATATACTCGGGTAGTTCCAACTGATTGTATTGGGCTAGTTAACATTATGTATCTTGGGTTTTGTTTGCATTCATTTGTTCAAGAGGCCCGGTTCAAGGATGTTTCAATCTTTAGGTTATCAGGTCTCCGCTTTGGTGCAAGTAGCAAAGTACTAAATCAGCACGCGAACGCTTCTGATGCGGTTTTTTTCTACTTTTTCGGCAATTAATCTGATATTCTCATATTCGATTTCGTCACCCTGCAAGGGGATCCTCCCCAGTTCTCCCATTATAAATCCCCCAATTGAATCGAAATCTTCTGATTCTAACTCTGTCCCAAGAACTTCATTTACAACATCTATTCTGGTACTACCGTCTATTAGAAATTCGCTTTCATTAATTACTTGTATCTCAACGTCATTATCATCATATTCATCATCGATATCTCCGAGGATCTCTTCAATCAAATCTTCCATAGTTACGATACCGGCGGTTCCACCATATTCATCTAAAACTATTGCCATATGTACGCGTCTTTTTTTCATATCATTAAAAACATCAGCTATTTTTTTTAGTTCCAATGTATAGTATGGCTCTCGCAAATGATTTCCGATATGAAAGTCTTCTTTTGTAACGCTCGTAAATATCAAGTCTTTAACATATAAAACGCCGACTATATCATCAATTCTGTCTCTATAGACTGGGTATCTGGAAAATTGCTCGTCCTTCATAACATCAATAAGTTGTTCATAACTGGTATCTAAATTAAACGCTATTATATCTGTTCGCGGTAGCATGGCTTCCTTAACTGGACGATCTCCAAATTCAAAAACATTGTAAATCATCTGCTTTTCTTCAACCTCTATGACCCCTTCTTCCTGACTGACATTCACCATGGTTTTCAATTCTTCTTCAGTTATAAAGGGGCCTATATTGCTGGTACTGCCCCCTAATAGTTTAATTAGGCCGTTAGTCACATAGGTAAATATAATAACAATTGGATGGAGAAGATTAACAATTAACGATAAAGGCTTGGCTACCCTCAAAGAAACTCTTTCCGAATCTTGAGCAGCCAAAGATTTGGGGGTTATTTCCGCGAAAACCAGGATTAGAATGGTCATTACGGCGGTAGCTATACCTATACCTTTGCTTTGGAAAAGCTCTATTGCTAATGCGGTCGCCAAGGCAGAGGCTCCAATGTTTACTGCGTTATTGCCTACAAGAATAGTCCCTAATAGTTTACTGGGTTCTTCTTTAAGTTTATTGACTAAGTCTGCACCTTTGATACCTTCTTTTTGTATGTGTCTGGCTCTAGTTCTACTTAAAGACGTTAAAGCGGTTTCCGATGCTGAAAAGAAGGCAGAAAAGCACAAGAGTATAATTAAAGCGCCTATTTTCCATAAACCGTCAGGATCCAGAGTGCATCACTCCTCCAATGTTTTTCTAGAGTTTTTTTCCATAGTATTGAAAACACTATAACATATTGTTACGGCAAACCTAAATAATCTTCAAGTTGACGGGATCACCTAGCCTTATAACAGGATAATTCCAGATAGGCAAGAGGCCCTTTTGGTTGACCCACTCCTTTTAATCTGAATATCATGAAATAAACCAAAGGTTAAATTGTAAAAGAGTAATCTGACAAAAGGTGCTGATTATTATGTCTAAGGTTATATTACCTCCTTCAGCTAATAGCTACATTACTCAATACTATCCCGACCAAAATTTTGACAGGTCACCAAGCTTGTTCGCAGGTCAATTTAAACAAGCCGGTGACACCTACCGGAGTTTACTGAGATTTGATCTCCCTAATTTCGGCACTGGCGCAGATCAAAACTCCGGTGACCGCGTAATCAAGCAAGCTTACCTGCAATTAGCTATAGAAAGAAATGCAATTCCAGCGAAGAGTTCCATATTTCTGAATGTCTTTGTTGTCTCGCAGGCTTGGACTGCCGCTACAGTGAGCTGGGAGCGGCAGCCCCTCATTCACGCAGTTGCGGAAAACGGCGCAACCATAGCATCTGGCGATGGTATGGTAGAAGTCAACCTTACTTCGTTGGTAATTGATTGGTTGGCCGGGCACATTTACAATCATGGTATATTATTGGTCGGAGATGAGAGCAGAAACAGCCTAGTAGCTTTCTATTCTAGTTTCTCCCAGGACAGCAATCTGGTGCCTCGCCTAATCATCGAATATACTTCCGACTAAATTACCGGGGAGATGTTAACAGAGAGCGCAGTCTCCCTTTGCGGTTGGTCAAATAGAAAAGCAAGGCTTCCCTGTCTTTAGAAGTGATGTTCCACTCCCTGGGAATCTCATTAACCATACTGACTAACTGCTCTTCGGCTATATTTTCTAAGCGATACAGCCACCTGTCCAGTGAGTTTTGCCCTGCGATTATGTGGGCAATGTTTTGATATATGCCCCTGGTCAGGATTTTATCGTAATAAGTCAATTCCCGGAGTTCTACATCCGTCCATTGCGGTTTGGCAAAACAATGGCTATGATCTATCAATACGATTTGGTTGCCAAAGTTTCGAGTACACAAGACAATATTCCCATAATGCCGGTCAGGATTGACCAGGTAATTATCAAACACGTACATACCTGGAATGCAGTCAACATTGTAAGCTCCTTCGATAAGTGGCAGTGGTGGATGGCGGAGAATATTCGGAATCAGAACTATCCCAAAATGAATGCCTTCCTGAAAGGTCGTATCGGTCATGACCTGCGCAGGAGTATAAATAAGAGTACCCATAGGTACTGGTAAACCGAGAAGGTTAGCTATACGGTTGGCTATCAGTTCATTTACCAAGACTTTAACGCCAACTGGATTTTCTTTAAACTTGATCACATACTGGTTGCCATCATCACACAGGAAGGCTTGGGGTTGTGTGAGCCCTTTTCCCATACATCCCAGATGACGTTTGGCCATTAACACCCGCTCACCTACTCCCTTTTCGCTGGCTTAAGAAGCCATTAACGCAAACAATCATCTCGTTAATATACAATAATCCTGGAAATACATGTTGTTACTCTGGTAAGCAGAAACTTGTCAAGAGAAGTCGGTGCTCGGATGATGTCACGGTTAGCGGCAGGACATCCCTGGTTATTCCCGAATTAATGATTTATATAATTGTGGCGAGGTAGACTAAAAATATGAATCTAAAATATGGACTAGAGGATCACCCGAAATTCGCTGAAAACATCATCTATGGCATGCAGTGGTTGGCAGTAACCATACCCGCAGTAATTATCATGGGTAAAATTCTGGGAAGCCAGGGAGGGACCGCCGCATTAGAGGTGCTCTATATGCAAAAGCTGTTTGCGGTCATGGCGGTCAGTCTTTTGTTGCAGATCTATTGGGGACATCGGCTGCCTTTAGTAATTGGTCCTGCCACTGTTCTGCTCATTGGCATACTTGCCTCACAGGGCAGCTCCTCGGCAGCTATTTATACCAGTATTTTGATCTGCGGGATCCTGTTAAGCCTTCTGGCCATCAGCGGCTTGTTCGCTTATCTGCGTAAGCTCTTTACCCCCCGGGTAGTGGCAGTTATTCTGCTGTTGGTAGCTTTCACTATTATGCCGACCATCCTGGATTTGATCAGCAGCGGATCGGCCAATTCTTCACCGGCGCACAATTTGAGTTTTGCGTTGGTTTTTATACTGATCCTGTTCGCTGCTCAACGTCTGCTGACCGGTTTATGGAAGTCTACTATGATACTGTGGGCTATGATATTGGGCAGTGTGGCTTACACCCTGGTAAATCCTATTTGGCTGCAGGGAGCCAATGCCAATGATCTTCCCGTATTGGGCGGCTTTTTTGATCAATTGACCGCTGCTCTCGTTATCGATCCGGGACTGATAATTGCTTTTATCCTTTGTTTTCTGGGGCTCTCTATAAATGATCTGGGCTCTATTCAAGCGGTGGGAACTGTATTGCAGGCTGACAAAATGCCGCAGCGCATTACCCGCGGTATTGCCTTTACCGGTCTGGGCAATACCCTGGCAGGCTTCATGGGAGTTATCGGTCCGGTGAACTTTTCCTTTAGTCCGGGAATAATTGCCTCCACCGGCTGTGCATCTCGTTCCACCCTGGTACCTGCCGGCGTGATAATGCTGCTTTTAGCCTTTTTGCCGCGCACTATTTATTATCTCTCTTTTATTCCCGCAGTCGTGATCGGTTGCGTCCTTCTGTTCATCATGTGCACCCAGGTGGCAGCCGGTCTCAGCAGTGCTTTTGCCGCCATGGAGGAACCTGTTTTTGATCATGCCCTCTTAATAGCCCTGCCCATATTGATCGGAATCCTGGTAGCTTTCCTGCCGGCGGAAGTGGTAGCAACTTTCCCTTCCCAACTACGCCCTATATTGGGCAATGGGTTTGTGATGGGAGTTTTGGTGTCACTTTTGCTGGAACATGTTATCTTCCGTACCAGGAAAGCTTAATAACTTATTTATAAAGGCTTCTGGCAGCAGTATGATGAACTCGAGAGAAGTTAATTATAAGGAAGTTGAAGGGGTTGCGGGCAATTAGGAATAAGGGTGAAGCAGTGGAACGATTGACCAAATCATCATCCAATGGTAAATATATGGTGAGGCTGATACGGTAAGCCATGGGGATAACAGTATAACTACAACAAGAGCAGGCTCACCGCCATTACCATCATGCCAGCAATGATGCCGTAAACTGAATGATGGGCTGCTCCATACTCTCTGGCTGCCGGCAGCAACTCATCCAAGCAGATAAATATCATTATCCCTGCTACGGCAGCAAACACCAAAGCAAACAAGGCTTCACTCATAAACGGTAATAAAATCAGGAAACCGATTAAGGCCCCTAAAGGTTCAGACAGCCCTGATAAAAGGGAATACTTAAGAGCTTTGCGTTTGTCTCCGGTGGCATAATAGACTGGTACGGCTACAGCAATTCCTTCCGGTATGTTATGTATGGCAATAGCTATGGCAATAGCAACACCTACCGATGGATCATGCAATACGGAGATGAAAGCAGCTAGTCCTTCTGGGAAGTTATGAATGGCTATGGCTACGGCCGCCATCACCCCTAATCGCATCAGCTTGGCATTACCGGTCTGATCATCTTTTCTGGATATGTCCTCTAATGCTCGTGGTTCATGAGGGTTTTCATATGAGGGAACCAATTTATCAATTACAGCAATAAGTATCATACCCGCAAAAAAAGCACTGGTAACCGCCCACAGCCCAGAACTGCCCCACACATTGACAGCCATCAGCCTTGCCTCAGCAAAAATCTCCACCATGGAAACATATATCATAACCCCTGCCGAAAACCCCAAAGCGCAAGACAAAAAATCGGTATTAGTTCGCTTAGCGAAAAGGGCAATAATACCTCCTGCGCCGGTCGATAAACCTGCCAGCATAGTTAGAGCAAAAGCTAGTCCAATATTTTCAAGTCCCATCTGTATTGCCTGCCGTTCTGATAGAATTAGTAAATAGTCAAATCTAACTTTATTATTGTAACCCAGCGTTGTCAAGAGGACGAGATCTTTCCTCAGCACGGGAGGGAACGACCCTATCTTGCACAATCTCAATAACTG
>CAZTZX010000104.1:5548-5898 GCA_964618175.1 uncultured Syntrophomonas sp. | reverse complement strand
TTCTTCGTGATGCCCGTTCAACCTGCTTAAATATATTACTTACCTATGAAAGAGGCTGCAAAGCTGCCTGCAGTTACTGCGGCCTAGGGCGCAGCCGGGTCAATATAACCGATCAGACCTTTATTCGAGTAAAATGGCCCACCTATAGCATGGAACAAATCCTGCAACAACTTAAACTCAAACGTCATCCCTTCAAACGGATATGCATATCCATGACCACCAATCGGGAATGTGTTGAGAACAGCGTGACCATTTGCAGACAGCTTAGAGAAAATACAGATATACCTATTAGTGTATTGGTGTCACCTACCATTATGAAGGGCAAGGAAGATTTGCAGAAATTGCATGAT
>CAZTZX010000104.1:0-5526 GCA_964618175.1 uncultured Syntrophomonas sp. | reverse complement strand
GCTACTGACGAGCTGTTTGATAAGCACCGGGGCCAAGGCGTAAATGGCCCGCATAAATGGGAGAAATATTGGAATCTGGTTGAAGAAGCGGTGGGAGTATTTGGCCCTGTAAAGACGGGAGTTCATTTTGTGGTAGGTTTGGGTGAAACTGAAAAGGAAATGGTCTCAAGTATTGATCGGGCTTACAAAATGGGAGCAATGTCACATATGTTTTCTTTTTATCCAGAGCCAGGAAGTATGCTACAAGATCATCCCCAGCCTCCTATGGAGCAGTACCGGCGCATTCAGTTGGCTCGTTATCTCATTAATGAAGGAATAATAAGCGGTAATCAGATATCTTTCAATGATCAGGATGAAATCATTGAGTATGGGGTGGACATTCAAAAATACCTCAATGAAGGATTGGCTTTTATGACCTCAGGTTGTCCGGGCATAGATGGTCAAGTGGCCTGTAATCGTCCTTTTGCCAATGAAAGAGTTAATCAAGCCATGCGCAATTATCCCTTTGTGCCGGAAAAAAGTGATATCGACATTATAAAAACCCAAATGGGAGATCAGGTGCAAATCCATGGATAAGCAGACATGGAGTAATGGACGGCAAATATGTTTTGCAGTACCTTCCGCCAAAAAGTACAAAAACAAATACTACGCTAATCATCCCAATAGATTTGTAAATCTTAGTATCACGGGCTCAAGCTGTGCCTGCCATTGCGAACATTGCAATGCCAAGCTGCTTAATACTATGATAGCTGCAGAAACGCCCCAGCGTTTTCTTCAGCAAGTAAAAATTCTAAAGCAAAACGGATGTACGGGGATACTGGTTAGCGGCGGTGCTGATCCGGAAGGCAAAGTTCCCTTGAACCCATTTTTGGATGTAATTGGCGAAGCTGTAACATTAGGTTTACAGGTTGTGGTGCATAGTGGTATCCTGGATCGAGTAACTGCTGTTGGGCTTAAAAATGCCGGCGTTCATCAGGTATCGATGGATATTATCGGTGACATAAACACCATTCGTCAAGTTTACCATTTGGATGCCCAACCGCATGACTATTTAGACTCTATGTTAATTTGTTCCGAGTTGGGATTAGGTTTTTCACCACATATAGTAATGGGACTTCATTTTGGACAAATAAAGGGCGAATACCAAGCCTTGGAAATGATTGCTCAAACCAAACCAGACAATATAGTTCTAGTAGTATTGACGCCGATGAAAGATACAGGTATGGCTGATATACAAGCTCCTCTTTTGCAGGAGATCGGCATGGTCATGGAAACTGCGGTAGCAATCGCCCAGGATACACCCCTGACACTGGGATGTGCTCGGCCACCGGGAGAATATAAGCGAGAGATAGAAAAGAAGGCTGTTCAGCTAGGATTTTCAACGATCGCTTACCCAGACGAAAAAACAGTTTCATATTGCTTGGAGCAAGGTATGGAGCCTAAATTCTTCGAAGCATGCTGCTGCCTGAACAATCAATTATGATACTAATAGATCATTGTCAATATAAGCATTTTGAATTGTAGAGGCGAAGTATCGGGTTTACAAAAAATGTTTTATAATATGAAGAAATAAGGCAATTGGTTTTATTTCGAACACATCTAGACCGTTGTAATTTAAAAACAGAATATCTCCGAGCCCCGTTTACCTACGGGTTTTCTATGGTAACGAGGCCTGGGCCAGGAGCCCACAGGGTTGTGTTAGATAAATCTCACAACCTCCACGTATGGAAAGGAGAGCAGTAATAAAGAATTTATGCTTCCTATTTCCGTGCAAGTAGGAAGCATTTTGATTGTGGTAATACCTATCTGATTGACAACCACGACAACTATGAGGAGGATGACAGTATGCAGTCTATAAGAGTTGAAGATGCGGTAGGAACAGTTCTATGTCACGACCTTACCAAAATAGTCCCAGGTGAGTATAAGGGCCCGGCTTTTAAAAAGGGTCAGATCATTACTGAGAAGGATGTCCCAGAATTGCTCAGCATGGGGAAATCACATATTTATGTCTGGGAACTAAAAGAGGGGCAGCTACATGAGAACGAAGCGGCAGAACGGCTAAGCCGAGCCCTAGCGGGTAAAGGGATAGTGTTCACGGAGCCAAGTGAAGGCAAAGTAAATCTTATGGCCGAATCAGATGGAATGTTGAGCATCAAAGAAGAAGTATTGATGCAGGTGAATATGATTGAAGATATGGTAGCAGCAACACGCAGCAACCGACGGCCCATGAAAAAGGGAGATAAGGTTGCTTCGGTGCGGGTAGTGCCCCTGCTTATCGAAGAAGACAAACTTCAGCAGGTGGAGCGACTTACTGAAGGATTAGAAACTATCAGTGTCCAACCTTTTCATCACTTTAAGGTAGGGGTCGTTACTACCGGTAGCGAGGTTTTTCACGGCCGTATCAAGGATAAATTTGGTCCGGTAATAATAAAAAAAATGGAGTCCTATGGTTGCCAAGTAATCCGGCAGATCATCGTTCCAGATGATATGGAGCAGATCGTAAGCGCCATTCAAGCCATCAAGGATGAGGGAGCAGAATTGATCCTAACTACCGGTGGTATGTCAGTAGATCCCGATGATCTTACTCCCAGTGCGGTAAGGGCCGCCGGAGCTGAAATCGTGACCTACGGGGCACCAGTATTGCCAGGAGCAATGTTGATGGTAGCATATCTGGATGGGATCCCGATTCTGGGACTACCGGCCTGTGTCATGTATCATAAGACCACAGTTTTCGATTTGATGTTACCCACAGTATTAGCCGGGGAGCCCATCACCAAGGCCATGGTTGCTAGGCTGGGCCTGGGAGGACTGTGCTTGAACTGTGAAGTCTGCCGCTACCCGGCGTGTTCTTTCGGGACCGGTGCCTAATAGAAAAGGAGCTAAGACTATGAGAAAAAAGGTTTCATTAGAAGAAGCCCAACATCTATTATTGGAGCGGGCCCAACCAACCGGTGAGGGCAGAGTAGCCTTGCTGGAGGCTAATGGAATGGTATTAAGTCAAGACATTTTCGCTCCCATTAACATTCCGACATTTGCCAAATCTGCCCTGGATGGTTATGCCTTAATAGCTGCCGATACCATTGGCGCCGAAAAACCCCACCCAGCCCTTCTCAAAGTGATAGACGAAACCAGAGCCGGGTTTTCGGCCAGAGAAAAAGTAGTGCCAGGGACAGCTGTCAAACTGATGACCGGTTCACCCATTCCGGAAGGAGCCGACGTGGTCATAAAGTATGAAGATATCGTAAGAAATGGTGATGTGATATCGATATTCCAGCCACTAAAAGCCCATGCCAATATCATTCCAGCGGGTGAAGACATTAAGGAAGGCCAATTAGCAGCAACCCAAGGCACTGTGATCAATTCCGGTTTAATAGCCTTGTTGGCGGGATTAGGGATCTACCGAGTGGCTGTTTACAAACAGCCCAAAGTAGCCATAATGAGCACCGGAGACGAACTGATGTTACCCGGTGAACCCCTCCAAGACGGCAAAATATATAACAGCAGTCTATTTGGGTTGCTAGCCCGCTGTGCCGAACTGGGGTGCGAAGTGATCAATTTGGGAATAGTTCCTGATAATATACACACTACCAGTGCTCGTATCGCTCGAGGGTTGGAAGAAGCGGATATAATCATCAGTACCGGCGGAGTATCGGTAGGAGATTATGATGTGGTCAAAGATGCCATGGTAGATGCGGGCGCCGAGATCATATTCTGGCAGGTGGCCATGAAACCAGGATCACCCATGGTTGGGGCTGCCAAAGGGAAGCAGATTTTGGCGGGCCTGTCCGGTAATCCCGCCGCCGCAATGGTCACCTTTGATTTGATAGTCGTCCCAGTACTAAGAAAAATGATGGGGATAGAGAATCCCCTGCCGACCAAAATTCAGGGCATCTTTAACGATAATTTCAAAAAAGCCAGCCCGCAAAGAAGGTTGTTGCGTGCTAGGTTAGAGAAAAAGGACAATGTGGATTGCTTCTGTCTCACTGGCAACCAGAACAATGGCGCCATGGCCTCCATGGTTGATTGTAACGTCCTATTGGATATCCCGGCCGGTAGCGGAGCACTGACACCGGGACAAAAAGTCGTGGGGCACATAGTGGGAAATATCAATAGTGCTTTTAAATAATAATATCTTCGAGCCTGATTTCCCAGGGTGGACGCTATGGCAAAGCCTGGGGTATAATCCAACAGGGTTGGTAGGAGAAATCTTGCAGCCTCCTGTATTGGAAAAGAGAAATGGAAACAATGCGGTAGCTTTGATTATTGTTGATCCACAGTTCTTATGGAATGTGGCTCAGGCCGGCGGTATAATTAATAGAGCAGACAATGCCTTATAGGAAGGGAAGGGCACGGGAAAAATCAAGGTTAGGTATCGCATTTTTTGATTGGAGTGTGACACAAATGGATTGTATTGAAGCGATTATGACCAGGCGAAGTATCAGAAAGTATCAAGAGGCGGAAATCGCCCAGGAGGATTTGACAACTATTTTGGAGGCGGGTCGCTGGGCGCCTTCTGCAGGTAACTATCAACCTTGTTATTTCGTGGTCGTTGATGATGCTAAAAAGCGCAAAGAGCTTCAGGAAGCTGCTTATGGACAAGAGATATTTAATACGGCTCCCCTCGTTATCGTAGTATGTGCTGATCCCCAACGAACCTCTGAATATGGTGAGCGGGGCATGAAACTGTGGTGTCTGCTGGATTGTGCCAATGCCGCTCAAAACATGCTACTGGCTGCCCATGCCCTCGGATACGGTTCTTGTTGGATGGGTGGTTTTAGTGAAAGCGGGGTTAAAAGGTGCTAGGATTACCGGATGATTTCCGAGTCATGGCCTTGATTCCTATTGGCAAAGCCGATGAAGAGCCAGATCCTCGTCCCAGAAGACCATTGGATGAGATGGTACGCCGGAATCAGTGGTAATATGCTATCCTAAACCATAATCGAATAGAGGACTGCCCATTTGTCGCACGTCCCCCTATTTCAAAAGTGCAAGTGTAAGTTGGTTTTTAGTCCAACATTACTATTGCACTTTCTGTTTTATAATCATATAATAGTTGTAATGATTACAACTTTGTAGTAATTCAGTCGCACGGTGGTGAGTTAAAAATGAAAACCACACTGGAAGATCTAAAGCAAGAATTAAAAAACAATAATATTCATCTATCACATCAAAGGTTGAAGGTTTTAGAGTACCTTACTCAAAACCATTGCCATCCCACTGTGGATCAGATTTTTATTGATCTTCATAAAGATATATCTACATTGTCAAAAACAACTGTATACAATACCCTGCGGGTTTTAGAAGATGCAGGTTTAGTACGGGTGATTACCATTGAAGGCACAGAAACCAGATACGATATTGAAGTAGAAAACCACGGGCATTTCAAATGCAACTCCTGTGGAACAATATATGATTTTCATATCGATATGGATATAATAAGCCGGGATTTAGAGAATTTCCAAATTAGTGATAAAAATGTCTATTTCAAAGGTATCTGTCCGAGATGCCCTGCCAATATTAATTAAA
>CAZTZX010000103.1:0-5906 GCA_964618175.1 uncultured Syntrophomonas sp. | reverse complement strand
TCAGTAGCTCTCTTGGCTTCTGATCTCTTGATCATTCCCCAGCAGCTGTCATTGAGAATAATTGTGGTAAAGTTTATGCCATAACGCATAGCTGTATCATATTCCATAGCTCCATAACCGAAGGCACCATCACCGGTAAGAAGGATTACTTTCTTTTCCGGATGGGCCAGCTTGGCAGCCATTGCATATGGAACCCCGACACCTAGAGGTCCGAAGCTGCCGTTGGCGATTCCCATGTATTGACCAGGGCCGGTAGCCGGCAGGAACATGTTTCCGAAAGTAGCTACATCACCGCCGTCAATAACTACGATGGTATTTTCGTCAATGCGCTGCATTATTTCAAACATGAGTCTGGCAGGATGAATGGGTTTCTGATCTGAAGACAGCAGAGGCAGTACCGCTTGCACCATCTGGGCCTTACCATTGTTGAGAGCTTCTACCCACCCCTGGTGAGTATTTTGTTTTACTGCGGGGATCAGCTGCTTGAGCACTTCTTTAACATCACCGGCGATACCAACTTCCACATCCAGCTGGTCGGTAACAGCAGCAGCATCGATATCAACTCTAATAATCTTAGCGTTAGCCGGGAAAGATTCTCTCTTCATAATGTATCCGGGGCGGGTTCCCAAAATCAGTACAACATCTGCATTTTGAATTGCTCCGGCAAAAACGGGATGGCCGGTAGCTCCGATAGATACAAACAGAGGATGACTGTCAGGAACCAGTCCACGGGCTGCGTTGCGGGTAAAGAAGGGAATGCCGGTTTTCTCAACAAACTCTTTTAGTTCATTTTGAGCTTTGGAGTAGAAAGCACCGCTTCCTGCTATAACTACAGGTCTCTGGGCTTCATCCAATATCTGGGCTGCCTTTTTAATATCAACCGGATTTCCAGCTGGTTTGTTGGTTAAGCGATACGTTTTTTGGATTTCAACTTCCGCTTCATCAGCATAGCCTTCCATAATATCACGGGGTATTTCCATATAAACCGGGCCCGGTCTGCCGGTAGTGGCTTCTGCAATACCTCTGCCCACATACTCAGGAATACGTTGGGATTCCATTACTGATCTGGCATGCTTGGTCATGGATTTGTATACATCGATCTGGTTAAAATCCTGAAGTTCATTGCGATCAGCTTCGATAACCTTGGCTTTTCCAGCCATACACAATACTGGTGTACAGTTACGATCAGCATTGGCAATTCCTGTTACCAGGTTGGTAACACCCGGTCCTGCAGTGGCAGTACATACTCCAAAGTCACCAGTAGTCAGAGCCCATCCCTCAGCCATCATAGCTGCAGTCATCTCATGTCTGACACCAATGAATTTAATGCCGTTTTCATCACAGGATTCCATCATCGGATAGATGTGGCCTCCTGGAATACCAAAAATGTACTTTACGCCTTCCTTTTTGAGTACCTTCTGGACCATTTCTCCGCCTCTTAACTGCGCCATTGATATACCTCCCATCTATTTTTACTGATACATTAGAACTGTTTAACGGTTCTGATAACCTTCATGATTTTGCGGTTGCGATCATTTTGGACTTCTACACGATCAAGGCCAGTATAGTCCTTAAGGCCCTTGCCGGTTTTCACTCCCAGATTACCTTCAGCACACAATTTATCCGGTAGGGCGGTAGCCGTTGTATTGCACAGCATCGGCGCCAGGAAAGTTCCACCCAGTTTACCTAACTCCCAGCCGATATGATCGTATAACTCCAGCGGCCCTTCAAAGGCCAATTTAAGCCCAGCATTATTGGTAATGGCCTTATCCACATCTTCAGGTGTTGCCCACCCCTGTTCAACGATATAATTGGCTTCCCGTGCCAATGCAGTATTAAGACGGTTGACTATGAATCCAATTGCATATTGTTTTAATACCACCGGAACATGGTCCAGGCTTTCATAAACCTTTTTAGTAAACTCCAAAGTCTCCTGCGAGGTCTCAGGTCCCATTACTACTTCTACCAGAGGAATAATATGGGCCGGATTATTAAAGTGTCCGATTATCAGACGGCCAGGATTCGATATCTGAACAACATCGTAAATGTTCATACCTGATGTAGTACTTGTAAATATGGTATCCGGGGAACAGAGTTTATCAAGTTCAGCATACACTGCCTGTTTTATATCCGGCACCTCAGGAACAGCCTCAACCACAAATTGAGCCTTTTGGGCAGCATCCTCAAGTTTGTCGGTGTAAACCAGCAAATCATTGACGTTCTTGACGCCTTCTGCAGTGATCATGTCTTCAGCTTCTAATAGCTGAACATTACCAGTCACTAGTTTCTTGGCCATTTCTAATTGTTCAGCGCTCTGATCATAGAGCGCGGTCGGGTATCCATGGGCTGCAAAATCCATAGCGATGGAATGCCCCATTATGCCAGCGCCAATCACCAGTACGTTAACTTTTTCATCCATGCGATTCGATCCCTCCTTATATTTGCTTTAAGCAGCGAACTAAATGCGATCAATAATCAGCAAATAATAAGCTTTGGCGATATCCCTCCTCTCCGCCATCCGATTAACAATCCCAACCGTTTTCAGTAGGTTATGTCGGGCGGTCGTTCGACCGTTGCGTAATAAAAAAATTCTTCTCCGGTAGAATTCGATCCCAACTCACAACGTCTTCTCATATTTTAAGATCATGCTTCAGTTGACTGATTTACATTATATTCTGGAATTGTATAATTCAA
Source organism: uncultured Syntrophomonas sp. (assembly GCA_964618175.1). GTDB lineage: Bacteria > Bacillota > Syntrophomonadia > Syntrophomonadales > Syntrophomonadaceae > DTU018. Next base: position 3,212 of record CAZTZX010000103.1, on the reverse strand, counting down.
GGGTTCGGGTAAGAACAGGGCAATAATCAATATACACACTATGGGACCCAGGGTCAGCAGTGAAACTGCATTGGCTATGCCTCCGATAGGAATAGCCAGGAAACCAACCAAAGCCGGAGCGGCAATCTGACCAAGACGGCCAACAATGTTGTTGCCCCAAGCAGTAGCACTGGCTCTAATTTCTGTGGGGAATAATTCATTGGTAAAGGTAGCACACAGTACAGTAAATGTTCCGATGAAGAACACTGCAACGATTTGAGCTAGAGCAACATGCAAAAATTGTTCAGCCTGGAAGACCAGAGTAACCGCACAAGCACCCAGGAAGAAGAATATGAACGCGGTTTTCTTACGGCCGATAGCATCAAGGAGTTTACCAGCTACAAAGTAACCGGACAGGCCCAGGGTAAAGGCTAGCGCAGTAACCAGGCTCACTTGAGTTGTACCCCATCCCAGATCGTTAACTACGTGATAGGTAAAGAAATTCATCGCTGAAGAATAACAGATGTACATAAATAACCATAGACCCATAACTGCAAAAATATGTTTACGGTATGATTTGGCAAAAATAGCAAACATGCTGGGTTTATGTTCCGTACCATTATTCAAGCGCTCTCTGGTTTCCAGGAAGGCAGTGGTTTCTGGAAGATTTTTGGCAAAGAATATAACTAGAATCAGAGGCAGAGCACCGATTATATATAGTCCTTCCCATTCCAAGTTAAACATGGCCGTAACTGGCAGCAGCAAAGAAGGGAATATAGCTCCTACTGCAGCTGCGCTTTGGAATAATCCTACCGCTCGCCCTCTCATTTCCGGAGCAAATTCCTCGGTCATAAAAATAAAACCAACCGCCCAGCAGGTAACTAAAAAGACACGTGCAAAAAACTGACATGCGATAAAGAATTCAATATTAGGCGAAAAAGCAGTAATCAGGCTGAGGATCGAATAGGTTACTACTGACCAAAGGAAAATTGGCCTGCGTCCCCATCGATCAGCCAAACGCACAACAAAAAACGCTAACAGAGTTCCCACGGCAACTGCTGAAAGCGTAAAACTGGCGGTTTGGTCATTGAGATTAAAATCACTGGTGATGAACGGGAGGGCCAGGTTAATAACCATAAAATCAAAACCCTCAAAGAAGGCACCGATCATAACCAATGGTAGCATGAGTTTTTGGCGTTTATTTAGCGTAAATTTTACTTTGGCAGAACTTGAAGTAGCATCCAACTAAATTCACCTCCACGATTTGATTTACTGTTCCAACACCAGCTATACTCCTCCTTTCCGCTGGTATACTCTCAACAATATCGGGAAACGGTTAATACCACTTCCTTTCATCCAGATTGTTGGCCTAACCCGCTTTATTTAAGCAACCTACCATCAGGTCGCACCTAATCATTGTAGTCGGTCGGTCGTACGACCGCCTACTTAAATAATAGCCCTTTTTTTGGTATTATGCAATGTTACTTTAAATATTTTTACGGCTATACTTAAACCATTATTTCCAACTGTTTGAGTTTATTTTGGGTAGGAATGCCGGTATTGCTCCATTCTCTGATGCGATAATAGGTATCCAACATTTTGTCCATTTGGACTACGGTATCAGGTTGGTCAGGTTCAGATGGTTCGGCAACCAACCGGGTGGGCAGACAATCCTGCTGCCGGTCGAAACCTTCCCGCATATTGAATAAGCGTTCCATGTTAAAGACTCGCTCCCCCATCTGCAGAAATTGACCCATGGTCATTTTTATACCGGTCACATCACGAATTACCAGGGGATGAGGCAACAAGCCGCCTAGGTTAATGGGCAGTAAGCCAGGCATTAGTTTCCACAGCAGATGAGTGGAGGGTATAGACAGCATTATGTTGCCCAGCAAACCAGGTATGACACTTTTCTCCCCGAATTTGAATAATGATGGAGGCAAAGAACCCAGGGCAGTGAATAGGCAATAACCGGAAGTAGATATCGCATCCATAAGGTTTTGCATAAGAACGGTTAAGGCTGCTTTGCCCCTGACCGTCCGGCCGTTGACCTCTATAGGACCCAGAGCTTCGAAATAAACTGGGTATCCTCCTCCCAGATGGCAACCGCCCCGGTTAGCCGTAGCATAACCCAAGCCCTGAGCTTGAGATTGACGGGGATCATAAGCCGCCATTTCTAATCCCTTGACCTGCATAGCAATACCCTCGGCACCATATTGGCGGGCCAACCAGGCTGAACCCTCTCCCAACTCGTCAAAGGGGGCCTCGCGGTGAGCAATTTTCTTGATAGCTTGGCTTATCGCTTCCGGCTGAGTAAAATCAATTCCAAAGTTCTTGATGCCGCGCTGACTCATTTCCATAGCCAAAGACAACGTAAACCCCATGGACATAGTATCCATACCGAGAAGATCACTCTGGTAATTCCATTCATTGATCCAATCGATGCTGCTAATACCCAGATTAGCCCCCAGCAATCCCAGGGTCTCATATTCTGGTCCTTTTATTTCTCCGCTGTCCCGCATGACCCGGCGTTCGCACCGAATCGGACAGCTTATACAGCCCGAATTACGAGTCAAGTGGTTTTCGGTTAGGAATTCACCGGATATGTTTTCGGCTTGTTCATGTTTAACTTGCTGGGCATTTAAGGTAGGTAACATATGATAACGATTAACAATGTTCATCCAGAAGGCTGTTCCGTAACGGGGCAGGATTTCCCCTGTGGTGGGACTCTTTTGTAGGCCTTTCACCCAACTCTTTACATCTTTGCGGAATGACTTAGGATCGCTGATCGGCAGGGATTTCGTTCCATAGGCAACCACCGCTTTCAAGTTCTTGCTGCCCATTACTGCACCGATACCGCATCTACCTAAGACTCTTTCGCCGGATACGGCGCAAGCATAACGCACTAGATTCTCTCCGGCTGGCCCAATAACTACACAACCATATTTGCTATCAAAACGGTGTTGGGTCTCCTCGGTGTTCAATCCCCAGAGCTCTTTAGCATCACTGATAGTGATCTGACCATCCATTATCATTAGGCAACAGGGGCGGGGTGATTTGCCCCTGATAATTAAACCATCGTATCCAGCCCGACGAAGTTTGGCACCAAATGTTCCTCCACAGTTGGAGGAAGCAATTCCACCAGTCAGGGCATTTTTGCTACTGGCATTAAAACGGCTGGTACAGGGAGCACCTGTCCCAGTTAAAGGTGTGGTATTTATTATCAGCACATT
>CAZTZX010000102.1:0-6055 GCA_964618175.1 uncultured Syntrophomonas sp. | reverse complement strand
GCCCAGTTTCCATCAGCTGGTTCGGTAAAAAAATTGATCCCATCGGGGAAAAGCGTTTGATTATTAAGGCTGTACCCGCCCCGGTGGATCTCATTGGTTCGCAGTATCATAGTCTTGGCCAGTTGATTAAGTTCGTCTATCATATTGGGGATGATTTCCTTATAAGCGGAAGGTGACTTATCCAAACCGGTAGCCCCGCGGGAATCCAACAGTGCTCTCAATTCCCCCCCGGTAACCTTGACAGCCGTCTTGGTATCTGACCACACTACCAGATGCATTCCCTGGTTATCGGCAACCGTATCCATAATTGCGCAGTCCTTGCCCTGCACCAGGGGACGGCCCCCCAGTTGTACCGACACCATGCCGTTGTGATCGTGGTTGACCGTTACATCAGCAATTCGGCTTAACTCGTCAATTAGCAGGTCACGCTTGTCCAGCAGATCATTAGGCTGTTTGCCGGCAATAGTGATAGATAGTATCTGCTGATTAAGATCAGCCATCTGCTGGGCGATAGAATTGATTTCATCCACCTTGACCCGCACAAAGGCATTAACATCCTCGCGTAGTTCGAAAAGCTGCTGATAGGTATGATTAAATGCATCAGCCAGAGCAGCACCTCGCTGGGCCACCACCGCCCGTACCGACTCACTTTCCGGATGAGCGGATAGATCCTGCCAGGATTCCCAGAACTGATCCATGACGGTACGCAGTCCGTCCGAAGACGGCTCATTAAGGATAACCTCTATTTTGGCCAGAGTATCATGGATAGCAGACCAGTAGCCGGTGGTCTTGTTCTCATTGCGAATTTGCCCATCAAGAAAGGCATCCCGCAGCCGTTCCAGATAAGCTACTTCCACCCCAGTTCCCAGTTGGCCTACCCCGGAATTACTGTTCAAATTAGGCGTGTAGTAGGGACGAGTAGTTACCAGGCTGGGTGACTGGCGAGTATAACCAACCGTATTGGCATTAGCAATATTGTGTCCGGTGACACTCAAAGCGGTCTGATGTGTCATTATCGATCTTTTGCCAATTTCCATGCTCATAAAATTTGACATAAATGCATCCTCGCTTTATTCAGGCCCGGGTATCCAACAAGTTAATTTGACGGCCTGATTTCTCATCCACTGGATTACCTTTGTCAGAATAGGTACCAGCAATATCCCCATTTAACATGGCCTGCACGTTCTCTATATACTGAAGCGATTGCTCAATTAACTCATTGTTATGGTTATTTATAGCTTTTAGCCGGGTCAGATTGTAACCCAGCCGATTAATAGCTTCTTCCAGCTCTCCTTGGAGCGGCAGACACTCCTGCCCCGCCCATTCCAGCAGTTCCAGAGCGGTGGACTCCTGGACACCAAGCTGCTGCTGTAGCTTAAAACGCTGGTTTTCCAGGTTTTCCAAGTTGGCCACCAACCCGGCCTCTTCTTGAATAAGGCTGTCCAGGTCCGTGAGCTGTCCGACTATAATAACATGCTGTTTTTGTTCGCCCAAATCGAAGATCTGGTCAAGTGCCTGGTTCTGCTGATCCATCACCTGGATAAATTCGCGAAGTATCGCTTCCATCTTTTCACCTCTTAAATCAAGCGGTCAACTATCGCTCTTTCGATCATCTTTTCCGCTACTTCGTCTTCGTTCAAGGTATAAGTGCCGGCAGAAATGCGCTCCTGCAAATCCCCCACTTTATCAAGGCGAATGTCATCGGCCTGCCTGACAGCCTGCATGGCCTTCTGTTTGATGCGGCTTTCGTCGGAAATAGCCAGAGCATCCTTTTTGATCGAGCGGGTGCCCGACGGGGACGGGGCGCGATTGATATTTTTGTCCTTACCATACACCTGCAACAGGTTTTGCACCTGTGCCTTAGAAATAATCACTTTCTTCTCACCTCATCTATTTAGGCGCACTATACTTCTGTTGATTAGTTTCGTAAAAGAAGAGGGAGTTCTTCACTCCCTCTATGAGCGTTCTTATTGATTTATCACACTATTAGTCACAGATTCGCCGCTTCTTAGCCATAAGGCTAGCCGGGCCTGGTAAATAATAGGGAACGTATGCAAGAGGGGGAAGTTCTTTCTGTCATTTCAAAAGCAAAGCGCAAGTTGGGGACGGTCCTTCGACTTGCGCTTTTATGAAAGCTCTTCTATTCCTCAATATAGATTCCGGTAAAGCGCAAGTCGAAGGACCGTCCCCAACTTGCGCGGTTCTCTTATTTCCTGCCCCTTTTCCCTGGCTATGTATTTAATCTCGGGTGTGCATACGATCGCCCCGTGACCGTTTGGCTTCGGAATCAGTCCGGGATGTTGGGGAAATTGCTCCTTTGAACTGGGAATCCAGTTCGCGCAGACAGTTGGGGCAGTATTTGCCGCCATCAATGCGAGTACCACAGCGCATGCACTCTAGTACCTCGGTAAAACCCTTGCTTTGCAGGCGGCCATCCCGCAAAAACTGCAAAATTATTTCCTCTTCGACTCCTGTTTCTTCGGCAACCTCAAAAACCGTGGCTCCAGGGTGATCGCGAACATACTTGCGCACGACCATGTACTGTTCTTCTTCCTGTTCCCTACAACGCGAACAGACTGTCCTACCCTGCTGGTGGGCAAATAATCGACCACATACTGAGCAGTTCCTTAAATTTGCCATCAGATGCTCCCTCCGTCTCTAATATCCTTTACCAGTAGCCCAAGTAATGACCTTTACCTTACCGGCACCGTGGTCAAGCAGAGTGCGAGCACACTCTCGACTAGTAGAGCCAGTAGTAAAGACATCGTCCACCAGCAGGATATTCTTTCCTTTTATACACTCTGCATTCTTAACAGCAAAAGCCTGGAGTAAGTTTTTCTCACGCTCTTCCCGCGAACATTCGCGCTGGGACGGTGTCTCCTTCACTCTAACTAACAAGCGGCAATACATTTTGATCTTTAGCTCTTTACTGATCTGACTGCCCAGGGATTCAGTTTGGTTGAAACCCCGCTGCTTAATGCTGGCGCGGGTCGATGGTACCGGAATGATCATATCAATAGGCCAAAAGCGCGGTTCATTTTTCACTACCTCGGCCATCATCTTTCCCATGCGATATGATAAATGCTGTCGTCCCAGGAATTTCAAAACCTTTATGGCTATGCGATAGGGCTCTTCGTAGGGCCCCACAGCTCGAGAGAACTCAAAAGGAGGGGTATAATTCTGACAATCCTTGCACAGCGAAGAAGCGCAGTCTTCCGCTAAATACTTACCGCATTGATCGCAAATGGGATGAACATGCTGTAATTCGATCAATTGATCCTCACATGACGGACACCAGGGTTGTCTGGTGCTGTACATACCAGGATGCCGACATATACAACAGACCCGTTGTGGAAACAACAGATCCATCAATAAGTTAACCATTTCCCCCACCCCAACTTACCATTTAATTATATTCGATATGACAATATCTAGCTAGCCATACTATATAAAGACCCTGCGCAAGTTAGGGGACGGTCCTTCGACTTGCGCTTTCGCACAATAATGCATTGCATAGAGGAAAACTCATAAAAGCGCAAGTCGAAGGACCGTCCCCTAACTTGCGCACGCTAATCCCCCGGTTTGCTCTGGCTGACGCGTTTGACGTAAAGGTGTGAAGTACGGCGGATCGCGGCTATCAGGACTAGCATAATAACTAACCATATCCCAAAACCCAAGGTTTTTAGAAAAATAACCACAAAACAACCCCCCTCCTGGCCGGTCAGTATATAAATATGCTAGAAGGAGGCCGCTTGATTACCTATAATGATTGGCTTTAGTCATCTGCCACAATGTGGTTTTTAAGGGCATACACAGCCGCCTGAGTGCGGTCTTTCACGCCCAGCTTGCGAAAAATACTGGTGAGGTGGTTTTTCACGGTTTTTTCGCTGATAAACATAGAATCAGCCATTTCCTTGTTGGAATTCCCCTTGACCAGGCATGTGAGTACGTCTCGTTCCCGTTTGGTCAGGCGCACCGTATCCTTTTTCCGGTCTACGCGGGTCAATTCGCGCACCAGGCGACTAGCAACCCGGGGATGAATCACTACTTCACCATTCATAACTCTGTAAATGGTATCTATCAACTCACTGCCGGCTACATCCTTTAATACATAGGCAGACACACCGGCTCTAACCATCTCGATCACTTCTTCGTCTTCGTAAATGGTCAGGGCTACCACACGTATGGAGGGCATTTCCCGTTTGATGACCTTGGTGGCCACTATTCCATTCGTGCCCGGCATATTAACGTCCATCAAAACTACATCCGGTCGAAGCTTGCGAACCATATTAATAGCCCCCTGGCCATCGCCTACTTCAGTCAATACGTCAATATTGGGATCAAGTTCCAATAAACGCCGCAGTCCCTCTCTTACCAAGGCGTGGTCATCGGCTATGATCACCTTCACTTTGTCCATGGTCTGCCTCCCCTTCTAATGGAACCTTTATAATGATCTGGGTGCCCTCTCCCGGTCGAGAAAAAACCTCGAATTCTCCTCCAAAAATCTGAACCCGCTCTTGCATGCCTACAATTCCATACTTCTCGCGCTGCTGGTCAATTCTCTCGGGATCGAATCCCTTACCTTCATCCTTAATCACTAGAGTCAGCATGGAACCAGTGTCTTCCACTTTCACTAAGGCCTTGTTGACTCCCGCGTGTTTGCGAACATTGGTAATGGCCTCCTGCACTATTCTGAGCAGGCCCACTTCCAGTGCCAAATCGTATTGCCGCTGTTGGCCAAAAGTCACATAATCTATATAAATATTGTATTTAGCCTCATATTCATTAAAGAAATCCTTCAAGGTGATATGGAGGCCCTGATCATGTATCAGGAAGGGCTTTAGATCGTACATAATGCTACGTACATCAGTAATGCTCTCGCTGCCAATCGCTTTAAGGTTCTGGATCTCATGACGAACTTCATCGGCCTCTTCGGGGATCATTCGCATAACCAAATCTAAACGAATCAGCATACTGGCCAGGCTCTGGGCGGGGCCATCATGCAGTTCCCGGGCTATTTTACGTCGTTCGGCTTCCTGCGTTTCTATGATCCATAATTCCAGTTGATTGGTACGATTCATTTTCTCAATAGTGCCGCTTAATTTGTCGGAAGAACCTTGCATAAGCTTTAAGGCCAGCGAGGCATTGTGCAACAGGTTTCCAGCTTTGTGATTAATACTACGGTACTGGCGGATTTGATCTTCGATCTCCTGTCGACGCAACTGCAGGTATTTTTCCTGCTGATGTGCCTCCTGCAGCTTGATCTGCATAGCCTGCGCGTTTTCATAGGCTTTCTTGATATCTGCCTCAGTCATGGTATCAAAGCATCGGCTGACTTCCATTAAGCGCACACGGGCAATACGCTCTAGGATTTGGAGCTTGTCCACGGTGGCGATAATCTGTTTTATCTGCTTATTGATCCCTAGAATCTCTGTTTCCAAGCGCAGACAACTGTTCTCACAGTCCTGGTTTATCTCAAATATGTTTTCACGGCTTCTCTCCAGGGCTTCAATAACCTGTGCGAAGACCTGGTCTAGTTGTTGCAGTTGGATGGGTCCCTTTATGTCACTATTTATACTACTTTCGTCACGTTGCATGAAAATCCTTCCTTAATTTTCTATCTGCTACCTATACTTTCCCACAAAGAAAGCCCGATATCAATCGGGCTACTTAGATTTCTATTCTGTTTGTCAAGGGTACGGTGCGAGAGGGGACGGTTCGAGGCCACTGGAAAAGTACCATAAATGTCATCCTGAGGAGCCACAGGCGACGAAGGATCTTTTCCAGAAGTCCGAAATGTTGAATTTCCAAGTAACTTCGGGGACCACCCGCTAAGCGCACCACGATGAATGAAAACGCTCTCTTAGATGCGGTTGTAGGGGACGACGACTCTGTCGCCCCGCCGTGGAAAACGGGCAAACAGGGTCGTTTGCCCCTACCATATGATGATATTTCATATCTAAGGGGACAACGGTGATCTCTGCCACTATCTACGGTTTGAGCTTTGGCCCTGAAGGGGCCCGTCGGAGACTGAAGTCTCCTCTACCATAGGAGC
>CAZTZX010000101.1:0-6112 GCA_964618175.1 uncultured Syntrophomonas sp. | reverse complement strand
TGGCATTTTTGTACATACTAGGAAATAAGCTGATTTTGTTGTTCAAACATCGTCCTGCGCGATGACGTCTGGCAAGGTATGGAAAATCATGGTTGGAGGTTTTGGCTGACAGCTAGTAGAATAGAATATAGACAACCGGGAAAGGAGTTGGTCGTATGAGGTTCGACATTAGAGGTAAAAATCTGGAGTTAACAGACGCACTTAAAGACTACACCACCAAGCGACTCTCCAAGCTAGAAAAGTACATCGATGATGTAAAGGAGGCTCAGGTTGCACTGTCCGTCGAAGGGGAAGGACATAAAGTAGAAGTCACCATTCCATTAAATGGAGTTATCCTGCGCGGGGAGGAAGCCAGCGAGGATATGTACACCTCGATTGACTTGGTCGTAGAAAAACTTGAGAAACAAATCGAAAAATACAAAACCCGGTTGTACCGCAGTAACCGTGGGGCTGGTATGAAAAGGGCCTTGATAGAAGAAGCCCGCAAAGAACTGGAGGCTAACGAAGGCCTGGACACCTTTAAGGTGGTGCGTACCAAACGCTTTGCCCTGAAACCTATGGACGAAGAGGAAGCTATTATGCAGATGAATCTGCTGGGACATACCTTTTTCGTGTTCTTCAACGCAGCCACTGAGGAGGTTAATGTGGTCTACCGACGCAAAGATGGCAATTATGGGTTGATTGAGCCTAATTTATGATCAGTTGAAGCGGTATTGCCAAAAGTGATAAGATTATACTATTGCAAACCCTATTAAGAGGAGCCTTATGGTTCCTCTTTTTTATGAGAGGTCGTGTTAGGATGATCAAAGATTTTGTTAAAAATCTGCTGGATGACAATGAGAAAGATATAAAGCGTATGCGCAAGACTGTGCAGATAATCAATTCGCTAGAGCCCCAGTTCCAAGCTTTAGCGGAGGAGGACTTCCCGGCCAAGACCGCAGAGTTTCGCCATAGATTAGAGCAGGGGGAGACCTTAAAGGATTTATTACCGGAGGCCTTTGCCCTGGTAAGGGAAGCCTCCCAGCGCACTTTGGGCATGCGGCATTTTGATGTACAGCTTATCGGCGGTATGACCCTGCACGACGGGCGCATAGCTGAGATGAAAACTGGGGAAGGAAAAACTCTAGTAGCTACTTTGCCGGCCTATCTGAATGCCCTGGAAGGCCAGGGGGTGCACATTGTCACGGTCAATGATTATTTGGCCAGTCGTGACGCAGCCTGGATGAGACCGGTTTATGAGTATTGTGGTATGTCGGTAGGCTTGATAGTCCACGGACTCAATTATCTGGAACGCAAACAGGCCTACGAGTGTGATATTACCTATGCTACCAACAATGAACTGGGCTTTGACTACTTGCGCGACAATATGGTGGTTCGGGCGGAAAACATGGTGCAACGAGGCCAGCATTATTCCATCATTGACGAAGTAGACTCCATTCTCATAGACGAAGCCCGCACTCCGTTGATCATTTCCGGTGAAGGAGATAAACCTACTGATCTGTATTATCGTATTGCCAAGTTTATACCCCGCCTGGAAAATGAGAGCGATTACGTGGTAGATGAAAAAGCGCACGTGGTGACCCTCACCGAAGATGGGGTGCGCAAGGTAGAAAAGTCTTTTGACGTTGAGAATCTGTCCGAGAACATGGAAGTGGCTCACCATGTAAATCAGGGCTTACGCGCTCACTGTTTGATGAAAAGGGATCGTGACTATGTGGTCAAAGATGACCAGGTTATTATAGTGGATGAGTTCACCGGCCGCTTGATGTTTGGGCGCCGCTACAGTGATGGTTTGCATCAGGCCATTGAGGCCAAGGAAGGGGTCAAAATCGAGAAAGAGTCTCAGACCCTGGCCACCGTTACTTTCCAGAACTACTTCCGTATGTATAAGAAGTTGGCCGGCATGACTGGTACCGCTCTGACGGAAGAAGAAGAATTCCGAAAAATTTACGGTATGGATGTGGTAGTTATCCCTACTAACCAGCCCATGGTACGCCTGGATCAGCCTGATGTCATCTATCGCACTGAGGTAGGTAAGTTTACGGCGGTAGTAGAAGACATCGTAGAATGTTATGGTACTGGGCAGCCGGTTCTGGTTGGAACTATATCTATAGAAAAATCTGAGCTATTAAGCAGTATGTTAAAAAAGAGGGGTGTTCCTCACCAGGTTCTGAATGCTAAATATCATGAGAAGGAAGCCCAGATCATTGCCCAGGCCGGGCAGCCGGGAACCGTAACCATTGCTACCAACATGGCCGGACGTGGTACCGATATCGTACTGGGCGAAAAGGTGGACTCGCAGGGCGGTCTGTATGTACTGGGGACGGAGCGGCATGAGGCACGCCGTATTGACAATCAGCTGCGCGGTCGTTCCGGACGTCAGGGGGATCCGGGGAAATCCCGTTTTTATGCATCACTGGAAGATGATCTGATGCGGCTGTTTGGCTCAGCTAATATCGAAGGGTTGATGGATAAACTGGGCATGGATGATGATATGCCCATTGAGAACAAGATGATCTCGCGGGCTATTGAAAATGCCCAGAAGAAGGTGGAGAGCCGTAACTTCACCATTCGTAAAAACGTTTTGGAATATGATGATGTTATCAATCAGCAGCGCGAGGTCATGTATGGCGAGCGCCGCAAAGTATTGTATGATCAGGACTTGAAGGAAACGGTCAGCAGCATGATCGATGAAGTTATCGATCAAGTTGTAGATGGCTATGCCGGTGAAGTGAAATACTCCGATGACTGGGATCTACCCGGGCTTATAACCTATGTGGAACGCAATATCCTGCCGCAGATCGACTTTACCACCGATGACCTGGTGGGCATGACCCGGCATGATATGAAGGAGTTTTTGCGGGAGCGCACCTTTAAGCTCTATGAAGTGCGGGAAGCCGAAATGGGCAGCGAAACCATGCGCGAATTGGAAAAAGCGGTCATGTTGAACATCATCGATGAAAAATGGATGGATCATATCGATGCCATGGATCAATTGCGCAACGGAATTTCTCTGCGGGCTTACGGGCAAAAGGATCCTTTGATCGAGTATAAATTCGAGGCTTTTGACGCCTTTCAATCTATGGTTTACACCATCAAAGAAGATGTAGTTCGTTATATCCTCCGGGTCAAAGTCGTCCAACAGCGCGAGGAGCGCCAGACCTTTGAAAGTCAGGGCGGCGAAGAAGTGGAGAAAAAACCGGTAAGAGTAGAGAACAAAGTAGGCCGCAACGATCCTTGTCCATGTGGCAGCGGTAAAAAATACAAGAAATGTTGTGGCAGAGGCGAATAACGAATAGATAATGGCCACCATTGCATTCAACGGAGTGTTCTGTTAATTTATTACCATGGCGTTTGACGCAAGTTAGGCGCAAGTTCGGGGACGGTCCTTCGACTTGCGCTTTTATGAAAGCTTTTCTATTCTACAATATTGATTCCCGTTAAAGCGCAAGTCGAAGGACCGTCCCCGAACTTGCGCTGGCGAATTAATTGTCATCCTGAGGGAGGAACGACCGAAGGATCTTTCCCTTCTGGCAACGGTAAAGATTCTTCGGCTCCGCCTCAGAATTTGCACGCGCTAAGCGCACCACGATGAATGAAAATACTTCCTTGGGTGTAGGGGAGGCTTTAGCCTCCCATCGGAAACTAAAGTTTCCGCTACTGCTCAGGTGAGAAGCATTTTCATAGCAATGACACGGGTATAAGCCCACCACGATGAACGTGTCCGAATGAACGTGCGGGGCGATGTGGGCATCGCCCCCTACCCAGGTACCAATAATGAGGAGGGATTATTGTGATAGAAAATCCGCGCGGTTTATGCCGTGAGATAATTGACCGCCTCCATGAACTGAGGGTTTCTCTTTGACATAGAGGGCGCTAACAAGGAAATTCAGGAATTGGAACCTCGTACGGTCAAGGAAAACTTCTGGGAAGATAACCAGGAGGCCCAGCGTGTACTGAAACGGATCAGTGAACTGAAACAAGAAGTTGCTTCTCACCAAGATCTCATGGATCGAGCGGCCTATCTGTCTGATCTGCTCGACATGGCTGAACAGGAAAATGAGGATGAGTTATATCATCAGACCGTAAGCGACCTGGAAGTCTTGGTCAAGGATTTTGGAGAATTTGAACTGCTCATGCTATTTTCGGGTGAGCATGACAGCCGAGATGCCATAGTCACCCTGCATGCCGGTGCCGGAGGCACTGAGGCTCAGGATTGGGTGGGCATGCTCCTGCGAATGTATACTCGCTGGGCAGAATCTGCCGGGTATTCGGTAGAGATCCTGGATTATCTGGAAGGGGACGAAGCCGGCGTCAAAAGCGTCACGTTTCTCGCCAAGGGAGATCATGCTTATGGTAAGCTGAAATGTGAGGAAGGCGTGCATCGGCTGATTCGCATCTCTCCTTTTGATTCTTCCGGCCGGCGACATACTTCCTTTGCTTCTTTGTCGGTTTTACCGGAAATCAGTGAGACCGTAGAAGTCGACATTGATCCGGAGGATCTGCGTATCGATACCTATCGCTCGGGAGGAGCCGGGGGCCAACATGTCAATAAGACCGACTCGGCAGTACGTATTACCCATATACCTACCGGGACAGTGGTGCAGTGTCAGAATGAACGCTCGCAGCATGCCAATCGATTGTCGGCTATGAAAATCTTGCAGGCCCGAGTCTATGAAATAAAACAGCGGGAAAGGGAAGAAGATCTGCAAAAGCTCAAAGGAGAATACAAGGAAATCGCCTGGGGCAGTCAGATCCGCACCTATACTTTGAATCCCTTTACCCTGGTCAAAGATCACCGTACCGGCTTGGAAAGAGGTAATGCCAATGCGGTACTGGACGGGGATCTAGATGAATTTATCAGCGCTTTCCTGCGCAGTAAAAATAAGCTGGTGTGATAATAGTATCCAGCGGTCATATCCGAGAAGGTTTGGAGGAAAGAAAGTGCGCCCAACTGATACCAACACCATTAAGATGGTGGAAGACAAAGCCCGCAGCATTCGAGAGAAGATCATCACCATGCTGGGTCAAGCCGGCTCAGGTCATACGGGAGGATCGCTGTCGGCAGCCGATCTGCTCGCTAGCCTTTATTTTTGGGAAATGCAGGTAGATCCGCAACAGCCTGACTGGCCTGAGCGGGATCGTTTTGTATTGAGCAAAGGCCATGCTGCTCCGGTGTTATATGCTGCCCTGGCCGAAAGAGAATACTTCCCGGCGGAACTGCTGAGTACACTGCGCCAGTTGGGCAGCCCCCTGCAGGGTCATCCTGATATGCGGAAATTGCCGGGCGTAGAGGCCTCGACCGGATCGCTGGGACAAGGCGTATCCTGGGCGGTAGGCATGGCCCTGGCGGCCCGGCTGGATGGCAGGTCCAACCGTATCTATACCTTGCTGGGGGATGGCGAACTAGAAGAAGGTATGGTCTGGGAGGCAACTATGGCAGCTGCTCATTATAAATTGGACAACCTGGTTTTGATGATCGACTACAATGGTTTGCAGATAGACGGGCCTATCAGTGAGGTCATGTCACCAGAACCTATAGCCGATAAATTCCGGGCATTTGGCTGCCATGTGGTTGAAATAAACGGGCACTCTGTGGCTCAGATCATGGCCGCTTTGGATGAAGCTCGCCAACTAAAAGGGCGACCTACCGCTATTGTAGCCCGCACCATAAAAGGCAAGGGATGTTCATTCATGGAAAACCGGGCCGAGTGGCACGGTACAGCCCCTAAGCCGGATGAAGTGGAAAGAGCTTTGCTGGAACTACGAAGGTAGGGTCAGGATGCTGGTGGTAGGACGCAAGTTTGGGGACGGTCCTTGGACTTGCGCGTTTAAGTAGTATTGTATATTGTAATGATCTGTTTAAGACTAACGCGCAAGTCCAAGGACCGTCCCCAAACTTGCGTGGCTACTATTCTGTCATTCTGAGGCGCAGCCGAAGAATCTTTACTGGTACTAGGTGGACAAGATCCTTCGGTCGTTCCTCCCTCAGGATGACAAGTAGATGCAAGGTAGAACCGTTCCCTCTTGCATCAGGCTGTCAGAATCATCCGTATGTTTAATATTAGGGAGGAAGTTATGGAGAAACAGGCGACAAGAGATGCCTATGGTA
>CAZTZX010000100.1:0-6308 GCA_964618175.1 uncultured Syntrophomonas sp. | reverse complement strand
CGTTTATGATTCCCCAGTCCTTCCAGAGCTAGATATATTCGGTCAGCTCCTGCTACCAGAGCCTGTTCGGCAGCCGAGATACTGCTGACCATTACTCTCAGCTGGGGTCTATTGTATTTACTTTTACTCTTCTTTCGAAAAACCGCGGCCAGGCAGTCTTTCTTATGTGTATAAAAACCTTCCGCCTTTACTTGATGCGAATTTTTAATTACCAGTAACTCGTTTAACTGACTGACTGCATCACGGCGCACCTGATTTAGTTCACTAAAAGGCACTATTAAACCGTCTTCTGATAGCAGAGTCAAGTGACGCAGTTCATAGGGGGTGTTGCCCAGACGCCCCAACTTCTCTGCCAAACTATTCTCATCCAGCGGTTTTTGCCGGGCGGGTTCAGCCAAGATGACAGTTGCGGCGACGGCTTCATGCCCATCAGCAGTTCTGTATACTGCCCGTAATGGCTCTCCCCGGTTGAGACAAACCTCAATATCAACCGACACCACCGGATGTTTTACATTTTCGAAACTGGTTCGAGCTGAATCAATAAGGCCTTTATCATGGGTCTTAAAGACAAGATCATGCGGGGCAACCTTTTGATCAACCCATAAAATAACCGTTTCCCCAGCAATAGCACTATTAACCTGACGCCCATTGACTTCCATTCGTTCCACCAAGAAAGCAGGGCTTTTGCCAGGAGATGTCCAAATCTTTACACCATCACCCTTCGACAGGGTTTCTTGCAGGCTGATAGCGGTACGTCCGTCAGGATCCTGGGACATTACCCTACCGATAGTGACTCCACGGTTGTCAGGGCGCTGCCTGCTTAATCTTTTCAAAACCTGGGAATCTAAGTATCCGGGCGAGAAATCACGGTTAAAAATCCCGGCCATCTCTCGTTTTAATGTTTCTGTATCAGGCTTTCCATCCCCATTCAACAGATGATCCAGCATCTGCCGGTAAGAGCGCGTAATAATGGCTACATATTCCGGCCTTTTCATACGTCCTTCGATTTTCAAGGAGTGAACACCACTCTCCTGCAAAGCCGGTAAATAATCGATTAAAGTCTGGTCAGAGGGGCTGAGTAAATATTTTCCCTCCACCGACTGCTTACCGCCACGTTCTGAATAAAGAGTGTAGGGCAGACGACAAGGCTGGGCACATCTTCCCCGGTTGCCGCTTCTGCCGCCTACCATGCTGCTAAACAAGCATTGTCCAGAATAAGAGTAGCATAAAGCTCCGTGTACAAACAATTCCAGCTCAGCCGAAGTATTCTTGCTGATATGGTTGATCTCCTGGAGCAATAGCTCGCGGGCTAATACAACCCTTTTGACACCTTGCTGCTCCAGGAGGTTGACCCCTGCAACATTGTGAACCGTCATTTGGGTACTGGCATGAATAGTCAGATCAGGCAGTAGATCTCTAAGTAAACTCAATAATCCCAGATCCTGAACAATGATCGCGTCAATATCTGAGCTATACAGTTCAAAAACATAGTCTAATACCGTATCAATTTCATGGGTGTGCAGCAAGGTGTTGACAGTGACATACACCTTCACTTTACGCAGATGTGCATATTCGACGGCTTGCTTGATCATTTCCATAGTAAAGTTCTCAGCCGAGTGACGTGCATTGAAAGCTGGCCCGCCCAGATAAACCGCATTAGCGCCGTTTTCTATGGCAGCCACCAGGGCCTGCCAATTTCCCGCTGGGGCCAACAATTCCAACCTGATCTCAACCTCCTGCTAATACAAAACCTATTCAGCCCAAGACCCTAATGCAGATCGTGATCTTTGACCCGTGAAATGCGAATCAATCCTGAACAGGGTATGATGCTTAAACCGTGTTTTTCCAGTTCATCCAAAAAGAGATTCATACCCAGTGAATCACTGGCCATGTGACCAGAAATGATAACGTTTAAGTTGTGTTCTTTGGCGAGAGAGCGATGCTTATCCGGCATATGCATACAGATGACAGTGCCTACTCCGGCCTGCGCCAGCTTCTCATAAGCTTTTTCCGCGCCCGCTGTTCCTCCGGTCATTTTTATAAAAACCTTACCGGTTCGATTGGAGCGATTTCCCACTATTATTTGGGGCCCAGCTTTGAGCTGTTGAGCCTGGTGATACTCGGGAATCGACCGCAAGACCTTGAGCAGATCCTCCAGAGTCGAAAACTCCGAATTTGTTACGATATTATCCAGGAATTTTTGTACTAAATTATCAGCGGGAGAATGAACACACATAAAAGGTATATCCAATAAGCGGGCAGCATCCACTGCTCTCTGGTGGTTCATAGGCAGGTAGCGACGCTCTACCTCGCTAATACGTGAGGCCATTATGCCCTCACCTACATTTATAGGTACTCCCATCTTCTCCAGCATATCGGCCTGCACCCGCATTACTTCATACAGACCCGCCGCGGCGGTACCCTCGGGGTGATGGGCCAAAACCAGATCGATTTTATGTCCTTTTTGATTAAGTCGGTCAGCCAAAAGAATTTCGGGAGTCTCCATATCAATACCGCATAATATGGTATGTACTTCTGTGGAAGGATCTCCGCTCAATATCCTGGTATCACTAAAGGGATGCTCCAGTTTCTGCAGGTCGTAGTGTTCCTTTTCTGCCTCAGTTAGTCTCTCAAACCGATCAAGTTCTTCCTGAAGTAATCGGCTCAGGTCATCTCCTCTGATATCATAGCGTTTACCTAAGTCTACCGCCAGCTTATAGATATCAACTAGTTTCATCTTTGTTTCTCCCTTCCATCCGGTGTGCGCTTTCCAGGTATTGCAAACGACTATCAATAGTCTGTAATTTCTCGCTTATCTCACTTAAAATCTCCGGCAAATTAAGGCCCGACTCATCTTGATGAGACTCCTCTTCCTGCTGGGCAAATATCTCCCCCCGTCGAACCAGATCGAAGGTGCGGATCTGACTCCTCTCCACCTCCTGTAAGCCCAGATCACGGCGGGTAACAGGCTCATCGCCTTCGTTCAAAATAACACTAAAGCCCCCGCAGGATTCCAGTATACCTCTTTCCACCTCGTCAATGTCACGAATTCCCTGTTTGCGTAGTTCCTGCATAAGATCATCGACATTAAACTTTTCCCGGGCCAAGTTTTCTCTTACGATTAGGCCATTCTCTATAAGTACCACCGGTTTGCCCACTATCAGGTTAGATAGGGTCTGGTTTTTCATGGCCATAAACCCCATAAGGTATTCCAGCCCGGCTAGAGTCGCCAGAATAATTATGCCTTCGTAATAGGGGATGCTCCGATCAAGAGCCACCGAGACTACGGTATGTCCAACCCCAGTCATTACTACGAAATCAAATGGCCCCAGTTCCCCCAGGGCTCTTTTGCCCAAAAGACGAATCATAACCAGGGCCAAAGTGTACATGACAGCAGCTCGTAAAACAAAATCAAGCATGGTAAACTCCTCATTTTGGATGATATTCCATGCTCTAGTCTTTTTCTTCAGCTGCGATCTTTATTCCTCAGGTGGGTAATCAGGCTGTCATAATCCATGGTATTCAAAACATCCTCGGCTTGCAGCCACCCCCGCCGGGCACTAAGTATGCCATAATGCAGCAGTTTAAGATCTTCCTGATGATGAGCATCACTGTTGATTGCCATCTTAATACCCAGTTCCCTGGCTTGCCGGGAAATGTGCTCATCAATATCCAAACGGTCAGGATGAGAATTTATTTCCAAAGCTACTTGATTATGGGCCGCTGCTTGTAATACTGGTTCCAGGTTCAGTTCGTAACCACTGCGACGATTAAGAAGCCGCCCGGTCAAATGGCCAATGATATCAACTTGGTCGCTCTTGATAGCTTGAATGATCCGGTCGGTCTGCGCTTCTTTATCAAGCTTAAAATTACTGTGGATCGAAGCCACTACCAGATCCAACTTTTCCAAGACTTCGTCATCAAGATCCAGACGTCCATTTTTTAAGATGTCCACTTCGATACCTTTAAGAACATGAAAGTCTTCTAACTCCTGATTAATGGCATCGATAACCTTGCCCTGATGAGACAGCCGTTCCGCATTCAATCCACCGCTAATAGCCAGCGATTGGGAATGGTCAGTAATGGCCACATAAGAGTAACCCAGCGAACGAGCCTGAGTGACTGTTTCTTGTATTTTAGCTCCTCCATCGCTCCAGTCAGAATGGACATGCATATCGCCCTTGATATCTGCAGCTTGAATCAGGCGAGGTATGGCTCCCTGCTGCGCCAGTTCTATTTCTCCCTGGTTCTCTCGCAACTCAGGAGGAATGAACGATAAATGCAGAGCCTCGAAAACTTCCTCTTCACTGGCTAAATTGGCTAACTGGTCAGGTTCGATACCCTCCCAGACCCGATTGCGAAATTCTTTTGATCCGGTGGCCCAAACCAAAGCCCCATAAAAGTGGGACGGTTCCACCATGATCACTTCAACCTTAATGCCCAGACTGATCTGTCCGGCTATATAGTCAGGGCCTTCAGCCAACACCTGCTGAACTTCGCGATAATTCCTGAACAGGTTTTTGATTTGCTCAACATCACGTGTGGCTACCAGAATATCTATATCACTAACCAGCGGTTTACCACGCCGAATACTTCCTACCAGGGAAACAGCTTCCACCCAAGGGGAATCAGCTAGATAGTCCCTTAACTGTTGAGCTAGAGGCAGGGCCAGACCCAGGGTAATCTTACCATGGCTCTGTTCCAATAGATCCATACCTTTTTTAATGTTATATTCGGTTTTGCTTCCTAATCCCGGTATGGTTCTAATTTTCCTTTGCTGGGCAGCTATCAAGAGATCATCCAGATTGTCTATGCCGAGGTGTTCGTATATCAGACGGGCAGTTTTATGGCCTAACCCAGGTATTCTGAGAAAATCCAGTACTCCTTCCGGAATATCCTGCACTAAGCACTGGTAGTATTCACTGCTGCCTTTTTCTATAAGTTCTTCAATAAGAGCCTTAACTGAATTCCCTATGCCCGTAATATTCCCGATACGATCATGCTGGTAATAAACATGCAGGTCTTCATCAAGGTGATAAATTGAATTGGCAGCCTTGCGATAGGCCGCAATCTTAAAGGGGTTTTCGTCTTTCATTTGCAGAAGGTCCGCTATTTTATCCAAAGTGCGTCCAATTTCTCGGTTGGTCATCTTATCCCATCCTATTTTTGCGCTCCTCTTCCAGAGTCTTGACCAGCTCATCGTAGTCTTCCTGCAGCTTGTTTAATTCATCAGCCAAGTTCAAAGCAGTTAGAACTGCTACTTTACTGGTGGACAAATTGACATTACGCTGCTGCACCATACGCATGCGCCGATCAACATAGGAAGCGAGCATTTCAATGTAATCGGGTTTTTCATCTCCCCTTACTATGTAGTCTTCGTTGAAAATACTAACCGTAACCTTATTAACCTGATTTCTTTTTTCGCCCACTTATGAAATGCCCCCTTTCGCCAATAAATATTACTTCGCTTAATGTTTTTCATTTCCTTCATACCATTATCGACAACCACAAACTAAAAGGACTGAGCCCTGTTTCATACAGAACTCAGTCCTCGATGCTGGTTCAGATAAATTGCAGGCTTATAGCAATCAGCAACTGACCCAGGTAGTACAAAGAGAGGTTAGCGGCCCGCATTGAGAATTTCTGGGTAGCGCCGAAGGTGTTGAATATCATAATAACATCACTGGCTGTAAATAATACTGCGCCTATAACATATAGCAGAGCACCTGTTGAACCGGGATTAGAAACGAAATTACCGATTGCTGCGGCAGTCATCAGGACGATAACCCCGATATATATGTAGCCGAATATTTTAAAAGCTTTTTGGACTTCTCCGATTTTGCTGAAGATCCATCGCAGCAGCAGGCCCGCCGCAATCACTCCGCCAATCAGACTCACCAGCAAATTGTTTGATAACAAGATGAGTGCAGCAAGATACATGATGTGTCCGCTTAAAAATGCAACAATGCCAAATAAGAATATCTTCTGCCCGTTTTTCTCAAACACAAAGCGCAGGTTAAGCAGCACATCACCGATTCCGCCAAGTATAAGACCGATAACTACCAACTTGGCAAAGCTGGGGTTGCTGGTAACCTGAGCGCTTAATACTCCGATGGTAATGAATACCATAGCAGCGCTGCCCTTGAGTATGACGGCTGGAACGTACTTTCTCTTATTCTCCACCAGGATAAAAGCAACCTGTATGGCAATTCCGATTATACAAATAAGCAGGTAACGCATGTTTGGCCCCCCTTAACAATATTAAGTTGATTCTATTATATTATATATTCAACCATGCTTATTATTTT
>CAZTZX010000099.1:3199-6366 GCA_964618175.1 uncultured Syntrophomonas sp. | reverse complement strand
TAACCAATTATTTACACGTTCTTAGTCTATACTCCATCTATTCATGGTAAATTATCTTATATACGGCTAGTTACAATTAGAGGATAAGTCCGAGAATAGATGAAGTAGCTCAATGCCCATACATTTCAGTGTTTTAGGCCTTGAGTGAAGTGAAAGGAATGGATAAAATATGCAACTGTCCCCCAAAACCAGTTCTTCTTCAGCTATAACTATGAGCCAAATCGTGTTGCCCTACCATGCTAATGTAGCTGGTAATATGCATGGCGGAGAAGTAATGAAATTGATGGACTCGGCGGCGGGCGCTGTGGCAGCTCGTCATTGTCTGAGCAATGTGGTAACAGCCAGTGTAACGCAGCTTTCTTTTATAGAGCCGATTTTCGTGGGAGACCTGGTGATCTGCAATGCGCAGCTAATATATACCGGGAAAACCTCCATGGAAGTTTTTGTGAATGTTAGAGCTGAGAACCTTGAAAAAGGTACGATTAAGTATGTTTCCGAAGGTTATTTCTTCATGGTTTCTTTGGATAGGAATGGCCGACCCACTGAAGTTCCCCCTCTGGAAATCGAGAATGAAGAACAGCAAAAACTATACGATGATGCCAAGGCGCGCCTTGAGAAGATCAAACAAGAAAAGGCACAGAATTAATGCTAGCTTTCCCTGTATGAAAAATACTCCGCACTAGCTTTAATCCGCAGCTCGTCGGTTAGAATGGTCGCCTTTAGATATAGTCGTTTAGGACAACAGTGGGTAGGTATAAACTGGCTTTGTGCATTAAAATGAGATCATTCCCCAAAAACAAATCACATTGATTACTGATCGCCGTGGCCAGGATAATAGCGTCGGGCATCCTTAAGCCCGATTCGGCCCTAATCTTAGCAGCTTGTTGACTAATTTCCCTATTAAGCGGAACTACATTCAGGTTAGGGAATTCCTCTAGAAAGAAATTGATGGCTTCCCGCGCGGCAGAATTGTTTTCCTGGTATGGTTTGACCAACAATTCCGCTTCATTTATCACCGATAGGGTTACTTTTAACTGGCCTCGCTCCACCATCTCAAAAAGTGCCATCATGAGGTCGATTAAATTTGGTGTTCCATCAAGAAAGTAGATGATGGCATTGGTATCCATCATCACATTATGGTGCGCAGATATTTCCTTTACAAATGCTTCTACTTTTGCCATGAATCGCGTTCCTGATCAACATATTCATCGACTTGAGTCCTATTACTCCCATACAGCCCCTTGGCAACCCCGCCCAGTGCTTTGGTTAGATTGGTTGGCCGGGCTGTCAGAACAATACTATCTCCCTCAACAGAAACCATTAGTTTTTGACCCTCTTGTAGTTCCAATAAACGAAAAACTTCCGCGGGTATAGTTATCTGCCTCTTACTGGAAATCGTTACGCTCGGCATATTTTCATCTTCCTTTGTATTCTGATTTGTCTAAGCATATTTTAACATCGCCAATAATAATTGGTCAACGGTAAGGCACATGAAACAAGTCAGAAGACGAAGGCAGCAAAAGGTTGAATTTGTTATTTACAGTAATTATAACTCCGGGTTATTGGACTTATAACATTTCCGATGGTAAACTAAGGGGAAATTATTACTAAGTAATGTTGTAATTATGGAGGGGGTTATTAATTGAAGCGCCAGAATTTACTCATTGTTGGCCTAATCAGTTTACTGATGATGGTCTTACTGGTCGGCTGCAGCTCAGACAGCGCCGAGACGCCAGAGGGTGCGACTCCGCAAGCGGATACATCTATACGGATCGGCGGCTCCAGTACTTTGTCACCCATTATTGCCAAATGTGCCGATAACTTTACCGAAGAGTTTAAAACCTGGGACAAAGTTGATGCCAGTCTGCCCGCCGAAAACATAGTTATATTTGTTTCCACCGGAGGTTCAGGATTCGGTGTAAAATCGACCCTTGATGGCACCTTTGATCTAGGCCTGGTAGCCCGTACCCTAAAAGACGAAGAAAAGGCCGAATTAGAAGGTGGCCAAACTAACCAAATCGGCTCTGATGTTTTGACTATCGCTGTAAATCCTAATAATCCGATAACAACCATCAAACCGGATATAACCAGGGAAGAGTTGAAAAACATATTTGCTGGCGAAATCACTACTTGGAACCAGCTTGATCCTGCTCTCCCTGACAAGGCGATTATTGTTGCGGTTAGGGATCTGGGCGGCGGAGCCAGTGAAGTTTTTGACACAGCAGTTATGAAGGGTACCCCCATATCAAAGGATGCCCAGCAGATACCTTCGATGGGTGCTTTAGCTGGTAAAGTTATGGAAAATGACATGGCTATAGGTTACGTGTCTTCTGGTCTGGTTAACCAGAATGCGGATAGACTTTTTGCTCTCTCGATCGATGGAATTGCTCCTACCCTGGAGAATATCAAATCCGGCGAATATGATATCGGCCGGCCGCTCTTGATCATTACTAAGAGCGAACCTACTGCCAAACAGCAGGCATTTCTTGATTACCTCATGTCTGACAAAGGTTTTGCGGTAGTTGAAGATTTAGGCTATATTCCGGCAAACTAGCTTTTGCTGAACATACGGGTGGGTGGGTTTTTTCCCGCCCACCGTTTTTTTTAATATCACGAGGACAAGTTATGAACCGTACTATCACCAATACATTTATTAAAATAGTTTCATTTGTAATAGCCTTTACCTGCAGCTTACTTATCATCGCCGTGTTTCTTTTTATACTGTGGGAAAGTCTGCCCATATGGCAAATGACAAATCCGCTGGCTTTTATCTCCGGTATGGAATGGAGTCCAGTCACTTCGCCCATTCAATTTGGTATAGCCCCGATGTTGGTCGGTACTCTATGGGTCGCATTTGGGGCACTGATCATTGCTGTCCCGATAGCCTTAAGTTGCGCTATATTTTTAGCAGAATATGCCCCCGATTGGCTGACAAGGCTGCTACGGCCAGTGCTGAACATTATTACTGGTATTCCCTCGGTTGTTTATGGTTTCTTAGGTGCGGCGGTATTAGTCAAGTTTTTTGAGGTAAGGTTTCAGGCAGCCAGCGGTGAATCACTATTTGCCGCCTCAATTGTTCTAGCTTTCATGGTAGTGCCCTATATCGTTGTCAACTCGGAGTCTGCTCTCAGGGCAGTCCCTGCGGAATTCAAGCTTAGTGCTTTGGC
>CAZTZX010000099.1:0-3099 GCA_964618175.1 uncultured Syntrophomonas sp. | reverse complement strand
GCAGGCTTGATTGCTATAATCACTTATCTGTTTATTCAGGGTGGTTCTGCTTTGAGCCTCGATTTCCTGCGCCTGCCTCCAGCCGGTTCACCGCTGGGTAAAGAAGGAGGCGTATTACCTGCTATAAAAGGAACCTTATATCTGATTGGGATCGCCTTAGCGGTGACAGCCATCCCGGCATTTTTTACCGCCATTTATCTGTCTGAATACGCCCAACCCTCGCCTTTGCTTAATACTATGGAAGTGCTGATCCAAAGTATGGCTGGTGTTCCATCAATAATCATCGGACTATTTGTATATGCTCTGTGTGTTGTACAATTAGGCTGGGGTATTTCACTATTGGCTGGAGGAGTGGCCTTAAGCATAATGATCTTTCCGGTAATAGTTGTTTCCATGCGCGATTCCCTGCGGGCAGTTGATCGTGATTACAGATTAACAGGGGCAGCCCTGGGGGTTTCTCCCGCCTATATGCTACGGAGAATTATCCTGCCCCAATCATGGCGTGCGATTATCGGCAGCATCCTATTGGCTCTGGGTTATGCGGCTGGCGCTACCGCCCCTATCATGGTAACAGCTGCGGCTATTTCAGCACCAGCATCAGGTAACTTATTTGATCCAGTTATGGCTTTACCTTATCATTTATATCTTTTGTTCAATGAACACATTTCACTGGATAATGCCTACGCAACTGCTTTGTTGCTGGTTATAATGCTATTGATACTAAATTCTGCGGCCTTGGCACTTACAGGCAATAGTAGTATGAAAAAGAGGCGATAATTTGACGGCTATCAGCATCACCCATTGGAACACCTGGTACGGTGATTTCCAGGTTTTAAACCATATCAATACCACATTTAATGATAAAACCATTACTGCCGTGGTCGGCCCTTCCGGTTGTGGAAAAACGACCTTGTTACGCAGCTTGAATCGCACGGCAGAACTAACCGCTAATTTCCGTTTCGTCGGCGATATATCAGTTTTTGGACGTAGCATTTATGCTGATGATCCGGAAGATGTCCGGCGACATATTGGACTAGTTTATCAGACCCCGGTTGCCCTGCCCTTATCTATCCGGGAAAATGTTCTCTTTGGACCGCGTTATTATGAAAAACACTCCCGGGGGAAATTGGCAGCTATCACGGAAGACTGCCTCACTCAGGCGGCGCTCTGGGATGAAGTTAAAGATAAGTTGAATAAACCCGCCTTTGAATTATCCGGCGGTCAGAAACAGCGCCTATCGATTGCCCGGGCACTGGCAGTAAACCCTCAGGTTCTGTTATTGGATGAACCTTGCTCCAGTCTGGATCCCCTTTCCACTGGAATGATTGAGGAATTGCTGGTAAAACTGTCGGTCACCCTCCCCATTATCATAGTGACACATAATCTTTTTCAGGCCAGACGCATAGCCCATGAAACGATATTTATGCTTAACGGACAAATCGTTGAAAAGGACCTTACCTCTACCATGTTCGATAATCCATCCCGCGATGCTACCCGCAGCTTTTTTTCCGGAGCTATCGGATAAAGTGACGGATACGGGTGTTGTCATCCCCCCCGTCCCCGTGACAACGCCGGGTCGTCGCCTCACGCCTCTCGTCTCACACCTCACCATCTTGACAACACCATCATTTAACATTATCGCCTCTTTTTGCATATTATAAATTGCTGGAGGGGGTGTGCTTGAGAATAAACAGAGATGACATAACTGGATATCATGTATCGAAACAGTGTAATTCATTTTAGGAAGGAGGATCATCGTATGCATGATTATAATCACAGACGGCAGGACGGCATGGTTTACGCTATGACCAATGCAGCTGGTAATAATGAAGTCATCGCTTTTCGCAGGGGCCAGGCTGGTAAGCTTGATCGCATGAACTCCTACGATACGGGTGGCAGCGGTACGGGCGAATTGATCGTCGATCCACTTGCGTCCCAAAACTCTCTTATTATATCCCGTTACGGACATTACCTCTTTGCAGTGAATGCAGGGAGTAATACGATCAGCAGCTTTCACATAGCCGACAGTGGAGCACTTTCTCTGGCGGATGTGCAGCCATCCGGGGGCATTCGGCCGAATAGTTTAAGCATTTTCAAAGAACTGCTTTACGTTACCAATGTTGGCGATCCCGGCAGCAATATCGCTTCCAATATTACCGGATTTTTTGTGGATAGATATGGCCGACTCATTCAGATCATGAACTCAACACGCCCGCTGAGCACCCCGGATGCACAGCCATCGTGTATCGTTTTCAGTCCCAACGGCCGGCAACTCGTTGTCTCCGAGCTAAATACCAACAACCTCAGTGTTTTTCAGGTTAATAGAGACGGAACTACCACCGGCCCAACTGCTAACCCATCAAGCGGCAACGGACCATTTGGGTCAACTTTTTTACGCAGTGGATTGCTGCTGGTTACGGAGGCAGGCCCAAATGCGCTGTCATCATACACGGTTGAGCAGAATGGGACGCTTGATGTCATCAGCAGTTCTGTTCTAAATGGTCAGGTAGCGACCTGTTGGGTCGCAGCCACGCCTTGTGAGAATTTCGCTTATGTAGCAAACGCTGGCAGCAATACCATCTCTACCTACCATATTAATGACGACGGAACCCTGGAACTTACCAGGGTTCAGTACAGCACCCTCAAAACACTTGCTGCCCCAATTGATATTGGCGTCAGCAGAGACGGTGAAAATTTTTATGTCCTCAATGGCAACCAGGGTTCAATTACCGTATTTGCTATTGAAAGGTGCGGTTTGCTGAATCGTTTACAAGTTTTCAGAGATACAGGCTTACCAACGCTAGGTTCACAGGGTTTGGCTGTACTATAATCAGGTACTTTCTTACGATGTCATTCTGCCTGCAATAAACAATACAAATCACGCAAATCTGAACCATACTTTCTGAAGCTCAACCAGAAGGCCGTCCGTCAAGGGGTCACAGCTCCTTAATTGACGGCCTTTTGATTCTGATGAAAATTTCCCGCTGCTCCATGCGACAATTGAAGGTGTAGCTCGCCCAAACATAGACAATTGCCCCCCAAGGGGCTATTAGTTTTTAATCACCTTAATAAACCTGCCATCGGGTTGGCTTTCGATAG
>CAZTZX010000098.1:0-6387 GCA_964618175.1 uncultured Syntrophomonas sp. | reverse complement strand
TACAGGCTTTCGCCGTAGGAATTACTGCCGGCACTTCCGATACCACTTTTTCTCCGAAAGTTTTAATCAACCGGGAGCAGTGTGCGGCCATGCTTTTCCGTACTATTAAAGCTATAGCTCCGGGTGCTGATTACAGCATAGCCGGAACAGCTGATTTTCCGGACCAGAAGTATATTTCTAGCTGGGCAGCGGAAGCCACCAAGTATATGTCCAAGAAGGGCATTATTAAAGGAGATACTAAAGGCAATTTCATGCCTAAAGCCATCACCACAGGTCAAGAGGCGGCTGGATATGGCATGGCCTCTCGCGAGGCTGCCGTCATGATGGCAGTAAGAAGTTATGAGGCTGTACGCTAATTTCTGAATCGCCAAGTCCCGGAGAGAGCAGTGCATAACTGATCTCTCCGGGTGTATAGTTGCCTACCGTTGTTCAAGTCAGTGTTTATAAGTTTATGTATCTGGAATGAGTGCCGGCGTCTTCCGGAAATTGAATGAGGTTGGGATTAAAAAAAGGGGGGAACTACCCCCCTTTTTAATTACTTCACAACCGCCTCTACCCGACAGGGCACATACCGGTGTAGCGGGGTAGCGGTAAAGTGATCCCGATGGGTATTTTTCGTCAATGCATTGACATTGATCCCGTAAACATCTCCCGCATAATTCAAGCCAAATCCATGCGGAATTATTACTGTCCCGGGACGCGTTTCCGTAGTTATCTCAACTTCTATTTCAGCACTGCTGGCTTCGGTAGTGATGCGGGCCATCTGGCCATCGCTCAATCCCAATTTATCGCCATCTTGGGGATGCAGAGCCAGGGTACAGGCCCTTTTGCCTTTATTCCAGGCCGGGTTGCGCATGAGGGTATTGGCATTCATACTGGTATGACGACCTGCCATCAAGATAAAAGGGAAATCTTCCTGGTTCTGGAGCGCCTGGGTTTCCAACTCGGGGGTGACATCGGCCAGCCATTCGATCATTTCCGGGATAAACACATTAACCTTGCCATCTTCGGTTTTCAGTTGGGAAAAATTATTCTCCGTATCTATCTTTCCTAACCAAATCCCTTCCGGATGATCTAAAATGGCCTGGAAAATTTCTTCTCCCATCAAAGGCCCCTTCTTAAATCCTGCTCGCACCGCATTTTCCCGGGAACCCCTAGGAAGATTCTGCAGTAGCCCCCATAAAGCCGCCAGGTTAGTTGAACCAAGGGCCGGCCCTAAAGTTTTGCCAAGAATGAAAGGCATCATGCCCGTGTGTTCGGGATGAGCCTGCAGGTATTTCATCAGCTCCAGGCCAAATTCCAGGCGATTGCCGGCCTTTTCGTATAGTTCCTGTGGTATCTGGGGGATAAGTCCCAGAGCGTCAGCAATACGTAGGTGCATTTCCGAGACTTCCAGGCATTCACCTTCAGGCTCCACTACCGGGCGGCGCATTTGAAAGTAAACTCCCGGCACCGTGAAGGGAAAGAAGCTGCTGTCCCAGGATTCAAAGGTGGAAAGAGATGGCAATACATAATCGGAAAGCTGAGCCGTTTCAGTCAGGTTGATTTCACAGGTCACCAGGAGATCCAGCTTCTGGAAAGCTTCCTCATAAGCATGGGTATCTGCATATGAGCGCAAGGGATTAGATTGGGTACATAGCACAGCCCGGGTTCGTTCTGGGTGATCGGACATGATTTCCTCAGGCAGGACATTGGGAGGAACATAACCCATGATGGTGGGAAAGCCGGTAGTAACTGTTTTCCAGTTGCTGGCCTTGCGCTCATCGCTGTGGCCTCCTATGGGCATAAAAAAGCCTGGTATCAGGTTGGTGCCTGGTAAACCGATCTGACCGCATAAGGCCAGGAGCACCATCACCAGGCAGGAAACCAGGGTGGTGTGGCGGTTCATCAAGATTCCCAAGTCAGTGTGCAGGCCAACTTTACGGGTGGCCATCAGGCGAGCGAATTCCTTAACCTGGTCATATTCCAATTCACAGACCTTAAGGGCAGCCATAACATCAAAATCGGTCAGATAGGGCCAGATCTCAGGAAAACCGGTTACATACTGGTCTATATACTCCTGGTTATACCAACCTTCCTGAATGACGATGGCGATTACTGCCCGCAGCAGCAAGGCATCAGTCCCGGGACGCACTGCTAGGTGCAGATCGGCAATTTGCGCAGTCTCCGATTTGCGCGGATCAATGACCGCTAAAATCTTATCTGGGTTTTTAGAAAACTCGCGCAGAACCAGGGGAGCACGCGGCATTTGGTGACTTTCCATGCCGTTCCAGCCGATAGCCACCAGCATGTCAGCGTGTTCTTCATCCGCAACGGTCCACAGATACTGGCGTCCCAGCACACGTCCCTGGGCCCAGAAATGTCCGGTCAGTTCCTGAGACAGGGCACTGTAATGATAACGGGAGCCCAGCCCGCGCATCAGGCGTACTCCGAAAGCCGCTTCGAAATGGCAGGATTGGCCTCCTCCTCCCATATAGGCGATGGAGCGAGGTCCGTATTGATCCTTGATTTCCCGCAAACGGGCAGCGATTTCTGTGATTGCCTGATCCCAGCTTATACGTACGAATTCTCCATTCACTTTTTTTAAGGGGTATTTCAGTCGTTGCTCATGATGCTGATAATTCGCGATGTTCATGCCTTTCCGGCATACATATCCCTGGCTGCGGGGATTACTCTTATCACCGCGTACTTTGGTAATACGATTGTTTTCAATGAACAATTCCAAACCACAGTTCTGCGCACATAACGCACATCCGGTCTGTTTCCATTCTCCCATGGTCAAACCCCTTTCAGAATCTATTTGCTATTAGAATAACATAGGGTATACTAATATTACAATATCGAAATATTATCATAGTAACGAACTATGTTTATGCTAAGATACCGTGAGAACTATGAAAGGAAGTTGTCAATGGAGTTTGCGGATTTTTTCTGTTTCCGTTTAGGAGCGATTTCTCGTAAGATGTCTCGTCATTACAATAATAAACTGGCTGCCTATGGAATAACCATCGTGCAGTCCTGGGTTCTTTTCTATTTATCCAGTAATAATGGCAGCAGCTTAAAGGAGATAGCGTTGGCCGTTCAATTAGACAGCCCGGTGGTTTCAGGTTTGGTTGATCGTCTGGTCAAAGAAGGGCTGGTAAGCCGGGAAGAGGATCCAACTGATCGCAGGAGTGTGAAGATATTCATCACACCCCGGGGCAGTGAGATAGTTGAGGAAATAGCGTCCATAGTGGTGGAATACAATCAGCGCATCAAAGCAACCGTTGCTGATTCTTCAGCCTTTGAACGGGGTCTGGCAGCCTTGGAAAAAGACTTGTAAAGAGCATATATGCCTACCAAATCTGGTTTCGTTCAGCTTCACTGCGTAAAAAGTCTCTGAAGTCGGGATGAGCGATATTGATCAGTTCTTTGACTCGCTCGCGGATAGAGCGGCCTCTAAGGCTGGCTACCCCATATTCGGTGACTACATAATCCACATCTATTCGCGAAGTGGTAACCGTGGCACCGGGTGCCAACTGGGGCACGATATGGGAAATGGTATCATCGCGAAGCGTGGACTGAAAAGCGATAATCGATTTGCCGCCCGGTGAATACTGAATTCCCTGGGCAAACTCCTTGTGACCACCGGTTCCGCTATAGTGTCTGGAACCAATGGATTCAGCACAGCATTGTCCAGTCAGGTCGATTTCAAGTGCAGAGTTTATAGCTACCATCTTATGGTTGCGTCCGATGACCCGAGGGTCATTAACTATACGGCCGCGCTGAAATTCAACCGCCATATTGTTGTCAAAAAAATCATACAGACGTTTGGTTCCCAGGGCACAATCGGCTACGAACTTATCCTGCCAAATAGTCTTTTTCCGATTAGTTATGGCCCCGGCTTCATAAAGATCCAACAGCCCTTCGCTGAACAACTCGGTGTGTACGCCCAGATCCTTTTTGGCGGTCAGGCAGGCAGTGACCGCCATAGGAATGTTACCATAACCAATCTGCAACGTGGATTCATCTTCGATCAGATCAGCCACATACTCTCCTATAGCTCTTTCCTTGTCATTTATTATAACTTCCGGAATAACCGGCAGCGGGCGCTCGGTTTCAATTATATGATCGATTTCAGAAATGTGGATATGCGTGTCACCGTAACTGCGGGGAAAATTGGGATTGACCTCTATAATAACCTTATTGGCTTGTTCCATTAAATCTTTTTCACATACGGAATCAATGGACAAAGACAAATAACCGTGCTGATCCATAGGACTGGCGCAACCCAGAAATACATCAGGTTGGCGATGAAAAGAGCGGCTGGCAACTGCCCGGTGCAGTTCTAGAGGAAGGTATGAAACCGTACCATGTGAATGAGCCTTGCGGGATCCGGCCGTGTAAAACCAGGTGTTCAAGAGAAAATGGCCTTTCATCTCCGGAGCCATGAAAAATTCATACTCGTTCATCAGCAAAGCCGTAACCACGGATACATCTTCCACCCGATCCTTGATGGTATGTAGTTGGCTGAGCATAGTTACTGGCTCACAGGCTATAAGGGCACAGGTTATTTCCTGCCCGCTTTTGATCTCCTGCAGCGCTTCTTCAACACTGATGGTTTTGCGCTGGTACATCTCTTGATAATTCATTCTCTCACCCCATGGAATTGATCACACTTTGACATTATCCCATATAGTTCATTATCCTGACAATACTCCCCGGTAGGAAATTGGGGGGGTGCACCTCTAAAGTGGGGGACAATGCCACATTGTCCGTTAGATGGAACAATACTATTCGCTAAAGGGAAAAACCTTGACGCTACGCGAAACGGACATGAACCAGTGCGGATTGTGGGGGTAAACGGCCCTGTTGGCCGTTCCCAAAGCATCATTTTATATCTAACCTTAATAGTGCGAAATCAATAAAATTGGCGTTGGATGAAGCCGATTCTCTTTCATCCAACGCCAAACTGGTGCCCTTTTCTACTTACAATGTTAGGGCCAATTTCTATTTGTCGATAATCTCTGCATAGGCTAGCGTTTGGTTTAATAATTGGTAGGCGACTTCTCCGAAAGTCACCGGCCCGGCAAATGGCGGTGTAGCTCGACCCTCAAGTTCACCATAAAGATAATTAAGAATACAGTTGCAGGAGAAGATTGGTTTTGTATCCTTAAGACCCTGTAAGTGCTCAGTGAAACTGGTCGGATAATTACTGACAGGACGTGCAAAACGATACTCGGTTCCAGCAAATACGGGGGCATAAAGATCTACTGTCTTACTTTCTTCCGAAACAGATTTAATGGACACATTTACTAATACACTGTTATAATCCGCGACCAATGGCAACTGGGTATCAATGTTGTTTTCGGAAAGATAATCAGCAAATATTACTTCTTTTCCGTTGACCAAACAGTTCCTTACTGATAGAGAGTCTTCCGGGAATTTGATTATGGCGTTGTTCTCATCAGCACTAAAAATATTAACAATGCCAAGGGAAGCCATTTTATTATCGGGCAGACCAATATGTAATGCCACCGCTCTATCGCCATAGGCTGAACCAGTAGCACCGTCGTATACCTTAGCACTTGCGTCGGTAGAGAGATCAAAACCCGAGATCCAACCGATAGTCGGATTCATTAATAAATCAATTGAATTGGGTGCCTCCTTGGCATAAAATGCAGCAATATCGCTCGCAAAAGGCATGACTAAAAATGACACTCCATTAGGATAGGCATCCTTGGTTATGTCAAAGACATTACTTTTGTCGTACACTACGATTTTATAATCGACAGCATCATAAATTTCATTGACAAACAATTTATCCTTGCAAAGGATACCGCCCTGCTCCGTAATAAAATAAGGGGTAGTACCTGCAATCCATTTGCCTTTCGGTAATTGACTCAACAGAGACTCGTCAGCTGCAATATGCATTATTTTGCCTTCCTGGATCAACTGTATTGCCTGATCAAGATTAACAAACATATTTATTACCCCCTATAATTTTTTCAGTGCTTCAACATCTTGCCCCACAATTGAAGCGTATCTTTCAAAAAACGTCTTCATTTCTTGCACACAGTTGCCCAATTCTGCTGATGTCTGATTGGCCGAATACTTTCTTTGCAGTCTGGAAATCAACAGATTCAAGCCCAGATTAGCCGACTCATACTTCGCTTGCGACTTAATCAATGCCTCGAATTTCAAATCCAGTTCCATCCTATTTGCCCCTTCCCTGCGAATTATTTCGAATGCCTAATACATGATATTAGAAGTAATTCTGGCCTTAATTGGGAAATCCTGCACAAAGTTCTGTAAAAAGCCAATATTCTTTTATTTATTTATTTTCATTTCATTCTATAGTTTTGGGCTAACGTATTCCTTCCTGCTTTCCAAGCATAAATCCTCTCC
>CAZTZX010000097.1:3772-6435 GCA_964618175.1 uncultured Syntrophomonas sp. | reverse complement strand
CCAGGCCTCGGCTTTTTAGGACGGTCAGTATAGGCAATCCGGCGGTACCAGATGGTTCCCCGTCATCACTGCACCTCTCCATCAGCGGATCTCGAGTAATCCAGGCAAAACAGTAATGGGTGGCTCCCGGCCAGCGTTTCCGGGCTGCTGACATTATTTGCTCAGCCTCGGACTGACTGCTTATGGGGCTCACCCAAGTTATGAACCGGCTTTTCTTAGTTTCCAGTTCTGTAACTATGTCCTGGCGGATGCTGGTATAGTTCATAATTGTCCGGTATCTCCCCAATGCCCGGCCAACCACTGGATGCTCAGATCTTCTCGCTGGGCCGTGTGCTGGGTAAAACGGTGGTCGGCTCCTTCCAGCAGATTTAACTGGGCTTGAGGTAATAATTGAGCTATATGCTGGGCATTTTTAGTTGGTACCATTTCATCAGCCAGGCCATGCACAATTAAGACTGGCCGATTGCCGATAGCCCTTAAATAATCATCCATGTTATGGTTGGCAAAATCTTGGAAAAGATCGGGATCAAGTTCATAATTACCGCCTTCGTCAGTCAGCATAATAGTATTACCCTTCTCTACTTGACTGGCCAAAGCCGGGTTTAATCCGGTAAAGGTCTCTTTCAAGAAGACCGTAGTAGACCAGAATATGTATCCCACTATGCGATCATCCTGACTGGCGCCGGCTAAGATGGTACTTCCGCCAAAACTTCGTCCCAGAACTATGATCGGCAGTTGGAATTGCTGGTCGGCATAGTTGATAACGTCCTGTAAATCCTCCGCCTGGCGAGTGAGGGTCAGATTGCTATACTGTCCCTCACTCTGACCGCTACCCTGGAAATCAAACGCCAGCAAGCCCATGCCGATCTGTTTTAGCTTTTCGCCAAGACTATAGATCCTGCCACCGTTTTCCTTAGCTCCTCGAAAGCCGTGGCAGGCAATGACCAAGCAATGGGGATCAGCAGGCACGCTCAACAGAGCTGATAATTTGAGACCGCTGCGGTTGTTGATCGATATTGGCTGCACAATTTCCTCCTAGATGGGTTTTTTGGGTTTTTGTTGTTCGTCCGCCTCATGGCGAATGCGATAACCACAATGATCACAAATGAAGGTAGGTGCTGATGACTGGCTGGCGGCTAGCTTGACATAATCTTTATGATCAGAAGGTAAGTCGTAGCTTTTGCCGCACATCAGACAACGTGCTATTATGCTTTCCGATTTCATGTCCTTCCCTCCCCAATCCCCATTGTTGCTACAGGTTAGTCTAACGTTTATTCTGCCGCTTTAACATTGAAAAAGGCTACCGATTGTTCCAGGCCTGCTATTACCTCGGCTAATTTATCGATGGCAACATCCATTTCTTCCACACCAGCCATCTGTTCCTCTGCGATATCACTGATTTTATTTGAAGACTGGGCATTATCCATGGCTGCTTGCGTAGTTGCCTCTATAGCTTCAATAGCAGTTTCAGCACTGGCTGCCATTTCCTGACTGGCTGCCGACATCTCCTGAATTTGCTCGTTTACAATATTGACTGCTTTCGTTATTTCCTGGAAGGCCTGCCCCGCCTCATCAACCACTTCGATCCCTTTAGCTACTTCGCGGGTACCGCCATCCATAGACTTAACAGCCCGATTGGCCTCATTTTGAACCTCTAATATCAGTCCGGCTATACGTTGAGCCGCTTCACTTGATTCTTCGGCCAGTTTACGCACTTCTTCAGCTACTACGGCGAATCCACGTCCTTGTTCACCGGCCCGGGCAGCTTCAATGGCTGCGTTCAAAGCAAGAAGATTAGTCTGATCAGCAATACTGGTTATTAGATCTACAATCTGCCCAATCTCATTAGATTTGGTGCCTAAGCCAACAATAATGTCAGCAGTGGAATTGACTGTTCTGCTGATAGTCTCGATCTGGCTTACTGCTATATTCAATCTCTGCTCTCCGGCTTCAGCTTGGTGAGCAGCACTGAAAGCAGAGGATGATACTAGTTGACTATTTTCGGCCAGTTGCTCTATAGCTGAAGACATTTCAGTTATACTTTGGCGGGATTGTCCGGTTAAATCAGCTTGCCGGCGGGCACTCTGGCTCATCTCATTAGCCTGCAGGGTCATGTTTTCCATAAGCGTGGCACTCATCTGCGAACGTTGGGCTAGTTCTTGACTGGATGAACTGACCGTAACTGTCAAGTTTTTAGCTTTACCTATTAATTCAGAGATTCTTTCTATGGTTAGATTTACGCCAGTTGCTACACGGCTAATCTCATCATTGCCAATTACATCGATTGTCTGAGTTAAATCGCCTTCCCCTATGTATTTTAATTTGGAACGGATACGCAATAAGGGTGCATATACCGTATAGGCAAGAATAAAAGCTACTAGAAGACCAAGAAAAATGCCGATTGCCGAGTAACCAATCATATTGAGACGAAAGCCATCGACAATGCTGATATACTTGGTACTGGGTACACCCACAAACCATATGCCAATAATGTCACCATTACCATCTTTGATAGGCTGATAAGCTGCGTAGTTGATGGTTCCCACCACGTCAGCTTTGCCCAAAAAGGTTTCCCCCTTGTCCAAAACTGCCTGTTTTACTTGCTCTGAAACTTGGGTATTTACCATGCGTTGACCTTCTTTGGTCACATTGGTCGCCACCCG
>CAZTZX010000097.1:0-3672 GCA_964618175.1 uncultured Syntrophomonas sp. | reverse complement strand
GGCAGTATATTCATATACAATACCCTCTGATAATTAAAAACCCCCACTATATCTCCTCCGGCATCATACAAGTAGTTCGATGAGGACCCCCCTACATATACTTTGGACTCAGGATCAATGGCTAACTCCTTCACATACCCCACTAAAGTCTTATCGTCAGTGAAGACGATTTCCACTCTGATAAGCTGATCCTTCTCCTCTTCAGTAGGACGGGTCAATTGGCCGACATCAAATTCGCATCCGCTAACCAATAACCCCAACAAGAAAACTAACATCACCCACCCAGTTGTCTTTCTTACCAAGCACTCCT
The DNA here is from genome assembly GCA_964618175.1 of uncultured Syntrophomonas sp. Classification (GTDB taxonomy): domain Bacteria; phylum Bacillota; class Syntrophomonadia; order Syntrophomonadales; family Syntrophomonadaceae; genus DTU018. The sequence goes on along the minus strand of CAZTZX010000097.1, from coordinate 3,362 downwards.
CCTCCTTCGCACCGCAGCAGATCGCGGCTTTTGGTCACGACCCCAGCGGCGTTTATCATTCCACTCGCTCAACTTACGGTTTACCCGTTCATGGATACTGTTTTCCGGAAATCTGCCATTTTCATCAGCAAGTCCTGCCCGTATATCGGTCAGTATCTCCAAACCCTGGTCAATGTGCTCGACTGCCCAAATATTGAACTGCTTTTGGCGAACGGCTTCCACTATTTCCGGAGCCAGCATGAGATTACGCATATTCTGGCCGGGTATGATCACCCCCTGTTCTCCGTTTAACCCATAGGCTTTACACACCCGAAAGAAACCTTCAATTTTCTGATTTACTCCCCCCACAGGCTGTATCTCGCCATTTTGATTAACCGAACCAGTCACCGCAATACCTTGATAGATTGGCACCCCGGACAAACTGGATAATAGTGCATATAATTCCGCACTGGAGGCGCTATCCCCTTCGATGCCCTGGTAACTTTGCTCAAAGGTCAGACTAGCGGTAAGCGACAAAGGCTTATCCTGAGCATATTGAGCCCCCATATAGCCGTTTAGAGTCAGCACTCCTTTGCTATGGATGCTGCCACTCATGCGTATTTCCCTTTCAATATTAACTAATCCGCTTTCGCCCATAAAAGTCTTAGCGGTAATGCGCACCGGTTTGCCAAATTGATGATCACCTAATTCATATACCGCCAACCCATTTATCTGTCCCACCTGGCTGCCATGTACATCTATCAAGATGGTCTCATTGCTGATCAAATCATGCATATGGTCTTCAACCAGAGATGCTCTATAACGCTTTTCCTTAATGGCACGCATTACATGGGTACCCGTCACCACGGAAGCGCGCCCCTGTTTGGCCCAAGCGTTGGCCTCATAAATAATCTCCACTAATTTATTGAATAAGGTGGTCAATTTATCCTGGTCATCAACCATCCGGCTGCCGTAATCTATCACTTGAGCAACCGCCTCTTGATCAAAATGGCGCAGACCTTCGCTCTCACAGACTGAAGCTATCAAGCGGGCGTAATCGTTGATGTGTTTGCGGGAGCGCTCCATCTCAGTATCAAAATCAGCTTTGATCTTAAAGAGTTTTTGAAATTCTTCATCCTGAGTATAGAGCAAATAATAATAGATTGGTTCTCCGATTAGGATCACCTTAATTTTAACTGGTATGGGCTGGGGTCGAAGAGTCTCACTGTTACTAATACCGAACATGCGACTCATGGTTTCCACCTGAATTTCCTGATTCTTGAGCACCCTTTTTAAGGTATCCCAAACATAAAAGTTTTTGGCCAGATCATACATATGCAGAACCAAATATCCTCCATTAGCCTGATGAATCGTGCCGGCTTTGATTTTCGAGAAATCAGTAGCCAAAATGCCAAACTCACTTTCATATTCGATTTGTCCAAAAAGGTTGGAAAAAGTAGGGTTACTCTCAAATATTACGGGCGCATGAGTCTGCTCAGAATTGTCCACCAGCAGGTTCACCTGGTACCGGCGCAGCAGGCTGCGTCGGTCGCTAATACGTAATAAGTTCCAAGGATTGCTGTCATCCTGCTTTACTATAACCATGAAATGTTCGAGCAGATCTTGGCGCAAATCTTTAAGGTACTTGGTCAACTGGGGGCGACGGCGATAACGCTGCAATAACTCCTCAAAATAGGGAGCGCTTACACTGTCGGCGGTGTCTAGTTCTAAGGTTTTCACCTGTTCTTTAATGGACTTTTCCAAATCTCTATATTGTCGAAATGATTCGGTCAATTTTTCTTGTATCAAGGAACTGCGTTTCATCAAATCAGCCCGTTGGTCATCACTTAAGCCCATATAGTGTTCCTGGCTCATGGCTTCCCCTTCTTTTAAGGGGTAGCTGTTAATGCCCTGCTCGGTTTTGGTAATACCAAAGCCTAGCTTACGGGCCTCTTCTTCCGCCTGTAAATAAAGAACATTGGTCTTTTCCAGAAACTGCCCCATTATCTGGCCACGTTTATAATCGAATTCATCTTCTTCCAAGGCCTTGGCCACCCGGGCAATGATCTTTTCTACCTGCTCCTCCAGATCCTTCTTGAACTGTTTTCCCTGCCCCGCCGGAAGTTCCAGGGCACTGGGACAGTCAGGATTTTCAAAGTTATATACATAGCACCAATCAGAAGGCCTGGGTTCCTGGCGGGCTTTATCCTCCAACATTACCTGGGCTAAAGTAGTCTTACCCGTGCCCAGAGCACCGGACAGGTATATATTGTAGCCCTGATGATCTATGGTAAGTCCAAATTTTAAGGAGTGCAGGGCTCTGTCCTGACCAATGATCCCTTTTAAGGGAAGCAATTCTGCGGTTGTTTCAAACTTTAAACTGGCCGGATTGCAGGTCTTGCGAAGTTCACCTGGTCTTAAGCGGTAATTCTTTTTCAAATGTTTTATTCCCCCTAGCTTAAAACTTAAACACCATACCGGTTTCCCCTTTTTGGGCCATTGCAGGTAATTCACGGAACAGACGACTGGTAGCGGTAAAACCAGTACAATGGCATACGATAAGGTGTTGAGGTTCTATTCGCTTCAGATCAGCTATGGTCTTCTGTAGTCGGCTCTCATCGGCACTTATTAGATGAGTTCCCCCGATAAAAGCCAGGACCTTATTGGCACCGGTGCATTCCAGGGCGTAATTGATCATGTTGATCATACCAGCATGAGCACAGCCGCTCACAATAATTAAGCCCTGGGGATGATTGATCACTAAAGCCATATCATCCTCAATGAGATCAGGTAACAGCTCACCGCTAATATCTTTTATAAAAGATCCGCCGGCATCTTCGTAATCAGTCAGGCGGGGAATAGTTCCTGTAAGATATATGTTGTCTGCTAACTCAGTAAAATTGTCGACGGCAACAAACTCAGCTCCCACTGCGGTAAGTTCATCTTTTGTAAAGGAGACCCCAATATATCTAGTCTGATTTGGTCCACTGGGAACCAGATGTCGGGTAAATACCCCAGAATGAGCATAGACAATCGGTTTTTTCAACTCCGGTAACAGCTGTAAAACGCCACCGGTATGATCAAAATGGCCATGACTTATCACTAAAGCCTCGATACATGATAAGTCGATATCGAGCGTCCTGGCGTTAACCATAATAGCCTCCCCACTGCCGGTATCAAATAAAAACCGCTGGCCATCCACCTCTATTAAAGCAGAAAAACCATATTCACCCAGTAAGCCTGGCACCGGAGTGGTATTCTCTACTAAAATTGTAATGCGCGCATCCATTATCCCGCCTCCTCTATAATGCCTATTTCCCTAGAGGTTCAGCAATTTCCTGCCTGGGCGTTTACATGGTTAGATTATAGAGTAAAGCCATGGC
>CAZTZX010000096.1:0-6922 GCA_964618175.1 uncultured Syntrophomonas sp. | reverse complement strand
ATCTTATACTTAATAGTGCCGGCGGGGGCTTGGACGGTTACGGTGGCATTGACCTTTTTACCCATAACAGCCTTGCCTACCGGCGATTCATTGGATATTTTGCCATCTTTGAGTTTGCATTCTACAGATGATACCAGAGTAACTTGGATCTCGCGTCCGGATTTGGTTTCTTTGAGGGTCACTTTAGACCCCAGAGACACCACGTCGGTACGAATCTCTCCCTCTTCCATCAGGCGGGCATTCTTAAGGGTCTTTTCCAGGGTAATGATGCGGCCTTCGATGAAAGCCTGCTCGTTTTTAGCATCTTCATATTCGGAGTTCTCGGATATATCTCCAAAAGCTATGGCTTGTTTGATTCGCTCGGCCACTTCTTCCCGTCGCACCGACTTAAGATGTTCCAGTTCGCTTTCCAGCTTATCAAGACCCTCTTTAGTCAGTAAAACCTCTTTACCTACGGTCATATGATCGCTCCTATCATTAGAACTCTAAAAGCGAGATCCCCCTCGCTTCTCAGTAATGTTTATCCAAACCCTGGCATGCTCTGTCAATTCTTTAAGGTATTATAAATACCTTACAAGACCTTGTCAAGGAAGATGTCCCATACTCCTATTTCCTCACCCGCTTGCTGAAGGGTCATAAATGGCGCGAGTCCCGACGTATCATGCTCTACAGGATCTGAATTAATTCCTGCCTTCACTTTTAGACAACTTTCCAAAATGGGCGCCATGATTCCTAACTGTGCGTCCATTCCACTTTTCTCCAGGTGTTCTTCCAGTTCGGGTGCTAGACCACGGCTACTATTGGTCAGCCGAACTAAAAACTGTCCCGGTGTGGCCGCAATAACACCGGCCGCTTCTCCATCAAAGACCAGGATGAGATCGCCTTGTCCCCAACTTTGCGGGTTCACATAGCTGTTGCTCACCGCACAGCCCCGCTCGTAGAGGAGACGGTAGATCATCACCTCATAGTCAGTCGGTTTTAGGGATTGCACGGAGATCGGAACTTCAAAACTTATCAGCGACTCCAACAGATCACTATAGTTGCTGATATCTCCGACCAGGACTATTTTGTCGGCCCCCCGGCGGGACATGATCTCCTGTACTAAAGTAAAGCCCAGGGCTTTTATGAAATCATCCCCCCACACCAGGTCAAAATATTGGCCCAGATTTGGCCAAAATTGACGCAAAGAGCGGTCGGCACTTAAATTGGTGAGTTTAATATCTTGCAGCAGCTGCTCGGTTTTCTCCAAGAAACGCTGTTGACCGGACTCAGCCAGGCTAGCCATATTCCCGGCTCCTAACGGCACTTGGATATGGCAGCCGACTCCCAACTGAGGTACCTCGATCAGCCGGGCAATGCGCGGCGCATAAAGTAAAGGGGCTAGCCTGTCCAGGAAGTACTTCCTGCCGGTCAGCCCCTTGCGGTCACTGGGTTGGAGATTAAAATAGGCGAAATCCAGGTCAAGCATCCAGCCTCTCCAGGTCTACCACTCCCGGTTTGAAATCTAGTTCTTTGAGCATAGCATAGTAGTCTTCTGCGCCGATCTGGTCGATAGGCCGCCCCATCAAAGTGACCATTAAAGCCTCGATCACATTGGTGCCAAAGGAACGCCCACCCATATCGGGTGTGGTGGTGATGACTTTGCTGATGCCGCGTTCTTTCAGCATCTTCATATCTTCCGGGGTGGTGGTATTGGTTATTATCACCTGGCCGTTTAGTTTCTCGGGCAAATAACGGCGGATATAGAGAAAATCACCGGCCAGCACCTCTGCATCATAATAATATTTGGAATGCTTGGGAATTATGACTTCCTGATTGCTGCCGGTGGGATATAATTTGTCAAAGGACATATTTGTCACAAAAGGCGCGGCTATACGACCGAAAAAACCCAGGGTTTTCAGAGAATGCAGGGGCATAGGTATGCCCAACGTGTAGATGAAATCTCCCAGGGTCAGCCGTGCTCCTACTTCTTCAAAAGCCTCCGCCATACCAAAGCGATCCACCCCACAGACCATAAGTACTTTCTTGCCCTTGAGATCCATTATTCCCTCGCGCTGTACATCCAGGATGCATTTGCGCTCCAGGGTGTTCTTTAAGCCGCTGCCATCCAACATGGGGGTCTTTTTGGCTTCGGCCACCAATCGTTTGGCATCTTTAATAATATAGGGTTTGCCGGCAATATGGACGTACAAGTCGATGCCGCCCATACCAAAAGCGTCGATTTTGCCATCCAGATCCCGAATCAGTTGGATAGCTTTATCCCAATCACCATCGGTACCAATGCGTTCAATCTGGAATTGCTCTCCCATGAAATCAGTTTCAAAAGCGTGATCACGCTTTGAGGAACCCAGGCTAACACTGACAATATGCTTCAAGTAGAACCCTCCCTTAAGGCTTTTGTACCCGTTCTAATCCCGGGCGGTTTTAATGGAGCGTAAAATTTTCCGGATTTGCTGGGGATCTACCCATTTGTCCTCGGTAATGGGTGAGGGGCCAATTATGATAGATGCTACCTGCCCATCCAGGATCCCCTCAAACATTTTCAAGCGTTGATCTGAACCCGCACAGATTATGGTGTCGTAAGAACGCACTTGCGCGGTCAAATCCATCAAATCATCCACCATCTGCTTACCATTGCGCTGGTTGATAAAATCCTGCCGTTCCTGTTCATCCATAATTAAAATGAAGTCACAGCCTTCGCTTTCCAGCAGTTCACGGATCTCTTCCTTGTTGGCAATAGGAAATCCCACAAAAGCGAGGGATTGCCCCTTACGCAGTTCACCGATCCCTTCCAGCCGAGAAATAAAAGTGCGGTCGATCTGCAGACGATCGGCCACCTCCTGCTGAGAAAACCCACGCACCCGCATAGTCAGGGCCTTTTGCAGGGTCTTCTCGATTTTTTGCCAACTGACCATTTTGTCCTGAATACGATAAAAATCCATACCCACCTCTTTGAGCACAACCTTGTACACAAATTTATGAACCTATTTTACCACCTCAGTGAAAAGCTGACAAGAAATGTCTTGTAATTAAAGGTGGGCGTGGGTGAGACGGCGCGGGGCTATGCGCAAGTTAGGGGACGGTCCTTCCACTTGCGTTTTTGCAAAACTAGAAGTTGAGTCAATAATATTATAGAAAAACGCAAGTGGAAGGACCGTCCCCTAACTTGCGGTCCCCTAACTTGCGCTGATTTGGTGGAGGATATCTAGGAGCTGTTGGCGGGTGGTGGCTTGGTTGATTTGTTCGCGCAGGCGGGCGGCGCCGCGCATTCCTTTGAGATACCAGGAGAAGTGTTTGCGCATTTCCCGGGTGGCGACAGCTTCTCCTTTGTACTGGCAGACCAGATCCAGGTGGTGAGCAGCCAGGGTCAGTCTCTCTTCCCGTGTAGGCGGGGGGAGCTCTTCGCCTCTCTCCAGCAGAGCTACCGTTTGGCTGATCAGCAAAGGATTGCCCATTATACCCCTACCTATCATGACCGCATCACATCCAGTCTCTGCCACCATACGCAGAGCATCCTGCGCAGTCCAGATGTCACCATTGCCGATCACTGGTATCTTCATATGTTGCTTTAGTCGAGCAATATCATCCCACTGGGCCTGACCGGAATAAAACTGATCTCGGGTACGGGCATGCAGAGTTACCGCGGCAGCTCCTTCCTCCTGGGCTGCTTCGGCTAGCTGCAGGTAACTGAGCTGTTCCGGGCCCCAGCCCAGCCGCATCTTTACCGTTACCGGCACCTGAACAGCCTGGACTATGGAACGGATTATCTGCCGGGCCCGAGGAATGTTGAGCATCAGTGCTGACCCTTCGCCATTTTTAACGATTTTGGGAGTGGGACAGCCCATGTTTATATCAATGATATCGGCCCCCTGCTTTTCTACCAACTGGGCTCCCCGGGCCATAGGCTCGGCCTCACTGCCGAAAATCTGCACGGCCAGGGGATGCTCCTCTCCCTGCAGATCCAGCATTCTATGAGTGCGCTCTTGGCCATATACCAGCCCCATATCACTGATCATTTCCGTATAAACTAATCCGGCCCCGCAGGACCGGATTATCTGGCGAAAAGCCTTATCGGTGACGCCCGCCATGGGCGCGGAAAAGACCCGGTTGGGAATTGAAACTGCACCTATTTTAAGCATACGGCCCTCGATTTATCTCGTAAATTATTCTCAGTCCATCTAGAGTAAGATAATCATCTACCACATCAATAGTATCGGTTTCCTGGGCGATGGTCTGGGCCAGTCCCCCGGTAGCGATCACCTTGGGCTCGCCTTCGATTTCCCGCTTCATGCGAGTTATGATACCTTCCACCTGGCCCACAAAGCCATATATAATGCCGGCCTGCATACTGGCTACGGTGTTACGGCCGATGATGCTGCGCGGTTTGACCAACTCCACGCGAGGCAGTTTGGCAGCCCGAGCCACCAAAGCATCCGTAGAGATGCGAATGCCGGGAGCAATAGCTCCGCCCAAGTATTCGCCTTTGGCATTTACGACACAGAAGGTGGTAGCCGTACCGAAATCGACAATAATCAACGGCCCGCCATACTTGTGATAAGCGGCAACCGCATTTACTACCCGGTCGGCTCCCACTTCGCGAGGATTCTCGTATTTTAAGGCTAACCCGGTTTTGACACCCGGTCCCACCACTAAGGGCTTGCAGTGAAAATAGGTCTCGCTCATCCATTCCAGCTCTATGTTCAGGCTGGGCACCACTGATGAAATAACCACCGCCTTTATGTCAGTCATATCCAAATGGTGGTATTCAAACAAAGACATCATATGCATCCCGTACTCATCACTGGTGCGCATATTGTCAGTGCGTAATCGCCAATGGTTGATCATTTTGCCTTCTTTAATAACGCCTACTACTATATTGCTGTTACCAACATCGAAAACCAGTATCATAATTGTCCCTCCTCATCCCATCAGGAGAATGCTGCGTCTGGACGGAGTATTTTAAGGCTGAGATCAGTGCCGCAGATCCTGTTTGCTAAAATTCTCTTTTCAGCCCTAATCTCCTGCCCACTTCCCGGCTTAACCAGATGGCGACTGCCAACTTGGCTACATCAAATATTATAAACGGTATGAAGCCTATTTTTAACATCTGCATGACATTAACAGTATGTCCCAGATAATAGTTCAAAATCAAATACATATAGGGTAAGCCGATGAGATAGTAAACTATTATCGCTGCCAAACCGGCCGCTGCCAGATTGAGCACGGAAAATCCCCTTATGAGGCGGGACAGCACCCATCCCGCCAGGGGGAAGGCCAGCAAAAAGCCGAAGCTGGGTACCAAGACATAGGCCGGCCCCCCATAAGGCGGCACCGAAAAAACCGGCAACCCGATAAGTCCCAGCAGTAAATAGGCCAGCATGCTTAAGAACACAGCTCTCGGAGACAACAGGATGGCGGCCAGCATCATGATCAGGGGCTGCAGGCTGAAAGGAATAACCACCACCGGTTGAACTATACGCACCACAATGGTCAGAGCACACATCAGGGCAGTAAACAGAGCCGCCCGGCTTAGTTCACGGGTAGAAATCGTCATGGCAAAAGACTCCTTGTCGATTAGTTAACCATTATTTTATCATGTGGTTAACTACTCGCCAACCCGGTATTTAAGGTAAGGGGGCGGCTGTTACCAAAACCCCGAAATCTTCAGGAATGGAGGGATCATCAACACCTGAAACCCGGTGAGCGATCCAGGCTCCTACCGCCGGATAAACATGACTGGCATCGTAAAAGTTATCCAGGTCGCGAGTAACCGAATTAGGGGTAGTAAAATCATATATCTGGCCAAATACCCCGGCACAGTCGCGCAGCCAACGCTGGTAGTCAGCCTGGCGTCCGGACCTGATCAATTCCTGATAGAGCGGTTCCGCGATGGGAGTAGTAAATAGTACAAAATCAGTGTTGGGATAGCGTTCTTGGAGCGTTATTAGAATGGTTGTGATATCTGCATACTCATAATCACCACCATAAGCTTCTTTCCCATACCAATCGAGATTGGCAGCGATGCGTTGCTCTTTTTCCTCAGGGGTAGTGGGCTGCAGAGTCTTCACATTAAGGCGGTCATAGGCAAAATTGATAGGTATACCGGCCTGGGATGACCGCAGATTCTGCCGGGAGTAATCCAGGGCATCGGACGAAAGCAGGTTCCAATAGCGATAGCCAAATTTATTGGCAGCCTGAATATAGAACCGGGGATCTTCGAAGCGATTAGGCAAGGTCAGGTTGCGATTAGTGGTATAAAAGTCCAGCCCGATATAAATGACCTCAAATTCCTGCCCGTTGCACTGTACGGCATAATCAATATAATCGGCATATTCGTAAGGCAGCATATTGTTGACGGCATAATTGTAAGTGGGTGCGGGGATGAATTCCTGCTGGTCGATATAGGTGACTCGACTGCTGCCCAGCACCAGGGACGAGTACTGCTGCTTGGTGAAGGTGAGGTGATTGGTCTTTTGCTGCCGTTCATTAAAGCCCGCCTGAATGGAATTATAGGGATGGGCATGGCTAAAGGTCCACAGAGGATCGATCCAGGCATTAAACCCAGCTACCCCCAGCAACAGTAATAAAGTTATCCCCAAAGTTGTCCACAGCCAGTGTGCAGGCTTCATCATGCTTCACCTCGGATATGACTAACCTTCGTTGAATTTTCTTTTTTTCTGACGCAGCACCCTTAGTTGTATCCGTTAGGATACATCAGGAGTCCCCGTAGGGGGATTTACGCTGATTTTTATGATCTTTTTTTCCTTTATTTACGCAGCAACATTATTAATGATCAAAAGGAAAATAAGAAGTCCCCGAAGGAGTATCTACGCATAATTCTTAACATGAAAATTTAAAAATCTTAAAAAATCTGCGTCAAAAACTCTAAAAATTAAAATACAGGAATTCGCTGACTCGGGTG
>CAZTZX010000095.1:4881-6931 GCA_964618175.1 uncultured Syntrophomonas sp. | reverse complement strand
GCATTCATTATCAAAACGATAAGCCCGTAAAACAACACTACGGAGCGATCGAAATACATGGCGACAATGACCAAGCCTAAAAAGTAAGCAAATACTACGCCGACTCCCGAAGTCCCCAGAGCTATATACAGTCCTTGTATGGCGGCCGCATAAATTAAAGCATACAGATACTTACTAAGATAAGCATAGCGCGAGTTATGCAAAAATCTAAAAAAGAAGCCGATTATAGCAGCGTAAAGCAGCACGGAGCAGCGCTGATATCCTACCTGCTTAACCAGAAGCAGCAGTACAAAGAACAGTAAGGCCGCTACGACAACAGCCGTGCCAACATTTTGGTTTACCCGCCTCTCATGTTTGGCCAAAATAGAATTATTCAATTGTCTCCCCCCTAATTTAAAGACCTTTTCTATCTACGCAGACATTTCTGCTGTTTATTTCCAGTTATTCGACGTCACAGAGATAAAACCTGCACTAAGACATCATTTAATTTCGTCATATTACTGCAGTTTTTAGCCAATTTACTATAATTTTCTCATTATTCGCATTTGCGATGTCATAATCCCCTCTACATGTTACAATAAGGAAAATTAACACTTTGGAAAGAGGTGATTAGCCTGAAAAGGCCAGTTTATTTCATTACTCGCCATCATAAATCCAATTATCAACATCTGCTGGATCTGCTGGATGACGAAAAGACTGATGCGTTGGTGGCAACCGCTTATGTTTTGGGAGCGATTGGTACCATAGACGACCGAGACGGCCGCATAGCCGAAGTTGAAATAAACTATACTGACGGTCGCTTTAACTGGGATACATTACTGGAAATAATGAAAAACGATGCTGTAGATCAGGCCTTGACCAAGCTGGCTGCCCATCTGTTCGACAATCGACCCGTTGCCATCAAGGAGGTATTTGCACCCTTGAATGATGAATATCAAGCGGTAGCATATCAGGCTCTCTTGATTCTATTTCCCAGTTTCTCCAAGACATGGGAGAAACGCTATGATTTTGCTAACCAAGATTAGCTCTTCTGGTTTGTATACCAGGGAGTTCTACGGCCCTTAAATTGGATTCCGCCTTAATGTCTTAATTATATCTCGTATATTTCGCCTGTTAATATTTCTATTTCAAAACGTTTTATATATAATGGAATAAAGAATCGGAATAAAAAACATAGGCGGTGGAATTATATGTATGAACATCTGGAGAATCTTACCATGTCCAGGGCCTTTGCCAGAACAGTTAACAAAAACGGTGATCGTATAGCCCAGCGTTTCAACCCCGATTTATATTATGGAGATAACCAGGGCCAGTTAACCTGGAAAGAGCTGCAGGCAAGAGTAGAGGACATGGCTTGTGGACTACTGAGTCTGGGGCTCGAAAAAGGTGAGCGAGTAGCAATTATGGCTCCCAGCAGTCCTTATTGGACTCAGTCCGACATTGCCGTGGTAAACTGCGGTGCAGTGGTAGTCACCATTTATCCCACCTTATCACTAAATGAAGTCTCCTATATAGTAAATGACTCAGAATGCCGCTACATTATAGTTGGCAATGCGGCCATTTTGGATCAAGTCCTAGCAGGTATGGCAAACATGCCTACCCTAGAGAAGATCATAATTTTGGATTTCCAATATCAATCTACTGATCCAAGGGTTGTCAATCTCACCCAGTTGATGGAGTTAGGGAAGCAAAACCGAGCTAGCAAATACCCGGTATATGAAGAACGCTGGCAGGCCAATACTCTTGAAGATTGGGCAACTATCCTCTACACATCTGGCACTACCGGTCAGGGCAAAGGCGTTATTATTACCCACTGGTGCTTTGCATCACGAGTAGACGGCGTTTATTACTACTTCCTCAACGCCGGGCACCCCCTTAATGAAGAAGATACCGTGCTCTCCTTCCTGCCCTTGTCACATATTTTTGACCGGGGATGTTCGCAATGGCTGGCTATATGGATGGGGGCTACCATCGCCTATGCCGACAGTCCTGCGACTATGATGAATGACCTGAAGAAATACAATCCCACCTGGTTCTCTTGTGTGCCCCG
>CAZTZX010000095.1:0-4781 GCA_964618175.1 uncultured Syntrophomonas sp. | reverse complement strand
GTTATTGAAGGCTATGGGTCTACCGAGACTACCAGTGCCGTTACCTATAACCCCATGCGGGCTTGCAAACCTGGCTCTATCGGGCCTCAGGCTAATGGTAGCGAGTGCCGGGTTGCCGAAGATGGCGAATTGGAAGTACGGGGAGCTGGAACATTTGCCGGATACCTTAATAAGCCGGAAGATACCCAAGAAGCTTTTACCGAAGACGGCTGGTTTAAGACCGGCGACTTAGTGGTCAAGGACAATGACGGCTATTACCGTATTGTAGATCGCAAGAAGGCTATTATCTGCCTGGCGACCGGTAAAAATGTAGCACCCTATAAAATTGAAAGCTTCTTTGCTACCTCAGTTGAAGTGGATCAGGTCTTTGTAATCGGTGATGAACGCAATTATATCACCGCCCTGCTGGTACCAAATTTCCTTCACTATATCGAATTATTTGACCGCAATGGCATCACCTATGATAAGAGTAAACTGAAATACGTGGAAATCGGTGGTGCGGCTTTGTGTACAGAAGTCGGGGAAGATTTTATCAATCAGCCGCTTCTAAAAGAGCAAATCGAGCTGGTTGTCCAAGAGGTGAATAAACAGCTTGAAGGATTTGAAGCGATCAGGCGTTATACCATTCTGCCCAACCGCTTCACCGAAGAAGCTGATGAATTGACCCCCACTCTAAAGACCAAGAAACGTGTTATCCTGAAAAACTATAATAATCGGATCGAGACCCTGTACCAGAAATAGCAATACAACTGTTTAGCTGCGGCCGTTCCTTATTTAAGGAGCGGCCTTTTTCGTCCCTAGACTTGCACAGCCCTTTGTTGGTAGAATTTACATATTCGTAAATATTGGCCATAATGGCTTTAGAGTTGGAAAATGAGCTTTTGTTTTCAGGCGTTGGTTTTGGAAAGGGGAGGCTGCTATGGTAAGCTCAGCTAACACTGATCCCATCTTAGGAATGGACGCCACTTTACTGGCGGAAAAGATTCGCAACCGCGAGATATCTTCACTGCAAGCTACTGAAACCTACATCGAACACCTGCATAGAATCAATCCACTGCTGAATTGCCTGGTTGAAGAGCGTTTCGAACAGGCTAAAAACGAGGCTCAAGAAGCCGACCGCAAGCTACAGGCCGGAAATGCTGCCGGCCGTCTTTTCGGAGTCCCTATTAGCATGAAAGATTCTTTTGATGTCAACGGCATGCGCACTACGGGAGGACTGGTGCACCGCCGCGATGCGATCCAGGATACAGATGCGGAAGTGGTAGCCCGTCTCAAAAAAGAAGGGGCTATCATCCTGGGTAAGACCAATACCCCTATATTATGCTTTTACCAGGAAACCGACAGTAAATTGCATGGGCGCTGTAATAATCCCTGGGATGTCAACCGCACCACAGGCGGCTCCAGTGGTGGCGAAGGAGCTTTAATAGCTGCCGGTGGTGCTGCAGTTGGTCTAGGCTCAGATATAGGCGGATCCATACGTTTCCCCAGTCACTTTAACGGAGTGGTGGGCTTCCGCAGCGGTAATAGCCAGATTTCAGACCAGGGGTCCTATCCTCACGTAGGCATAGATTTACAGGATCGTATGCTGGGTATCGGTGCCCTAGCTAAATCGGTACGAGACACCCGCCTTATCAATGAAATAGTTGCTTTCTCTCCCCCAGAAGAACGTCCTTTGCAGGACTTTACTCTGGTTATCCCGGAAAAAACCCTGCGCTACCCTATCGACCAAGATACTCGCCTAGCTCTGGAAGCAGTGCGTTCCCGGATGCAGGAGGATTTTCCCGTAGTAGATGAAGAGCCCCCTTATTATCAACAGGCCACGATTCTGTGGCAGCGCATTATGGGAATAAACGGGGCCTATGAATACGGACGTATCGCCTTTAACAGTCGGCCGGTCAATCCTGGGAGGGAATATTTAAAAGAAAAACTCTTTAAGTCCTCCGACTTGCATGCCTATTTTAGCTGGGTGCTGTTTACCGCCAATATGACCAAGCCCAGCCAAAAGACATTGCTCCAAACCGAGCAACTGCTGGAAGAAGGCGATAAGCGTATCGCTGACTACTTGGATCGTCGTCTGCTGATCCTACCGGTTTATCATACCCCGGCTCCTCCCCATGGACAGGTGATGAAAGAGCTCTTTTCTTTGACTTTCTCCTTTAGGAAATACCTGCCCTTTGTGGCCTATGTTAATACCTGGGGCCTGCCCTCCCTGATCGTGCCAGTATCCCAGAACCAAGCGGGGCTTCCTATCGGCTTGCAGATAATCAGCCGAGTAGGTAATGAAGATGCTATTTTTAAACTAGGTGCGATTTTGGAGCAGAAATTCCGCGGGTATAAACGTTCTGCCATAATGAGTGATTAAGGTAAGAAGATACGCGCAAGTCCGGGGACGATCCGAGACTGCTGAAAAGGTGCTGTTTTGACTGCCTGTGCCCTATGGGTATGCCCCGAAGGTGTATCAGCCGTGAAGATTTTTTTAAAATGTTATCCTGAGGGAGGAACGACAGCAGGATATTTTCCTCTGGTACCAGTAAAGATTCTTCGACTTCGTCTCAGAATGACCGAAACTTTTTAGTGGTCTGAGACGATCCCTAAACTTGCGTGATACCAAAATAAAAGTATAGCCTCCTTCCACCAGGGGGCTATACTTTCACAGTTGTTAATTAACGGGACAAGCGACGGAAAAGCTTTAACCCCTAATCGGATCAAGCATTCACTCCTGCTAGAAAACCTTCCCGAGTGGCCTCCAGAGCATTGCGAGGTTCGACGGCATCTCCTACAACGGTGATTTTTGCCGTGCCGGTCAAAGCTTGTTGCAGGGGGTTGTAAGACTCCATACCCATAGCTATTATCACCGTATCAGCCGGGTATTCGAAAACCTCACCCTCGGTCTCCAAGACAACGCAGTCTTCTTTGATTTCGACAACATGGGTTTCGGTCATGATGAAGACTTCCTTATCATCCAGAAGCTTCAGCAAGAATTCGCGCCGGGTAACATCCTCCTCCATGGCAATAGCGGAAAGCTGTTCGACAATTCCTACGTTTACTCCTTGCATAGTGCAATAGGCAGCGGTTTCAGCGCCTATTAGTCCACCACCCAAAACTACTACTTCATTGCCTGTGGTTGCCCTCCCCCACAGCACCTCCCGAGCTAATAGCACATGGGGCTGATCTATGCCAGGAATGGAAGGTAAGGAAGGTATGGCTCCAGTAGCCAGAATAATTGTATCGGCGGCAATTTTGTCAGCCATTTCGGGGGTGAATTCAGTCCCCAGATGAACGTCGATCTCATTTTTTTGTAATTGCCTTTGTTCCCAAGCCAGTAAAAGGGCCATATCACCTTTGGAGGGCGGAACGGGAGCTAAAGCGAATTCTCCTCCCAGGTACTCTTCCTTTTCATAAAGGCTAACCTTATGGCCGGATCTGGCAGCAGCAATGGCGGCTTCCATTCCTGCCGGACCTCCGCCCACCACCACAACTCGTTTGGGCTTTTCGGCCTTACGTTGTTCATTGAGGTACTCAAAACCACAAGTCGGGTTGACCAGACAGCGAATGGGTTCATTACGAAACAGTACCTGCAGGCAACCCTGCTGACAACCAATGCAGTGACAAATATCCTCACAGTTGCCGGAGGCAAACTTATTCGGCAAATCAGGATCGGCCAGAGAACCTCGCCCCATGGCTACTATGTCCGCTTTCCCGGAAATAATTACGCTTTCGGCCAGATGGGGGTCATTTATACGCCCTACTGTAATTACCGGTATATCGACCACTTTTTTGACCTCTTCGGCAAAATCTACTATCCAACCATGCGGCACATTCAACGGCGGAATGATGGCGGCCGTGCTGCCATACACCCCAGCAGATACATGAATTGCATCAATTCCGGCATTGCCTGCCTTTTCAAGCATTATAGCCATGGCTTTGGTATCCTCTATATTTCTCCCACCTGGAACGAATTCGTCCGCGGAAATGCGAAATATAACGGGAAAACCATTGCCGCACTTTTGTCGTATGTCAGCCATTATTTCCAGAGGCAGCCGCATGCGGTTATGCAGAGATCCGCCATACTCATCGCTGCGTTTATTGGAGTAATTAGACATAAATTGGGCTATGAGATATCCATGAGCACCGTGTACTTCAACACCGTCAAAACCTGCCATTTTGGCTCGGTAAGCCGTATCGCCGAACTGGCTGACTATTTTTTTAATTTCTGGAATAGTTAGTGCTCGGGGCATAGATCCCATGGCTGGGCAGGGAATGGCTGAGGCGGAAACCGGCTGGCCGCCGATTATATCTGGTGAAGTCTGGCGTCCACAATGATAGATTTGGGCCACGATTTTACATCCATGCTGATGGACCCTTTTGGTCAATTCCCTATGGCTAGCAATTTGCTCGTCTTTCCAGAGACCTGATGTCCAAAAACCACGGCCGGCTGGATCTACAGCGTAATCTTCGGTGATGATCATTCCCCAACCGCCTTTAGCTCTGGCCTCATGATAGGCAATGAAGCGATCCGTAGCCATTCCGTCGGGGTCACAGTAGACAGTCACCATGGCGGCCACCGCCAAGCGATTCTTGAGCTGCAAATTCCCTATATTAACCGGGTTTAACAAAGGGCTGCTATTGCCGTGTGCTATAGACAAACTTCTACCTCCTTATTCAAATAGTCGATAGAAGTATTCCCCAGTCCATGAATGATATGTATATGAATGCAAGACATAATGCAAGTCAGGGGACGGTCCCCTGACTTGCGCGTTTTAGCGAGCCATCAGGACCGT
>CAZTZX010000094.1:0-7093 GCA_964618175.1 uncultured Syntrophomonas sp. | reverse complement strand
AGTGCGAAATGGAGGAAGGATAGATGACCAATCAGGAATGGAATGGCAGAGGGCAGACAGCCCTGATGAATAATTACGGGCGTTTTCCCATAGCTCTGGTAAAGGGCAAAGGCAGTTATGTCTGGGACGCCAACAATAAACAGTACCTGGACATGGTAGGCGGTATCGCCACCTGTTCACTGGGACACTGTCCGGAAGCAGTCTTGACCGTTCTGAAAGAACAGGCGCAAACCCTGTGGCATGTTTCCAATTTGTACTGGATACCGCCCCAGATCCAGCTGGCCGAAAAGCTGCTGGCAGGCTCCGGCCTGGATAAGGCATACTTTTGCAACAGCGGCGCGGAAGCTAATGAAGCTGCACTAAAATTGGCCCGCAAGTACTTTTATCGTAAGAAACAAGCCCACAAGACTGAAATCATAGCTTTCGAACACTCTTTTCATGGCAGAACCATGGGCGCTTTGACTGCTACCGGACAGAGCAAATACCATGAAGGTTTCGGGCCACTGGTACCCGGCTTCAAATATGTACCCTATAACCAGTTACCGGCCGTGGAACAAGCTATTACCGAAAACACCTGCGCAATTATAGTTGAACCTATTCAGGGCGAGGGAGGGATCCACCCGGCTGATCTTACCTTTTTACGCAGCTTGAAACACATATGTGATCAGGCCGAAATACTGCTGATCTTTGATGAAGTTCAGTGTGGTATCGGGCGTACCGGCACCCTGTTTGCTTATCAGCATTACGGAGTAACACCACATATTGTTACCCTGGCCAAGGGACTGGGCAGCGGTTTTCCCATCGGGGCCATGCTGACCACTGATCAGGTGGCTACCGGCTTCGCGCCTGGCGATCATGCTGCCACCTTCGGGGGCAATCCCCTGGCAACTGCCGTAGCTGGGAAGGTAATAGATGTTATTAACCAAGCAGATTTCCTAGCCGATGTGCAAGAAAAGGGACGGCTGCTGCGGGAAGGCATACAAAAAATCGGCGATCCCCGGGTGACAGAGATTCGCGGGCGCGGTCTACTGATCGGAGTAGAATTCTCCCCAGAGGTCAAGGATTTGATCGCCATCTGTATGAAAAAAGGACTGCTCCTGATAGGAGCCGGACCTAATGTGGTACGCTTTGTGCCGCCATTGACCATAAATCAAACTGAGATCAATCAGGCCCTGGCTCTATTCAAAGAAGCCCTCCAAGAATGGGATGCCTGATGTAAAGGAGCGAAGGAAATGCAGGAGATCAATAATTCTCTAAAAGGCCGGGATTTTATCAGTATCCATGATTTCAGCCCAGCTGAGATCGCCTATATGCTAGAGGTAGGCGCAGTGTTAAAGCAGGAGAAAAAACAGGGTATCGTTCATCATCATCTGGCTGGCAAGACCCTGGGTATGATATTTCAGAAGGCTTCCACCCGTACCCGGGTAGCCTTTGAAGTGGGTATGTATCAGCTAGGAGGCCATGCCCTTTTTCTAAGTCCCCGCGACATTCAGTTGGGCCGCGGCGAGACCATCCCGGATACGGCACAGGTTTTGTCGCGCATGCTGGACGGCATTATGATCCGTACCTTTGATCATGAGGAAGTCCTGCAGTTGGCCAAATGGGCCGATATTCCCATTATTAATGGTTTAACTGACCTGCTGCACCCTACCCAGGTGATCGGCGATATGATGACCATCAAGGAACATAAAGGACGTCTGCAGGGCCTCAAGCTGGCCTTTGTAGGTGATGGCAATAATGTAGTTCATTCCTTACTGTTGGGCGGTGCCAAGGTAGGGATGGATGTGGTGGTGGCGACACCCCCGGGTTTCGAGCCTGATCCCCAGATAATCAGTTTGGCTCAGCAGGATGCCCAGGCTACCGGAGCGAAATTATGGGTAGTAAATGACCCAGCCGAGGCGGTGCAGGGAGCCGATGTTATCTACACCGATGTCTGGGCTAGCATGGGGCAGGAAGATGAAGCCGCTGAAAAGGAACAGAAGTTTCTAAAATACCAGATAAACCAGTCCCTGTTGTCCTTGGCCCACCCGGAGGCCATTGTCATGCACTGCCTGCCGGCCAAACGCGGCAAAGAAATAACCGATGAAGTTATGGACGGACCTCAGTCAGTCGTGTTTGACGAGGCCGAAAACCGCCTCCATGCTCACAAAGCCATTATGGCTTTGACCATGTAAAAAGGTGCTATGGAAGACTTAAGGATCGTATTAGCAAAAGAGACCGATATTCCTTTTATGCTAGAATTGTGGAGAAATACTCCCGGTATAGCAGTGGGCGCTGGTGATGACGAAACATCTATAGCAGCCTTTATCCAAAGGAATCCCAGCACCTGTCTGCTGATGAAATCCGGGGATACTATAATTGGCACGGTTTTAGGAGGTTTCGACGGTCGACGTGGCTATATCTACCATTTAGCCGTGCACAGTGATTATCGACGCCGGGGTTATGGGAGAAAACTACTACAGGAAGTTGTAGCAAAACTGGAGGTATTAAAGGCAGGAAAAATTCATCTTTTCGTACTTAAGAGCAATGAGGAAGCTATACTGTTTTATGAAAAGCAGGATTGGATCAAACGGCACGATATCGAGGCATTTTCATTTAACACCCCAAAATAAACAGCAAAGGAGTCTTTCACTTGAAAAAAGAACGCGTAATCATTATGGGAGCTGCCGGCCGGGATTTTCACAACTTCAATACCTATTTTCGCAACAACAAAGATTATGAGGTGGTAGCATTTACTGCCACGCAGATACCGGATATTGAAGGCCGAGTTTACCCGGCCAGTATCGCCGGGGAGCTTTATCCGCAAGGGATACCCATTTATCCGGAAGCAGAGCTGTCCGAGCTAATCAAAAAATATGAGGTTGACCAGGTCATTTTTGCCTACAGTGATGTTTCCCACCAAACTGTGATGCACAAAGCTTCCCAGGTGCTCGCCTGTGGTGCTGATTTCCGCCTGATGGGGCCGGATAATACCATGATCAAGTCTAAGGCCCCAGTGATCGCCGTCACCGCCGTAAGAACCGGCAGCGGCAAAAGTCAAACCACTCGTTATGTTGCCCAAGCCCTCACCGAAAGAGGTAAGAAAGTGGCTATTATCCGCCATCCCATGCCCTACGGCAACCTGGAAGAACAGGTGGTACAGAGATTTGCCAGTTATGCTGATCTGGATAAACACAAATGTACTATCGAGGAACGTGAAGAATATGAGCCGCATATTGACCTGGGATTGGTAGTCTATGCCGGTGTCGACTATGAAGAGATCCTGCACCAGGCCGAAGCCGAGGCCGATGTGATCCTGTGGGACGGCGGCAACAACGACCTGCCCTTCTATCATAGCGATTTGCATATTGTGGTAGTAGATCCGCATCGCGTCGGGCATGAGACTTCCTATCATCCCGGAGAGGCCAATCTGCGACGGGCTGATATAGCCTTGATCAACAAGGTGGATTCCGCCGATCCGACAGATGTAGAAAAAGTTAAAACCACCATTGCTGCCATCAATCCCCAAGCCAAAATAATCATGGCTAATTCCCCTATAACCGTTGACGATCCAGAAACGGTAGCCGGCAAAAAAGTACTGGTAATAGAGGATGGACCTACTCTTACCCATGGAGAAATGGCTTATGGAGCAGGCGTGATCGCGGCTGAAAAACTGGGCGCTGCAGAACTGCTTGATCCTCGCCCTTATGCGGTGGGCACTATCAAAGACACCTTTGCCAAGTATAGCCACTTATCCAGGCTGTTGCCCGCCATGGGTTATGGCAAGACTCAGGTCGAGGAACTGGAAAAGACCATTAATGATTCCCCGGCAGAGCTGGTCTTAATAGGAACCCCTATTGATTTGAGAAGAATAATGAAGTTGGATAAACCCGCCCTGAGAGTTAGATATGATCTCGAAGAAATCGGCGATAAAGAATTAGCCAAAACATTAGCGAAATTCTAAAGTATTGTTAGCCTGAACCGGGACTTTCGAGTCCCGGTTTTTTTGTGACCAAAGTTTGAAGGAATGCCGATCTCCCTCAGCGAAAAAACTTCTTAATAGACAGCTTTAGACTGCCAAGCTTTATTATTCAACATAAAAACAGGCCAGTGAATAAATAGTTCTCCATAATCCAAATTTTCATAAAATTCTTACAAAAATGCCAGTCAGAGCCAAAAATAAACTCGAATGTTACTTCAAATGCTAAATTTAGGTTTGACCTGGACAACCGTTTTCAATATAATGGACTATACAGAATATAGTACTAAGTGGTGATACCCACTACTATATATTGTGGTTTAATCAAAGGAGGATGATTGAGTGGACATTACTAAGATTAAGAAACGCGATGGACGAATAGTACCCTTTGAAAAAGAAAAAGTTACCAAAGCAATTTGGAAGGCAGCTCAGGCCGTAGGAGGTAAGGATTACCAGACGGCAGTGGAGCTGACTGACAAAGTTGTGGAGATAGCACAGTATGTAGATGAAGATGAAATTGCCACCGTTGAAGCTCTGCAGGATTTAGTAGAGCGCGTTCTGGTCAAGAATGGTCACTACAAGACGGCTAAAGCTTACATTCTGTACCGCAAACAGCATCAGGATATACGTGAAACCAGCCAACTCTTTTTCAACAATAAGATTATTGCGGATTACATTGAGAAAAGCGACTGGCGCATCAAAGAAAATTCTAACATGACCTTCTCACTGCAAGGCATGAATTTTCATATATCCTCCTTAATAGTATCCCAATACTGGCTTAATCAGGTTTATCCACCGGAAGTCAGAGAAGCCCATGTAAAGGGCGACTTCCATGTTCATGATCTGGGTATTCTGGGTGCCTACTGCGTGGGCTGGGATATTCAGGACTTGCTCTTGGAAGGATTCAAGGGTGTGCGCGGCAAGGTAGCCAGCGGCCCTGCCAAACATTTTCGTTCTATCCTGGGGCAAATAGTCAATTTCTTCTTTACCCTGCAGGGAGAAGCTGCTGGAGCCCAGGCATTTTCTAACTTTGATACCCTTTTGGCCCCCTTTATCCGCTATGACAAATTGGAGTACAAACAGGTCAAACAGGGTTTGCAGGAGTTTGTTTTCAATATGAACGTTCCCACCCGGGTAGGTTTCCAGACTCCTTTTACCAATGTAACTATGGATCTGAAAGTGCCCGAGTTTATGAAGAATCAGCCCGTGATCATCGGCGGCAAACTAATGGAGGAAACCTACGGTGACTTCCAGGCGGAAATGGATATGTTCAACCAGGCCTTTGCCGAGGTCATGATGGAAGGTGACGCAGAGGAACGGGTATTTACTTTCCCGATTCCCACTTACAATATTACCGAAGACTTTGACTGGGATAACCCCAACTATGATAAGATCTGGGAGATGACTTCTCGCTATGGCATTCCCTACTTCTCCAACTTCATCAACAGCGATATGAATCCAGAAGATGCCCGCAGTATGTGCTGTCGTCTTCGCTTGGACAACCGTGAGCTGAGAAAGCGGGGCGGTGGTCTGTTTGGTGCCAATCCTCTGACCGGATCCATCGGCGTAGTTACCATCAATATGAGCCGAATCGGTTATCTGGCTAAGGATAAGGATGATTTCTACAAACGTCTGCTGAGCAACATGGAGTTAGCCCGCGACAGTCTGGAAATCAAACGCAAAGCCTTGGAGAGCTTGACCGAATCCGGATTATATCCCTATTCCCAGTTCTACCTGCGCAACATAAAGGAAGGCTTTGGCAGCTATTGGAAGAACCACTTTGCTACCATAGGCTTGATTGGCATGAACGAAGCCTGCTTGAATTTCCTGGGCAGCGACATTGCCAGTGAAGAGGGGATAGCCTTTACCCTGGAAGTTATGGATTACATGCGCGATAAATTGATGGAGTTCCAGGACGAAACCGACAACATATATAATTTAGAAGCAACCCCGGCCGAGGGCGTGACCTACAGCGTAGCCCGTAAGGACAAAGCTGAATTCCCCGATATTATAGTGGCTAACGAAGCCGAATATCGGCGGGGTGCCGAGCCTTACTACACCAATTCAACCCAACTGCCGGTCAACTATACCGATGATTTGTTCAAAGCTCTGAACCTACAGGATGATATGCAGACCCGTTACACCGGTGGAACCGTTTTCCACATATTCCTGGGTGAATCAGTGCCTTCCATTGAGTCATCCAAGAAACTGGTGAACAAAGTCTGCCAGCAGTTTAGACTGCCATATTTCACCCTGACGCCAACGTTCAGCATTTGCTCCAGCCACGGTTATCTGAGCGGCAAACATGAGACTTGCCCCATTTGTGAAGCCGACGGCCGGGAGACTATGTGCGAAGTATATTCTCGAGTGGTAGGCTATCTGCGGCCCGTCGATCAATGGAATGCCGGCAAACAAGCCGAGTTTTCCGGACGCAAAACCTACGATAAGGCCATTCAATAGAATGAAGTTTGCCGGTTTAGTAAAGCAGAGTCTGGTGGACTACCCGGGGGAGGTCACAGCCGTGCTCTTCACCCGGGGATGCAATATCCGCTGTCCCTTTTGCCAGAATACCCATCTGCTGTTACGTTCCCCGCGGGTGAGTGAGCTGGTTATTTCCATGGAAGAAGCCGTGCAATTCTTGAGAGAACGGCATGGCTTTCTGGATGCGGTGACCGTAACCGGGGGAGAACCCACTTTATATGAAGAGCTTCCGGCCGCTTTAGCCGCTTTTAAAGAGTTAGGCTATTTGGTCAAACTAGATACCAATGGGACTAATCCGGCCATGCTGCAGCAATTGATCGACAGTGGTAAGCTGGATTATGTAGCCATGGATATCAAAGCGCCCCTGGATTACCGCAAATACACACGGGCCTGCGGCAAGCTCACTACCGAAGAGTTTTTCAATGTGCGCAGTTCCATCCGCATGCTGATGGAAGCAGCCATCAAGGTGGAATTCCGCACCACGGTGGTACCGCTCTTACATCCGCCCGAAGATATAGAAGAAATCGCCCGCTATATCCAGGGAGCCCAGCTATATTCCCTGCAGCAGTTCAACCCTTCGATTACTCTGGATACCGACTATGGAGCTGTGGTTCCCTACACTCGCCAGGAGATGCAGGAGCTGGCCGATCGCTG
>CAZTZX010000093.1:0-7096 GCA_964618175.1 uncultured Syntrophomonas sp. | reverse complement strand
AAGCTATTGTCCCTTTTGGCAGTGATTAAAATCATCCGCGCAGTTGCCGATACTTTTCTTCCAGTCCCGCCTTGACCTGAGGAGGAACCAGGGAACTCACATCTCCGCCTAGGAGTGCAGCTTCCTTCACTCCGCTGGAACTGATAAAAACAAACTCCGTATCCGCCATAATAAAAACGGTATCGACTTCGGGAATAAGGCGTTTGTTCATCATGGCCATATGCATTTCATACTCAAAATCGCTCATGGATCTTAAGCCGCGGATTATAGCGCCAGCCTTCTTTTCGTATAAATAAGTTGCCAGCAATCCACTGAAGCAATCCACTTCGACATTTTCCAAATGTCGAGTACTGTCCTTTATCAGAGCTACCCTTTCATCCAGAGTAAAAAAGGCCTTCTTGGTAACATTATGTACCACAGCAATAATTATTTTATCAAAAAGCCGACTGCTTTTTTCCACTATATCCATATGACCATTGGTTACCGGGTCGAAACTACCTGGATATACTGCTACACGCACTCACCGTCCTCCTTTCCTTGTCGGGATTACCGCCACCGATTGCTCCGGTTATGTTTCGCTTCCAGTATTACAATTCCCTGCTTTCTTTCTCATTTTGCCCAAAATTAAAGCACAAGAGTACTCCACTCCTGTGCTTAATATTGATGAACACCAAATTACTTTCCTAAGCTTAATCCTAATCTCTGCCGACAATCAGAGCAGTTCCCTGTCCCCCGCCAATACAAAGCGTGGCCAGGCCGGTTTTACTATCCCTTTTCTGCATCTCATAAAGGAGTGATACCAAAATGCGCGTTCCAGAAGCTCCAATGGGGTGTCCCAGTGCAATAGCGCCACCATTGACATTAACCTTTTCCATCTTGTCAGCCCAGCCCAGTTCACGAGCCACTGCCAGACTCTGGGAAGCAAACGCTTCATTAGCCTCTATTAATTCCAGATCGTCCACAGTCATACCGGCTTTCTCCAGGGCTTTACGAGTGGCTGGTATCGGTCCAACGCCCATTATTTTGGGATCCACACCACCAGAGGCATAGCTAACCACCCTAACCATAGGATTAATCCCCAGTTCATCAGCCTTTTCCTTACTCATAACTATTACTGCACCTGCTCCGTCATTTATTCCGGAAGCATTTCCAGCAGTGACAGTACCATCCTTCTTAAAAGCTGGTTTAAGTTTGCTCATCTTTTCAGCAGTGGTAGCACGAGGATGTTCATCAGTATCAAATACAATATCACCCTTTTTAGTGGAAATTACCACGGGTACTATCTCATCCTTAAATCTGCCTTCTTTAATCGCTTGTGCGGCTAATTCCTGACTGCGCAGTCCAAATGCATCTTGATCTTCCCGGCTGATTCCGTATTTGTCAGCCACGTTTTCCGCAGTCATTCCCATATGATAATCGTTAAACGCTTCCCAGAGGCCATCTTTAATCATTACATCTACCAGAGTTCCATTATTCATGCGGTAACCATAGCGGGCCTTTTCCAAAGCATAAGGTGCTGCCGACATATTCTCCATACCGCCGGCCATAACAATATCAGCATCACCGGCTTTGATTATCTGAGCAGCCATACTAACAGAACGCAAACCGGAACCGCATACTTTATTAATGGTTAAAGAGGGCACGGTTTCCGGTATGCCAGCCTTAATGGCTGACTGACGAGTCACATTTTGTCCCTGGGCCGCTTGTAAAACACAGCCAAATATTACTTCATCAATCTGATCGGCGGAAATCCCGGCTCGCTTCATAGCTTCCTGCATTACCAGGGCACCCAAATCAACTACCTTGGTGTCCTTAAGTTGTCCTCCAAATGTTCCTACCGGTGTCCTACAGGCACCAACCAATACTACTTCCCGACTCATTAATTATTCCTCCTTAATCCTCGTGATGTAATTCTCTACTTATAAATACTATTTTTACCAAGTCTAAATCATTCGACCCAGGTAATCAAATTCTTTGTAGAAATTCATCGAATACTACGACTATTCTACTAGCCAATTGTACCTTTATTCAATTAATTCTGCAACACACCGTAATAATATGGGAATCATTGCATTGCATTGATCTCTAAAAGACAGTGTTTGATTAAGTGAAACCCAGTAGTCTTCCGCTCTGGTAAACCGCACATACTACCCAAGCCAAGCGGTAAAACTGTTTGAAAACGCTAAAGATGTTTTACACAAAGTAACCTTGCTAAAATAATGGTAAGCATATGCTAAAAACGTTAGCAAGAGCCATAATAATAATTGTTAGCCTATTTCCATTTATTCTTCAAGACCTTTTCTTAAACGTAGATTCTGCATAATTTCAATCAATCCTTCAATATTGTCACTCTGAGCGATAGCGAAGAGTCTTATAAATGCTGTAGATCCTTCGCTACCGCTCCGGAATAATTCTATAAATTACAATGATAATTAAGGAAAAGTTAATTATGCAAAACTCTCAAACAGTTAAATGATTTTAAGAAAGAGAAGAACCCCCTAAATAGGGGGTTCTTCTACCTAAAAAAGCTGACTGCTTTCTACTGTTCCATACTCTGCCATAGAACTTCGGCTACATCAAATACTTTAGTCTGTTCCTCAGCCTCGGCTCCTTTGACACCATCGGATATCATGGTTAGACAGAATGGGCAGTTGGTTACGATCATTCCGGGAGCGGGAGCCAACAGTTGATCGGTACGTGTATCATTGATACGCTTGTAACCCTCAACTGCATCTTCTTCCAGCCACATCCGGCCGCCACCTGCACCACAGCAGAATCCAAAGTTCTTGGACTTATCGATTTCGATGATGTTGCCACCGGCAGCCTTGATAACATTACGCGGCTGGTCGTAAATACTGTTGTGTCTACCTAGGAAACAAGAGTCATGATAAGTGACTTTGGCATTTAGAGCTTTGGCCGGTTTCAACTTGCCTTCAGCCACTAGCTTAGCCAGGATCTCTGTATAATGGTAGACTTCATAGTTTCCACCCATTTGCGGATATTCGTTTTTCAAAGTGTTATAGCCATGAGGACATACTACGATGATTTTTTTTACGCCATAATTGTTGAAGGTTTCAATATTCTGCTGAGCCATGGTTTGGTAGAGGTACTCGTTGCCAAGGCGTCGAGCCGAGTCACCGCAACAGTATTCTTCCACACCTAAATATCCAAAGCTCACGCCAGCTTTATTCAATAATTTGACCAGCGCTTCACCGACCCTCTTATAGCGATCATCAAAGGAAACGGCACAGCCAGCATAGAGCAGATACTCAAACTCTCCGCCATCTTCTGACAGAAGATTAACCATCTCCCGAACACCGCGCTCATCCATCCAAGCGGCTCGATTAGCAAAACCTACCCCCCAGGGGTTGTAGTTACGTTCCATGTTGGTGAAAGCCGCTTGCGCTTCGCCGGGCATATCACCTTGCCACATAACCAAATTACGGCGCATTTCTACAATTTTGGGAATATGTTCGATGAACATGGGACAATGTTCCATACATGCCCGACAATTGGTACAATCCCATATAACATCGGTGGTAACCACGTCATAGATCAGGCTTTTCTCCATGGGGCTAACTTCTTCAGTAGCTTCTTCAGTCATGGCTACCACATCAGTCTCTTCGGGTTCTTGACCCTTTTGAGCCAGCAAATATGGTGCCTTTTCATCAAGATGCTCCTTCATGTGCTGAATAATAGTAATTTTCGGATTAAGGGCTTTACCTGTATTGTAGGCCGGGCAGTTTTCCTGGCAGCGACCACAACGAATACAGGTATCTAAATCAAGTAAGTCTTTCCATCCAAATTCCTCGATGTTTTCTACACCAAAGGTTTCAGCTTCTTCAATGTTTTCAACCATACGAAGCGATGAAGGACCCAAATCCCGGAAAGCATAGTTTAACATGCCGGCAAAAATATGCCACAGTTTGGTAAAAGGCATCAACGCGATAAATAAGAAAGCTGTGGCCATGTGGAACCACCACAATATACGATGCCACATTAAAGCCGATTCCAGGGATATACCACCCAAAGCCATGGCAAATAGCCAGCCAATAGGAGATGCTGCCTGTTCATAGGCCATCTGCGACATAGTGGCAGACATTTGAATTTGAGCAGCGATACGAAGTCCTTCAATGACAAATCCAAAAAACAGAATTATAAATACTAATAGGACTACCCAGCCATCAGAGGCTTTGTTGTCATTGAGACGATCCGGCTTCTGAATATAGCGAACCACGGCCAAGCCAATTATTCCAATTAGAGCAAGCAGTCCGAGAACATCAACGAACCAAGAGAATCCGATATAAGATGGACCCTCTATATGTGGCCAGCCCAGCCAATAGTGGGAAGCATCTACACCAGCTGCCAAAGCAAGTACTACAAAACCCCAGAATAGCATGGCATGCATAATTCCCGGCAAAGGTTTGCGTATAACCCTGGCCTGAGCAAATGTATATCCAAACCATGATAAAATGCGGGCACCGATCCGATCGTTACGATGAATTTCTCCTTTGGCCAATGTCCAAACTTGATAGCGTTTGTAGATGCCGTACAGCAAAATTCCTATGGGAATCCACATGATGATATAGATCAGCCATTCATAAGGGATGTTGGCTCCAACAATACGCATGGGAACATAATAGCCGCCTTCAAGTGGAGTAAATCCAAAAATCATCGAAAATTTTCCCTCCTTAACAACCAAAGGTTTATTTGCTGGATATGGCGATAAAGCGCATATCCAGCAAAACCATCTCCCCCCCTGTGTGAGACCCTATTTTTTAAGCTCCTCGCACAGCAGCGGTACAACTTTGAAGAGGTCTCCGACCACACCGAAATCAGCCACATTAAAAATGGGGGCTTCGGGGTCAGTATTGATCGCGGCGATAAATTTGGAGGAGGACATACCAGCCAAGTGCTGAATAGCTCCGGAAATACCAGCGGCTACGTATAAATTGGGGTTAACCACTTTACCGGTTTGTCCTACCTGTAGTTCATGACCCAGCCAACCAGAGTCAATAGATGCGCGGGAACCGCCCAAGGCAGCGCCCAGAAGATCAGCCAGTTGTTCTACGATCTGGATACCCTCAGGGCCTTTACAACCACGGCCACCGGAGACAACCACATCAGCCTCGGTTAATTCGGGCCGTGCAGAAACAGTGGGTTCAAAACTCTTAACGACCTGATAAACATCAGCATCAGTAGCTGCTATAGCTGGCTTTACTACTGCGCCAGCTCCAGCGCCTTCGACTACTTCGAAAACACCGGCGCGAACCGTCGCCATAACAGGACTGGTAGTAATTTCCACCTTAGATAATGCTTTTCCGGCATAAATTGCGCGGGTGAAAACACCTTTGCCAGCACTGATCTGAGCATCTATTACGTCAGTTGCCAGACCGGCTTCCAGTTTTTGAGCCAAACGAGAGCCAAAATCTCTGCCGCTAAAAGTATGTGCAAACAGGATAGCGTTGGGAGCATATTCCTGTATCATAGCCGCCATTTGAGCGACAAATGCACCAGTGTTGTAGTTGGCAAACACATCGCCTTCCACAACGTAAACTTTATCAGCACCATATTTAGCATATTCAGCAGCCTGGCCTTCTACACCTTTGCCAAAGACCACTGCACTTACTTCATCACCAAAAGTTTTAGCCTTGGAAATCATCTCAAAGCTAACCTTACGAATGGTTCCTTCTCTCTGTTCAATAAATACCCAAGTTCCGGCCATTGATTACCCTCCTTTATATCATGCCATTATTTCAGGCTGAGTTATTTTACTTCTACCTTAACCGTGTTCTTCATCCAGTCGCCCAATTTGTTTGCGGCAACATCTGGATCTTCTTCGATCTTAATGCCAGCAGTCTTAGCAGGCGGCAGAGCGAATTCCACGATGTTGGTCTTGGCTTCGGCGGCTGCGGCATCAATGTTTGCAACCGGTTTTTTCTTAGCCTGCATGATACCCTTCATGGAAGGATAGCGCGGCTCATTCCAGCTAACCTGACTGGAAATAACTGCGGGTATACTTACTTCAGTAACCTGAGTTCCACCGTCAGCTTCACTGGTGCAGGTCGCTTTACCACTAGCAATTTCAATGTCCGTGATTACGTTTACATGCGGTAATCCAAGGATTTCTGCAATGCGGGTAGGCACCTGAGAGGATCCATCATCAGAGGCAACATGTCCTGCCAGAATCAAATCGGGATTTTCGTCTTTGATAGCAGCCGCTAAAGCAACAGCTCTCTGGTATTCATCAGCAGCACTATCTTGTTTTACCAGAATACCACGGTCAGCGCCCATGGCTAAAGCGGTACGGATAGCATCCATAGCTTTGTCAGCACCAGCCGCAAGAATCACAATTTCCTTGGCTATGCCCTTTTCCTTCAATTGGATTGCACCTTCAACAGCCACTTCATCATAAGGATTGATAATCAGATTGATACCCGCATCCGTTATCTTGCCATCCTTTAACTCGATTTTGGCTTCGGTGTCAAATGTTTGCTTCACACATACCAGAACCTTCAAGTTCATTCCTCCTTTTCCGACTCATTAATTTTTCATTTGATTAACTAACCCAAACCCCTCATAACTCGCAGAAATTGTTGACAGAAATTACACCACCACCCCCAAGAAGAAATCTCTATCGGTTGCCTTTCGGCAAATTACCGCCAAACTAAAAAGAAAAGAAATGTCTCAGAAAACAGCACATCAAAATAAAGATTCGCTATATATGCAGCATTTCCTGCCGAAACAGAAAATTTGTAATCGATCTCGCTTAAATTACCTTCTGATAAAAGAAGGTGGCTATGGTCTTTAATCCTAGTTCCCGGGCTTGAAATATCTGTTCGGTACTACCGATAAACAGCGCTCCGCCACTGGTCAAAGAATCAGAGAAACGTTGGTAGAGGCGGTTTTTGGTCTCCTCGGTAAAATAGATCACTACATTGCGACATAAAATCAAGTCAAAACTTCGTCCAAAAGAATCTCTTAACAGGTCGTGCCGCTTAAATTTCACCATTCTGCGAAGATCGTCACTGGCTTGATATCTATCCCCCTGACTACTGAAATAGCGGGTGAGATACGTGGGCGGGATACCTTGGGC
>CAZTZX010000092.1:0-7144 GCA_964618175.1 uncultured Syntrophomonas sp. | reverse complement strand
CGGTGACCCTGATGAAATCATTCGCGATTATGTATAAACCGCTCAGGCCTGATTACCATTACGGCAGTCAGGCCTGAGCATTTTTCTATCAGTTACCTAGGCAATATTCGACTTACCAGACAGCAAACCGAGACCAACTGAAATCTCCGCTTTCCATCCCCTCTGATCTCTTCCCCGAGGAAGGAATTTTTATCTATATTAATTGTTGTAAAACGACTCAGATATTGACCCTCCATAAAAATGAATGTACATCAAAGCAGGTCATGTTCACCAGATGAACGAAATATGCAAGATACCTAGCTTTTTACCGTATTGTAAATAAGGCAAAAGAAGGGAGGCCCAGAAATGAATTTGAACCTACGCACCGTATTTTTAGTCATACTGATTTTCACGTTGTCTATGATTGGGGGATGCGGTGCCTCGCCAAGTACGGATGCTGTAGTACAAAGCAGCCAAAGCATAGCAGATTTGGCTCAAGCAGAATATGATGGCAAAATGGAAGATAACCAGGGTGAAGATATAACCATAACAATAGAAAGAAAACTGGTTTATAACCTTGATTATACTTTATTAGTGCCTGACCCCAATAAGGCTGTCAATGAAATTATGCTACAGACTAATAAGTTCAGCGGTTATTTGCTGGAGAGCCGCCTATCGTCGAACCAAGGCGAATCATCTGACGCGCGACTGGTAGTAAAAATACCTCACGATAAGATGGAACAAATGGCATCTTACCTGGAATCTTTGGGTACAATTAATCATCAAACCATGTACACTGACGATGTGACCACCGAATACTATGATACCGAAGCCCGGCTCAAAGTCCTGCAAAAAGAAGAAGAACGTATGCTGTCATTCATGGATGATGAAGCTGCCTCTATCCAAGACTTGTTAGCCATAGAACGG
This sequence comes from uncultured Syntrophomonas sp., assembly GCA_964618175.1. Classification (GTDB taxonomy): domain Bacteria; phylum Bacillota; class Syntrophomonadia; order Syntrophomonadales; family Syntrophomonadaceae; genus DTU018. The sequence goes on along the minus strand of CAZTZX010000092.1, from coordinate 6,238 downwards.
GAAATTGCCCAGGTACGTGAGAAACGCGAATCGCTACAGGCTCGGATGAATGTGTTAAAAAATCAGGTCCATTATGCACAGTATAATATTCATTTGCAGACCTCGGTCAATGAGCTAACCACTCCCCAGGGAACGGTATCCAAAGCTAAAAATGCCCTGGTCAACAGCCTAAACTCTATGCTGCAGTTATTCAATTGGTCAGTGATTGCCCTTTTTGCTATCCTGCCATATCTGATCTTGCTGGTGTTGGCATATCTTCTATTCCTCGCTATAAAGAAAAAGAGAGCCGCCAAGAAGGAATAGCCGCACGTAAAACCAAGGACGCGTCAGTTGCTAGATTTGACGCGTCCTGTTGGTGTTTATCTATCTTTTTGTAAAGAAATAAATATCATTTTCACAGTGGATCAGTAAAACACCCAACTGGAAAAGATGATATAGGTGTGACATAGCTTCCCCTACCGCAAAGAGCTTTTGTCCCCAGGGGAAGTCTCGCCAATCTTTAAATGAAAGATCCCATTTCATCTGCTGGGCGACCTCAACACCGTTCAAGCTCTGATCACCTAATATGTCTAGCACATTTTCCAGACGAGCTTTATGATGGTTTTTTAATTCCTGGATACGTCCCCGGCAGTCATTCATTATATAGCGATGACCAGGTAACACCAAATCAACATCCAAGGAAGCAATGCGATCCAGACTCCTTAGATAGTCGCCCAGAACATCCTCACCTAATTGCCACAGAGTAATATTGGGTGTTATCTTTCCCAGTATGTGATCACCTGATAGCAAGAGCTTTTTATCCTGATCATACAAGCAGATGTGGCCGGGCGTATGTCCCTTGGTTTCCAGGCACTGAAAACGGTAGCTGCCCACCTTTATTTCATCGCCTTCTTGTACGTTGGTAAAATCGCCAAATATCTCTGGTGCATAACGGTAACCTGGATGGCGCTCAATAGTATTCTCTATGCCATCAGCTATTAAGCCACTGCCGACTAGAAAACCACTAAATATTTGCCAATGAGAACTTAGCTGACCTCCCCCGACCACATAGCCATCCGGCTCACTCATCCAAACGGTTGTCTGTGGTGTCGTCAGAAAACTTAGCAATCCCGCATGATCAGAGTGCAAGTGGGTAATAAAAAGGTCCGTGTTTTCCATCGAAACATTTAATTCCTGAAAGGCACTAACCATAGCATCACGGGATTCTTCACAATTAAAGCCGGTATCCACCAGTAAATTTCTCTCATTACCGCGAATGAAATATGAATTGGTGGCCCGTAAAGGATTTTTCGGTAAAGGAACCTCGATTTTAAAAATATCAGGTAATACTTGTTCAATCATAACTATTCTCCTAGCATAAAACCTTTCCGAGAAAATGCATAATATTTGCTGTTAACGGCCCTTAAAATTAGCCTCGCGGCGTTCTACAAAAGCCTGTACTCCTTCTGCGGCATCTTCACTTTTCATTATGGGAGCAATATCAGGCATTAACCTGTCTATGGAGGCTCTAGTTCCATCTACCCGGGCGATCCTAGCTGAACGTAATGCTGCCTGAACCCCCAGGGGAGCCTGTTTGGAAATGCGAGTAGCAATTTCCAAAGCCCGCTCAAACTGTTGACCTGGCTCGCATACCTCCTGTACCAGTCCAAGACGGTAGGCTTCCGCCGCGGAGATTTCATCACCGGTTAGCAGATAGCGCATGGCGTTGCCCCAGCCCAATTCTTGATACATTCGTACAGTAGCTCCCCCGACCGGATATATGCCCCTTTTAACTTCGATCTGTCCTAACCGTAGATCTGATGCGGCTATCCGGACATCTGTACATAACAGCATCTCAAAACCAATAGTATAGCAGATTCCCTGAACGGCCATGACTAAAGGTTTACTTAAGCGGCGGTCCTCATCCAGACCAAAAATGTCGATCATTCCATCTGGAAGAGTAGGCATCTTTCCTTCGGCAAAAACTCCGGCCCATTGTACCAGATCCAGCCCGGCGGTAAAATGATCACCATGCGCAAAAAGTAAACCGCAACGCAGGTCGGGATCCTGATCTAGCTGTCCGTAAGCCTGAGCCAGTTCCTTATACATTTCTAAACTCAAAGCATTTCTTTTTTCAGGACGGTTCATGCCTATAAGTAAAACATGCCCCTGCTTTTCCACCGTCACAAAACTTGTACTCATAGATTTCCCTCCTACACTATTTTTATTTTCTTCACCCGTTGAATTGCTAATCATTTTGTCTAGGTTTGGTGCGGCAAAGTATTTTCTGCATTTCCTTTTTCTTGTCTACATGCGCTCCTGCACCACTCCTAAGAAAGTGATTGGTGCCAACTCGAATCGTCTTAAAAACAGGCTTGTTTTTAGGTTGCTTTTTCACATAATAGTCCCCTGTCAGGCGTTGTATTAAGCATATCATATTACTAACTCAAACATTTACCAAGTATATACAATAAAATTTGTTATACAAGATGGGAACCAGTTTTGTAGTAAATACATCTACAAATAAGCACGGGTATTGGTTAGAATAATAAAGAATGCCATTATCTCACACAATATTTGCAGTTGCAATCATCTTAAAAAGGAGGAAGAAATATGGCAGGAAACGTAAAGGTGATGATTGCCCCTGGTCGCTATGTACAAGGGCAAGGAGCTATTTGGGAAATTGGTCGTCATATCAAAAAAATCGGTAAGAATGCCCTGGTGATCGGTGGTAAAACCGGCTTAGAGGTTACTCGAGCAGGACGCGAGAAGAGTTTTGAAGAAAATGGGATAAGTCAGGTAGAAGAAGTATTCGGTGGCGAATGTAGTTATGCTGAGATTGATCGATTAACTAATCTTGCCATAGAAAAGCAATGTGATGTAATAGTTGCCAGTGGTGGTGGCAAAGCCATTGATACTGCTAAAGCAGTCGCAGCTGCAACCCATGCAGCTACGGTAATTATTCCTACCATTGCTTCCAATGACGCACCTTGTAGTGCCATGTCTGTAATATATAAGGAAGATGGATCTATCGAGAAGTTCCTTATTCCACCTAGAAATCCTGATTTAGTATTAGTGGACACTGGTATAATTGCCCGTTCACCAGTGAGAATGCTAGTTGCCGGTATGGGTGATGCATTAGCTACCTGGTTAGAAGCTGACGCAGCTATACAATCAGGAGCCCGTAATCCGGCTCGAGGACAAAGTACCTGCGCCGCCGTAACTTTGGCGAGGCTGTGCTTTGATATTCTTATGGAATACGGTTTGCAGGCTGTAATAGCCAATCAGCGACAGGCAGTTACTCCAGCTCTTGAAAAAGTGGTGGAAGCCAATATACTGTTAAGCGGCATGGGATTTGAAAGCGGAGGCGTAGCGGCGGCTCATTCCCTGCAGGACGGTCTAAATATGCTGGAGGAATGTCATGGCTTTTATCATGGCGAAAAAATCGGTTTTTTGACTCTGGTACAGATGGTTTTAGAGGGTCGCTCCAAGAATCTCATCCAACAGGTCTTTGAATTCAATTACAAAGTAGGTCTGCCACTTACCCTGGCTGATCTCCAGATTGAAAACATCGGTGAGAAACGCCTCCGCGAAGCGGTGGCGGTTTCATGTAAACCTAAGGCCATAATCTTCAATCATGCTTTTCCGATAACCGAAGACTTAGTCTACGATGCTATTCTGACCACTGATGAGATGGGAAAACGAATTAAATTAGGGCAGGCTATTGTTTAATTAAATGCGCTAAACTGTCAACTTAACAATCAACCTGCTAGGAATACGGCCTCGTTAGTAGAATATTATCTATTATAATATTTTAAAAAGGAGTGAATGGCATGCCTAGTTTTGAATACTACCATCTGGAAGTTAAGGGTGCTATTGCCTATGTGACCCTTAATCGTCCAGATCGCTTAAACACCATGGGATTGGGACCCTGGAAAGAGATGCCGCTAGTACAGGATGAGATCGAGGCCAATCGTGACATAAGAGTAGTTATCATTAAAGCAGATGGTGAGCATTTTAGCGCCGGAATTGATCTTCACGACCTGGAAGAAGTCAACTCTAATTGGGTGGCCGACAACATTCACTGGCTACAGCGCCTCAATACTCGCTGGCAGGATATGAATGCCATAGTTATTGCCGCGGTTCATGGGGTGTGCTATGGAGCAGGTTTCGAGATGCTGACCGCCTGCGATATCCGGGTAGCCTCAGAGGATGCTCGTTTAGCGATTCCCGAAGTAAGATTTGGCTTATCTCCTGACATGGGAGGCAGTCAGCGATTGCCCCGACTGGTAGGCCCTGGCCAAGCCAAACGCCTGATCTTGGCTTGTGAAGAAATTGACGCTCAGGAAGCTAAGGAAATTGGCTTAGTAGAGATCGTAGTTCCCCGCGATCAACTCTATGAGCGTACCGAAAAGCTGGCCAAGAGGATCATCAACAATCCCCCCTGGGCAGTACGGTTTGGCAAGAAGGCTATCAATGCTTCCATGGACAGCAGCATAGCCGGAGGACTGCTCCTTGAACAGATCCAATCTATATTCTGCTGTGGGACTGAGGACCAGAATGAGGCTATCCAAGCCTTCTTCGAGAAACGCAAGCCAGAATTCAAAGAAAAATAAATGGAGAAATCTATTTGCTAAGTATAACAGGCTCCCCTCAAACAGGGAGCCTGTTGCTATTTAACGTGGAGGTGGTGTATTATTCGGGAATTCGCAGATTGGAGCCAAAGCTATCCAGAGGCAGCTTAAACTCTTGTATTCCCGCAACATAAGGCGCGATTTCATAAAGGCCAAAATAGACCACTAGATGGCCGTCTTTAATGTAAAAGGACTGCTGCTTATCTATCCCCATAAAGCCCATATCACCCTCGAAGAATATTTCAGGATTGGCTTTGATTTGCTGATTGATAAAAGTATTAATTGTTGAGCAGTAATCATAGCCGGGTGTAAATATTTCGTCTAATGCCAGATCCTGCCCAGTACTCAAATCAATATTGTAAGGGCGGCGTTCCGTAAAGCCGTGAGCGCCTCCGGTGTAATTGTAGTAGTCAATATACAGGCTCAAGAATCCGGCACTGGCATAGCCTTCTTGAATACGTGAAAAGGCTTGATAAGTATGCACCGGATAACCAGATATTTCTGCATTTTTCACATAGTCATCCAAGGTAGAGGCGATTTCCTGCTTAAACTTTTCCGCATCCTGCTCCCAGCGTGTATTTATCTTATCCTGTAAGGCTTGATCAGCCATCCCAGTGACTGTTGGGAGTTCAAGGTCGATTTCCATATGCGGGCGCTGCTCTTGTACAGCTGTTTTCTGGATCGATATAGCAACATCAAGCTGATCCGTAGTTGAGTTCATTTCTATAATGTCTTTACAAGCCGAAATAATGCGGGCCACTTCTGCCCGAGTCACATTATCAAATGGACGGAAGTATCCATCGCTTCCCTTCATGATGCTGGTATTATGAACAAAAACAACCGCATTCATTTCTTCGTTACCTAGATTTTGGGTGTCGTTAAAATGAGGCATTATCTGAATCATGGGAACATTGATGTTTTTTGCAGTGAACGAGCGTTGAATAGTCTGAGCCATTTCAATTCTAGTGATCGGACGGTCGGGATAAAACCGATCCCCTTCCACGGAAAAAATCTTATTGAATGTACAGAAAAGAATAGGTTCAGCATACCAGGAATCATTATTTACATCCCTATAATAGTCCGCCGCCATGGCCTCTTTTACCGAAGGATTATTACCATAATCCAAGTTAAACGCCCGCACTAATACTGCTGCGGCCTGAGAACGAGTAACTAAACTGTCCGGAGCGAACAAAAATTCTCCCTGCTCATTTTTCCCTATTCCTTGCATCAGGTTCTGTTCTACTGCCTTGGCAATGGACTTCTCGGCCCAGTGTCCCTTAGTATCGCTAAACATCAGGTCAGTATCGGCTGATGCTGCGAAAGGCAGGTAAATCAATAGGGTAATTACTACTGCCATTGTTGCTAAGTGTCTCACTATAACAAATCCTCCCATTTAATCTATTTATCTTTCTATACGAACCCCGGGTCGGATTACTTTCAGAATCATAAACCTCATATACCAAACCTAATTTCTCATGGTATCTTATAGTTCTCACAGACCACATCAACATTTTCAACAAGATCGAGAGAAATCTCCTTACCAGCCTGGGAACGCAAGTCCGAGTAGCCCCTTTTTGTTGCGATTTAAGAAAGTATAAGAGGCACTATAGTCATTGACGATCGGA
>CAZTZX010000091.1:0-7164 GCA_964618175.1 uncultured Syntrophomonas sp. | reverse complement strand
ACATAGCGCAACAGTGCTACTACCACTAAAAATACTACCAGTAGTATTAAAAACTGCATGGGCAGCAAATAGAGCACAATACCTGCCGCGGTAGCCATACCTTTGCCTCCCCGAAAGCGAAGAAATACTGAATAGCAATGGCCTACCACTGCCGCAAATGCACAGCCAACGATCACCCACTCACCACCGGCCATGCTACCGAGCCAAGCGGCTGCTACTCCTTTAAGTAAATCGGCGCCTAAAGCAACCAATCCCAGGACCGGACCCAAGGTTCGCAACACATTAGTAGCTCCAACATTGCCACTGCCACGCGTGCGTATATCGATCCCTTTTAACTGGGAAACAAGATATGAAAAAGGAATAGCACCGATAAGATAGCACAAGACGATCAAAGCCACACTGTACACGTCCAGCCCCCCCAATATCTATTGTTCTTGCCCGCTGCGAGCTCTTAGGATCAAGCGAATAGGCGTCCCCTCAAATCCAAAGTTCTGCCGCAGTTGGTTTTCCAGGTAGCGAAGATACGAAAAATGAACCATCTCGGGATTATTGGCGAATAAAACAAAGGTGGGCGGTGCCGTGCGCACCTGGGTACCGTAATAGATTTTGATACGTCTGCCTCCGCCACCGGGAAGAGGGTTCAGCATCATAGCTTCGTTGAGTACTCGGTTTAATTCAGCTGTTGATATGCGTCGATTATGTTGTTCAACCACGAAATCGGCAATATCCAGCACCTGGAAAATCCGTTGGCGGGTCACGGCTGATATATATAACAGTGGTGAAAACGATAGAAACTTCAGTTCCTCGCGAATATCCTTATCGAACTTGTTCATTGTAGTGCCGGTCTTCTCGATTAGATCCCATTTGTTGACCACAATTATATTGGCTTTGCACTGTTCCTGTACATAGCCGGCGATACGCTGATCCTGATCAATAACTCCTTCGGTAGCATCAAGTATTATAAGCACCACATCAGCTCGATCAACACTGCGCAGGGCTCTTATTACACTGTATTTTTCGGTAGTCTCCTTGATGCGTGATTTTTTGCGAATACCGGCCGTATCGATCAGAATATAATCCGTGCCATTATAGCGGAAGGGAGTATCGATAGCATCCCGAGTTGTTCCCGGCACATCACTGACGATCACACGTTCTTCGCCTAGCAAGGCGTTAACCAGTGATGATTTGCCCACATTGGGTCTTCCTACCACCGCTATTTTGACGGCATTAGGGTCTTCGGCATACTGTGCAGGCGGGCCGAACTTGTTTATTACCGCATCCAATAGCTCATCGGTATTCATGCCATGCATAGCGGAAATAGGAATGGGATCCCCCAATCCCAGATTGTAAAACTCATAGTATTCCAGCTGTTTACCAAAGTTTTCGACTTTGTTGGCAGCAAGGATAACGGGACGCCGAGATTTTCTTAATAGTTCAGCCACCTGTTCGTCTTCATGAGTGACCCCATCTTTGGTATCTACCACAAAGAGGATCACATCGGCTTCTTCGATGGCCAATTCAGCTTGCAACTTAACCTCCCGAGTGAACACATCCCCTTCATCAAAACGTATTCCCCCGGTATCGATAATAATGAATTCCCGCCCAGCCCAATCAGTGCTTTCATAAAGACGATCTCGGGTCACCCCGGGAACATCTTCGACAATAGCTTTGCGAGCTCCGGCCAGACGGTTGAATAAGGTTGATTTACCCACATTAGGTCGTCCTACAATGGCAACCACAGGTTTAGCCATGCTGATCCTCCCATACACATCAGTATAAAACAGCTTCCGCTAACGAGCGGGCACTTCCATCGGTAGTGCGAAGCACTGCCCCACTCTGGGATGCAATTTCTTCCACGCTTATGTCGTCTAACATTATAGTGCTGCCTTCCTGTAATAAAACGTCAGGAATGATTACTTTTTTGCCTTTATAATCGCTTTGCAGACAATTAATGATATCGGTTCCGGTCAGTAGTCCGGTTACGGTCACATTGCCGCCAAAATAGTGATTAGGTATGGCGATAACTCCTACCCTAAGACCTTTGATCCTGCGAAGGTCATCAGCCACGGATTGCATAAGTGAAACCGCTGACTCTCCGGTAACCAGGTAAGCCTCGGTGGGTTCTACCTCATTGGGCAGGTCTGCTATTACCTCGCTCCAGTCATCCAGAAACAATCGAGTCAGCCCTATACCATTTTCAATTTGGCTGTAGTCATCATAGTACTCAGCAGGTGGTAGCGGAAGACCCGCTTTTATAAAAAACTCATCCGCCAAGTAGACCAGGCCTGTGTCCCACTGGGAGCGGAATTTTTCCTGCCACCGATTGGCCTGCTCAATTAATTCCCGGGCTTGGGCAGAAGTGAAGGTACCTATAACCGGCAATCCTTCCCGATGACCAGTCAATCCGACCGGTACTATTCCTACTGACTGTACCGACGGATAAAGATCAGCTAAATCACTAATGGTGGTAAGTAATTCTGATCCATCGTTCAGGCCGGGACAGAGCACTATCTGGGTATGTACCTGGATACCGGCTTTTTTAAGACGGAGCAGATCCTCTTTAATGTGTGCTGCCTGGGGATTCTTCATCATCTGTTGACGCAATTGGCCTGCAGTAGTATGTACTGATACATACAGGGGGCTGAGCCGCATGCTCTCCAGTTTATTCCAGTCGCTCTCCGTTAAATTGGTAAGGGTCACAAAATTGCCAAACAGGAAAGAATAACGGTAGTCATCATCTTTTACATAAAGAGTCTTTCGCATAGCTGCTGGCAGCTGGTCAACAAAGCAAAACACACAGCGGTTGCGGCATACCCTGATACGATCAAAAACTACCTCTTCGAACAATAATCCCAGTTCGTCGTCATAGTCCTTTTCAATATCGATAGACCATCGTTCCCCGCTGTTTTTCTCCACTTCCAGGGTTATATTATCATCTTTAGAATAGAATTGATAATCGAGGATGTCTATAAGCGGCTGCCCGTTGATGCTGAGCACCCTGTCTCCCGACTCCAAACCAACTTCAAAACCTATGCTATCTTCAATTACTTCCTTAATGCGGGCTCCCACTAGCGTTTTCCTCCAGATACTTGGCATCTCCTACCCAATTATCCATGAAAAGCCTCGACTCCGCAAGTTTAAGGCGGTATATCAATTAATGCAATTTCTTAAGCCTTCCCCGCAAGTCATCAACAACTCTTTGCAGAGTGTCAAACTGGCGTTCTATGAAATAGGTGGAGCTTAATATATTTAATTGAGCTCCACCTAACAATTTAGGCCAGTGGCTGAAGAGCATGATGGTATTCTGTCCATTGATGAAAACTGGCTCTACCACCAATTCTTTTTCGGTAAAGCCCAGTAAATAACGCAGGTCTTCCAAAGACTTCTTGGCCATCAGTACATCCTTACCTACGCCCAGGGTGTAAACCCGGTTGCCGTCCTCATCCTCACCGATATAGATAGGAAAACCACTTTTGTCTTGAAAGGTATCACAAAAACCATTTACATATCGAAAATCAGGCTTGTTAAGACGCCCCAGAAAGATGTTAGCCACGATCAGGGCATGGTGGGTGCCAGTATTGGATAAAAATATAATGTTCATGCCCGCACCTGCCGACGATCCAGACACTGCAGACGAGTTATATCCACTAGATTTGCCAGTGCTGAAAATGCTTGCTGGGTGCCTATCCCTACCAGGGGGCGACCCAGCATGACAATTCCTATCTGACGCGAAATGAACCCACCAAGTTTCATCATCCAGTTGACATTAGGCATGGTGTTGACCGCCAGTATTTGGTCTCTAACTCCCAGGATCTCAGCTGTACCATACAAAATATTACTGTAACGGTCACCTAAACTCTTTTTCCCCAATATATAGATGATATTTTCATATTCATCCAACCCCATAAAACGAATGGAGCCAAAATTACTCTTATCGGTATTGTCAAAATAGGGAATGGCCATAAGTTCTTCCAGGGTGGGTCGGCGGTCTCGAGGCAATAATCCTAAATGCAAAGCAGCAGCAGTAACTGATGAATGCGACCCACCGAAACAGTGGTAGATGATTTTCATGCAATTGTCCTCCCGGATAAAAAAATGAAATATTATAAAGTATTCTACTAATGCCTTACAATTATAAAAACATCGTTTTCCAGATCATGTACCATGCCGCCCAGAATCCGGGCCAGCAGCAAAGACGTTTTTTCCATCTCTTTTTGATCCTGAACCAAGAAAATGGGGCATCCACCCCCGCTTACCTTAGCAGGATCGCAGGTAATAACGGCCAGGATCGCCTCTTTTAAACTTGCATCCAATCAAACCCATTCCTTTCAGCTAATCAGCAGCCTTGCGGCCGTAAAAACTCCCCAGCGTCGTACCCCGGGCCGACTCTAAAACCGGCACCTTCTTTATTATGTGCATTAAATACTCCAAGTCAGGCTCATTGGCTACGATAAAGAGCCCCAGATATCCTTGATCTACCTGTTTGCGAGCCAGCGGCATTAGATCCGGTTCCGCTGTATCAACCTTGGAGCCCAAAATTGATACGACATCATGAATTATGGCCTGCCGCTGACCAGGTGCATGCAAGGTTAAGCGGGCATCATCGTTTTTAGGTTTGATCAGCACGCCCATGCCTTCTTTAAGAATTTTTTCTTTAGTCGCCGGTAGACCGACATTCATGATAACCACGTCTTCGACCATTAACAAGGCACCTTGAAAATGAACCGTGCCGGGAACTACCTCCACAATTTCTCCCAGCTGTTGTCCGCTCATCATTTTTATGGACAGAAAAATACATAGCGGGCCAACCAGAAATGCGTAAGGCCATCCCCCCCAGTGAACGACCAGACTGGTCAGGAAGGAAGTGAAAATGACCAGGTAATTCCGCGCTTCAAAGACTCGGGCAATGCCTTCAATATAGTCAGTACCCCGGCGTATCAACTTGCTCTCTTCCAGTTTGGCCAGATTTTCTCTTTCCATATTGCGAACATCCCGAAACTGTTGGGCCGCTAATACCAGAAAGGTCACTGCCGTGTAATCTGGTTTCATAATGGCTGGAACTGCTACTGCACCTAAACTGGCCGCAATAAACCCCAACGCCAGATGGATCAGCTGCCCATGCGGATAAGTAGGGTAGTGGCGATAGTCACTCCTTAGCATCATCCATCGAGATAAAAAGCCGGCCACTACCCCGCATACTATTACTATCAAGTATTTATCCATCTATCGGGATTGCGCTCCCTTATTGAGCAGATAATAACCAGCGGCAGCAGCACCGACCACCACCAGTATTAGTAAAATGGTTGTACCAGATCCACCAGAACCTTCTGTAAGGGGTTTGCCGGCTGCTTCTCCCTGACCTTCCACCCCCAAGACAACCGGCATAGTGCTGGCAAAAAGTTTGGCACCTTTTTCAGCCTCATCTTTACTGTTGGTATGGGAACCGACCTCTATCAATATGGAACGCGGGCTTAGGTCCTGGTTATAGTCACCCTTACCCATAAAAATACCATTGGATAGCCCCGGCGTTTTTTTATCCATGGCGGCTTTTATCTGCTTGGCAAAATCCAAGTTAGCTTTCATATTAGGATTGGTTCGCCCTATCACTAACTTGATTTTGGTGGCGTCCTCTCCTTTTACTTCAGTTTGATACTGATCGGCCGGTACGGCATCGCGGTGGACGTCAACCACCACATCCGGTGATGATTTACGCATTAATTGCATAGCAGTACGCCGTGAGCGATTGTAAGCATTAATATCATGAGGATTGTGGTTGGCATCACTGTAGGTAACGTTAAAGCCCAACTCGCGCAGATGATCAGCAAACATCTTGCCCACATCATAAATGCCGCCATTGCCTTCAATGCTTTCCGTGCCGTCACCTTTTATATACGATTCATCACTATGAGTGTGATAGACGGCGATGGTAGGCTTTTTCTTCGTTTCAACCGGTATACTTTGCTGCTGGAATAGCCAGGCTTTTTTCTCAGAATTGTAGTTTAGTTCAGGCATACGTTCTTTTCCCTGATAAACACAGCGAGCTGTTTCTCCCACCACTTCGATCACCTTATAGCGGGAATTATCACTGCTGATGTATTCATCTCCGGGATAGACTTTAATGGCAGTTTGGTGGACTATATTATTATTATCATCCACCAGAGTATAGTATTTGCCTCGCGGAGCATCTTCCTGTTCCCCCAGCACTGCTGCTGGAGCTAATAATACACTCAGGCAAACAAGTAGGATAATTATGCCTCTCTTATTCATCCTCCTCACCTCGCTCCCCATCCTCAGGCACCGGTTTGCGGGCTGGTTCTGGTTCAGGCTCACGTAAATTGCGGATAAGTTCCTCAGGCCGTCCCTCGGTTTTAGGCCCACCCTGGATACGTTCCAGAGTTTCGCCGATGACCTCGGCCAAAAGCAGGGCTAGAATACCGGCCAAAACCAGTGAATCAAAGGCCCCTGCTCCTCCAATGGCCACACTGCCTCGTACTCCGGTTGTGGTCAAATAGTAGAGTTGTCCTACATCGAGAGCCAGTACACCCATGACTGCTGCAAAAAAGGCCCCTCGGCGAGATCTTCCTGCCAGGTAACCAACAATACCAGCCACCAGAGGATAGATGTATATGGGGTCAATGAATATTTGCTCCGGTTCTGCCCCCAAAAATCGCCCCGCTAAAAACAGTGCTAAAGCCGTAACCCCAGCAGCTATAATGGCTCTTATTTTCTCTATAGCGGTGCCGGCTCCTACCCAAATGTAGATGGCCAGACCAACCGCAATGATTCCTCCCAGATTTATAGTTATACGTGCACCGAGGGGAACGTCAACAAAGCTACCGATTATTATCGCTGCTATCCAAAACAGAGCGGCACGGTCAGTGAGACGCAGCCGATCCAGGGCGCGATGAGCTATTCCAAAATAGATGAGAATCGATATTACCACCAGGGCGATCAAGCCTAACGGGAAATTAGCCATAGCATTCTTCCTTTCGCTAATTTTAGGCTTAGATTTCCCCTTTGAACTACAAATATGTAAATGAAAAAAGCCGCTCTAACGGCGGCCTTTTTTAATGGTGGGCTAACTTCTGGTCCAATGGTTGACATCGATTCCACGGGCGGTCAGCCACTGAGCTGTTTTTCCTAAAATAACCACCGGTTTTTGCT
>CAZTZX010000090.1:3363-7206 GCA_964618175.1 uncultured Syntrophomonas sp. | reverse complement strand
GCTAAATAAAGTGCCGATAGTGACCCTTAAGGGTACGGTTACGAATCATAAGGATGAACCTATAAAAAACGCCAATGTGCTGATGACCCAGACATATATCAATGGTTCAGTTATCAATACATCCTGCCTTACTGGCGATGATGGCAATTATACTATGCAGGTGCCCAAGATTGACGGTGAAGGCGAAATTTCCGTTAATACAGAGAGTAATTCCGTGGAGAAAGCAATCACCCTGACGGATGGAACTAACACCCATGATGTGAAAGTACCGCTTTCTGAACTGGCGAGCCTAAATCTAATTGTGAAGACAATGAATGTGTCTGGAATTGAGGCAGCATTGGATTTTAACTGGTTCGATCTTCGTCAGTTACGTGTACAGGTAGTGAATAATACAACGCCGGGGACATCCCATCTGTATCCACCTGGCCCAGATTTTCCTTATTTTAGAACAAACGGAAAGCCCGGAGACAAAATAAGGATTACGCTGGATGGAGAAGGGTTTAGTTATGGCAGCGTCACCGTAGCTGCCACTCTGGATGAAAACAATTATGCCGAGGTCGAAGCTGTTTTAAAACAATATGGGCGTGTTAACGCCTACGTTACCGATCGAGACGGTAAACAAAGACCGGGCGAGACCAGATACTTGTATGTCTACAAAGAAAATGGCAGCTATGTGGGATACTGCCCTTCATCTGCTCCCAATCTTTCCGGTTATCTGCCCAGCGGTAGATATAAAGCTGTTGCATCTTGGGAACAGAAAAGGATAGCTAACTTTTCGCAGTGGCAGGATGACCCCAAATGCGTCCTGCACAGCGAAGTATTTACGGTGCAGGACGGCGAAGTCACCGAGCTTGGCGACAAAAAGCCCACATATTATACCGGGGATACCCGTTATTTTCGTCATTACTCAGCCAGCGGTCTTTCTTCCAGTCATAGCCTAGCAACACCCGGCACGATTATGACCCTGCGGGCTGTTTACGATTATGACAAAGTTGTGATAGCTTCCGAAAATCTGGAGTTTGTGGCTGATATCCCGTCGGGTACGACGCTGGTTGAGGATTCAGAGGTCTATAGGAAGATAAAGGGCACAAAAGAAGATGTAAAGCCTGTTATCGCCGACAACCGCATTACCCTTGATTTAGGGGATGATGTGTCCGCCGCCGGTTCGCTGACTTATCGGGTCAAGGTTGTTCAGGATATAAAGGATTACAAGGAAATCGGAGCCAGCTTCCGGCTAAAATATATGATCTATGGGGAACCCCAGCTTGAAGAAATAGGCTCTGTTGCCATCAGTACCAAAAGGATTAATTTAAATGCACCCACCGAGGTGGAAAAAGCTGATGCATTAAAACCTGTGAAGCTCAGCGGTCTCGCCCCTGCCGGTAATATAGTAGAGCTGTGGGACGGCAATGTTAAAATAGGCGAGGTAAAAGCTGCCCCCACAGGCCTATGGTCTGCCGCGGTTTCGCTGCCAGACAGGGGGATGCCGATTTTCCATTCCATTACGGCCAAAACAAGGAGCGAGGAAGGGGAATACACTGACTCTGCTTCAGTTCTCGTAGGAGCTGAAGGGACTCAGCTTAAGCAGATTGTTTTTACCCAGGGAGCTAATACCAGAGGAATAGACCCCAAATCGGAAGTAACGACATTCCCTTTCGCCGTCGATCCCCGTAGTAATGTGGAGGTTAGCGCCATCTTTAACGATGGGGACAAGGTAAATAATGTGAGGATAGCAGGAAATAGAGCTGAACGCAACGGAAATACCTTCACCACGCATATTACCAACAGCATCACGAACATCCCGGTGGAGTACAACGAAAAGAGCCTTGAGCTTAAGGAGGTTCTAAAATATGATCACGGAAAAGTGCCGGCATATATAACCGAAGCAGACGTTAGTTTTGTAGATCCGACCAAGAAGATAGAGGATGTTAAGTGGGAGTTTGGTGCAGATGGATATCTGAACTCCTTAGACCTCCCGGCAGTCAATGTGACCATGGGGAATGTGAATGCAACCGTTAGTATGAAGGCGGAGCAGGTGGACTTTGATCCGGCCAATGCCAAAAGCCGTACCCTTCTAGGAAATGGCATGTATGGCTATGATTTATCCTATGAACTGGTAGATGGGAAATATGTTATTACAGCCTATCTGGATAGACGTCTTTTGCCAGCATCAGCGGGAAAACAGAGAAACAGAATGATGACTATGTCATCTGTTGCTACAGGTCTTAAATTTGTCAATACCTCCATTGAAGTATACAGTAAGGGAGAATCCCTGATGGGAGCCTTTGGCGATCTTTCAAAATCAGCAAAAATGGCAGACCTGCTCATAAACTATGAGAGTGTTCGCCCCAACCTAGAACCCCACATGGCAGAGTATTATGACAATCAATTGTCAAGTATGGGCAAGGATATTTTGATGGGCAAAACCCTGGGCCTGGTGGGAGAAGGCGTAGGAAATGCCGCCAATTTTGTTCCTTTGGTGGGTCAGGTTGTAACTGGGATAGCAGGGATTATATCCGGCAAGCTTTTGGGGGATATGTTCGACAATGAATTTGACTCCGATTACAACAGGCTAACCACCCAGTTGAAGGGCTTGTCCGGCTGGCCTAAGTGGAGCAGCGGTCATGAATGGGATGGCTGGTACTGGTATGATGGCGATAATTACTACAGAACCGGGAGAACAATAATCAACACTCGCTATATCTTTGATCCTAGCGGATATGTGTATGAAGCCGTGGAGGATAACCGGATCCAAGGGGTAACGGCCACAGTACTCTATCTTCCTACAGAAAAAGCAACGGATGCAGCTACTGCCAAAGCCAGTACCGAATGGGAGGTTTGGAATGCGGAGTGGTATTTGCAAGAAAATCCTCTCACTACTGATGCTGACGGCAAATACGCTTGGGATGTGCCGGAGGGCTGGTGGATGGTGCAATTTATTAAGGATGGTTACCAAACTGCATATAGCGACGCCCTGAAGGTACTGCCGCCCCAGGTGGATATCAATATCCCCATGGTGCAATTAATCTGGCCTAAAGTGGAAAAAACAATATGGGGCAGTGGCGGTCGCTATGTGGATGTGTATTTTAACAAATACATGGATATGAGTGCTTTTGAGGCGGCCAATGCCCTCAGTCTTACCGATGACATGAGCAGCCTTGTTTCGGGAGCTATCAGTTCTGCTGTTCCGGTGAAAACCGGGGTGGACGAACTGAGCTTGACCAAGGCGGTGCGATTTACTCCGGAAAACTCGTTGGAAGTGGGCAAAAACTACAATCTCACGGTAAACAAGGCTGTGAGCGATTATGCTGGCTTCTCCATGGAGAAAGATTTTACCGAAACTGAATTGGTGACCGCTGCCGCCCTTGTCGAGGGCTTGAGCGGAAGAAATATTGAAGTGCAGCCGGGAAAGGATATTACCTCGGACATTAAAAATGCTGTAACTTTTACCGCTGCTGATCCGACAATGGAGAACAGCTTAGATAAGAGGCTAGTGTTCATCTCTTCCGATGATGATGTGGTAAGAATTCGGGATAATGGTGACGATGTGAAGATCGTTTCTATTGCCGAGGGTACGGCGAAAGTAACCGCAACATCGGTGGATGACTCAGACAAGAATACGGAATTTGAAGTAACGGCAAAATATCCTTCACTACCTATTGGTGTTACCCACATGACCATATTGAATGCTAGCGGTGTGGCATTGACCGATTTAAGCATCCATACCGGGGAGACCTATGCCATTAAGCCTAATTTGTTCCCGGAAAATGCCACCGATAAGACTATAACCTACAGCTCCGACAACCAACAGGTAGCCACAGTCAATGCCTCCGGCGTGATTAG
>CAZTZX010000090.1:0-3263 GCA_964618175.1 uncultured Syntrophomonas sp. | reverse complement strand
GCAACCGAGCAGCCTAATCCGCCCACCACATCGGAAATCAAGGTAGAAGTTAAAGTGGACGGCAGCGGCCAGGCGGCGATCAGTGTATCGGATAAGGCCGTCACCGATGCCATCAAAGCGGCCCAGGATTTGGCAAAAAAGAATGGAACCGAGAAAAACGGTATCGCTGTTTCCGTCAACATTTCAACCGATAAGGCCGCAAGCAGCCTTTCGGTAATCCTGTCGCCAAACGCCATGAGCGAGCTTGTCAAGGCAGGGGTGAAGGAGCTTCGGACTACCAGCAGCATCATTACCATCTCCTTCGATCTGATCTCGCTCACTCAATTCAAGCAGGCAGGCGGCAATGTAACGATTAACGCAGCAAAAGCAGATGTCAGCAAGTTGTCAATAGCGGGCAGGGCCGCCATTGGTAACCGCCCGGTGTTTGACCTCTCCATACAGTGCGGCGACAAGGCCATTTCCAGCTTCGGCGGCGGACTGGTGTCCGTAGCAATTCCCTATACCTTGGGAGCAAATGAAAAAACCGAAAATCTCTTTGGAGTCCATGTGGATGGCAACAAGGTAAACTGGCTTATCGACTCCAGCTATGACAGCTTCGCCAAGCTCTTGCGCTTCTCCACCGCCCATTTCTCACATTTTGGCATCGGCTATAAGGCCGACGATGTACCGGTATTTACTGACATTGCAGAGCATTGGGCCCAAGCGGACATCGAGTTTGTTGCGGCGCGGGGCTTGTTCGCCGGCACCGGCAACAACCAATTCAGTCCGGATATCAGCATGACCCGCGGCATGTTCGTCACCGCCCTGGGGAGGATGGCTGGGATTGACGCCACAGCTCATAAAACCAACAAGTTCACCGATGTGGCGGAAACCACCTACTATGCGCCTTATGTGGCATGGGCGGCCGAAAAGGGCATCGTTAGCGGCACAAGCACTACAACCTTTGCACCCGACCAGACCATCACCCGTGAGCAGATGGCGGTTATTATGAGCAATTACGCCAAAGCCATGAGCTACACCATACCCAAGACCAGCGACGCAGTTACCTTTGCTGACAGCGCAAGCATCGCAAGCTGGGCCCGGGATGCGGTACGATCCATGCAGATGGCAGATATCCTGATGGGCAAAGGCCAAAATCGCTTTGATCCCGCCGCTTCTGCCACCCGCGCCGAAGTCGCTGCCGTCCTCCACCGCTATGTGGAACTGGTGATCGACAAGGCCACGGCCCAGGTCTTGGAAAAGAACGACAGCGGCCAGACGCCAATCATGCCGTAAATGTGTGAGGTTAGGTTTTGAAATTGAAATAGGAATTAAAATAAAGAAAGTCTGATCCCCATCAGACTTTCTTTATTTGTTAACCGAAAAGACTATCCAACCCGCCCTAAGGCTGGTATAATTTAAACGTTGTGCTTTACTCTATATTTAGAAGGGATGTTCTATGAATAAACACTTGTTACGTAATGTGGCTATAATCGCGCATGTTGATCACGGGAAAACCACGCTGGTTGATCAGTTACTGAAACAATCCGGCTGCTTCGGGGAGCATCAGAAGGTTCCTGACCGCATCATGGATCGTAGTGATCTGGAGCGTGAGCGCGGCATTACTATCTTATCAAAAAACACCAGCATTCGCTGGAAGGATTATAAAATCAACGTTGTTGACACCCCGGGTCATGCTGATTTTGGCGGTGAAGTCGAACGCATCGTGCAAATGGTTGATGGCGTACTCTTATTGGTCGATGCTTTCGAAGGCCCTATGCCTCAAACTCGCTTTGTGTTGCGGAAAGCACTGGAAGCTAAGCTGAAACCGGTAGTGGTTATCAACAAGATGGATCGTCCTGATGCTCGTCCGCGGGAAGTAGCTGATGAAATACTGGATCTATTCATTGAACTGGGTGCCGACGATGAACAATTGGACTTTCCAATTCTATATGCATCGGCTCGTAACGGCTATGCAATTAAGGATGTAGATGACGCACCTGAAGACTTTGGCTCGCTGTTTAATGCAATAGTTGAGTATATTCCAGCGCCTCAGGGAAATGAGGAAGGCTCGCTGCAGCTCAGCATTGCTTCTCTAGACTACGATAATTACGTAGGCAGGATCGGTATTGGTAAAGTCTTGCGCGGCACTCTTTCCAAAGGAGAAGAAGTGATAGTCTGCAATACAGATGGAAAAGAGCAACGTATCAAGGTCGCCAACCTATATGCCTTTGAAGGACTGGCCCGCGCTGAAAAGGATAAGGTTGAGGCGGGAGAGATCGCCGCCGTTTCTGGTATTGATTCGTTGACCATTGGTGATACGCTCTGCCAGGTTGATACCATTGAGCCGGTGACCTTTGTTAAGATCGATGAGCCGACTATTTCTATGAATTTTGTCGTAAATGACAGTCCGTTTTCCGGCCTAGATGGTACCTATGTAACCAGTCGTCACTTGCGGGATCGCTTGTATAGAGAATTATTATCCAATGTGGCCTTGCAAGTCGAAGAAATTTCACCTGATTGTTTCAAGGTTTCCGGTCGGGGCGAACTGCATCTTTCTATTTTAATTGAGACCATGCGCCGGGAAGGATATGAATTTGCAGTTACTCGTCCTGAGGTAATACTGCACCGGGAGCAAGGCATTATCCTGGAACCCATGGAAGTTCTGCAGATAGAAGTCTCTGAATCTTATGTGGGTACAGTGATCGAAGCCACTGGCCGAAGAAAAGGTGAACTACTGAATATGTTACCTGGTTTGGCTGGTTCAGTTAAGCTGGAGATACGTATACCTTCCAGGGGCTTGATCGGATATCGTTCCGAATTCCTCACGGAAACTCGCGGCACCGGCATAATGCATCACCTTTTTGATGGTTATGATGCCTATCGGGGTGAGATCCCCGGCAGAAACCGGGGGTCATTGGTGGCATCGGAATCGGGAATGGCAGTAGCTTATGGCCTATACAATGCTCAGGAGCGCGGTAATCTATTTATCGAGCCCGGTCTCGAGGTGTATGATGGCATGATAGTAGGTGAAAATGCCCGCAGCCAGGATATTACGGTAAACGTCTGCAAGAAAAAGCATTTGACCAACACCAGGGCATCTGGCTCTGATGATGCTTTAAGATTAGTGCCGCCCATCGTAATGTCACTGGAAAAGTGTTTGGAGTTTGTTAAAAACGATGAATTGCTGGAGGTGACCCCCCATCATCTGCGTTTAAGAAAAATGGTTTTGGATAAATCAACCCGTGAAAAGGCGCAAAAAAAAAGGGAGCAAGCCTCCTGAA
>CAZTZX010000089.1:4109-7473 GCA_964618175.1 uncultured Syntrophomonas sp. | reverse complement strand
CTGGGGCAGTATCTCCCCGCTAGTTTACCTGATTCAGGACAGATCAACAGGTATTCGTGAACTTCGCAGATCTCAGTAGGTGCTGCGTCTGTTCTGCCATACTCGGTAATGATCTGGTCAGGAGGACAATTATCGCCTGGTAGCAAACCGGAACGTGAGCAGACTGATATTTGTTGAATACCGCCGGGCATGCCCTTGGCGGGGGGATTATTCTTGGTATGGGCCTTCTGCAGCATATTCTTAAATATCTTAGCCGGGAAGCCACCCCCATAGATACTACTCATAGTATGTTCCTGGTCATAACCCATCCAAACCGCTACAGAATAGGCGGGGGTAAAACCACAGAACCAGGAGTCCTTGTACTCTTCCGAGGTGCCGGTTTTACCGGTGGTAAATACACCCGGTACTTGAGCATTAGTACCCGTACCAGAGGTCACCACGGATTGCAGCATGCTACCCATTAACCAGGCAGTCTGGGTCGACATAACTCGATGATCTTTTCTCTGAAATTCATATATAACTGAACCATTATCATCCACAATTCGTTCGATAAAATGAGGTTTCATATAGACTCCGCCATTACCGATAGCTCCATAGGCACCTGCCATCTGCACGGGGGTGGCCCCATGAGTCAGGCCTCCCAAGGATAATGGAGCCAGGCCCAGATCATTGGTGCCGGGAGTGTCTACTAAATCAAGACCAAGAGACCGAGCAAAATCAAAGGAGGTACGTATACCGACCAGATCCGCCATCTGCACCGCATAGGTATTGATGGAATATTGTACAGCCGTACGCATGGTTATTAGTCCCCGGTACTGAAGATCATAGTTTTGAGGATTCCACACTGAGCCATCGCCTGATTTATAAGTAACGGGTGAATCATCCAAGACATAATAGGGCATAAAACCGTTTTCCAGAGCCGGACTGTAAACCGCGATAGGTTTTATGGACGATCCGGGTTGGCGGTAAGCACTGGTGGCCCGGTTAAATCCGCGCTTGGCTTCGTAGTTCCTGCCTCCCATGATAGCTTTAACTTGGCCATTGGAATGGTCCATCAATACCATTGCTGACTGGAGTAGCTGTCCGCCTTTGCTTTCCGAAGGAAAATTGGCATTATTGGCGTAAAGTTGTTCGGCATATGTCTGCAGTTCCGAATCCATACTGGTATAAACTTGGTATCCGGAGCGATAGATTAGATCATCCGGGTCTCCTTCAATACTTTGTTCCTTAAAAATAGCCAGGGCTTCCTCAATAACCGCATCAATATAGTATCCGTAACGCTGAGCCGAAGCCTCCAGCTTATTGAACTCAAGTGGAGCTTCATAGGCCTGGTCAGCCGTAGTTTGATTAATAAAGCCACAGGTCACCATACGGTCTAATACTTGGCGCTGTCTGGATTTGGCGCGATCATAGTTTTGAAATGGATTATAGGAATTAGGGCTCTGAGGAAGGCCCGCTAGAAGACTGGCTTCGGGAAGAGTAAGTGCATCAACATCTTTGCCAAAATAGGTATTGGAAGCTGCCTGCACTCCGTAGGCACCAGCTCCAAAATTGATCTTGTTCAGGTACATGGTTAAGATTTCATCTTTAGAAAAATTGGATTCCAGCTTAAAGGCCAGAATAATTTCCTTTACCTTCCGCTCCCATTGCTTATCAAAGGTGAGAAAGGCATTGCGAGCTAGCTGTTGAGTAATGGTGCTTGCTCCTTGACCCATAAGATCTCCGGAAGTTAAGTTAATAAATAAAGCGCGTGCAATACCCTTAAAGTTGACTCCGTGATGCTCATAAAAGTCTTCATCTTCAGTGGCAATGAAAGCATCAACCAGATCAGGTGGAATTTTATCCAAGGTAGTCTCGGTGCGGTTTTCTCCAGCATGCAAACCGGTGATCATGGTACCCGCATCATCATATATTAATGTAGTTTTATCTCCGGTTAATTGATGAGGATCCCAGGCCGGCAAACTGGTGGCGGCATACACTAAAACACCTACCATGCACCCAGCACCTATCAGAGTTAAAAGCACTACTACCCTAACAAAGCGTTTCCAGTTCGATGGCTGGCTTTGCCTAGAGCGGGTGGAATTATTCTTTGACATTCTTCAACGATGCCTCCCCAATATATGTTGCTAAGTTGTGCTGCTTAGTTTACATTATACAGAAGCAAGCTCTTTTCCTTCCCCAAATTCAGACTCTACTAACGATTACGCTCTATTGGTCACATTATTGCACATACTAAAACATATGTGCTAAAATTTTTTTGGTAGGGAGGTTATTATATGGTAGATTCTATCAAAGCAAAAGTTGAGCAACAGATGGAAATCATCCGCCGGGGAGTAGCTGAAATTATTCCCGAGGATGAATTGATGCAAAAACTCTATTATTCTATTAAAAATAATCAACCGTTACGAATTAAATTAGGTTTAGATCCTACCGCCCCAGACATTCATCTAGGGCATACGGTGGTATTAAATAAGCTACGCCAGTTTCAATACCTCGGACATGAGGTTCATTTAATTATTGGGGATTTTACAGCCAGAATTGGCGACCCTAGCGGCAAATCTGAGACCCGTAAGCAACTGACTGAGGAGCAAGTTCAGGTCAACGCCGCTACATATCAAGAACAGATCTTTAAGGTTCTGGATCCGGAAAAGACGGTTATCCGCTTTAACAGCGAGTGGCTTACCAAGATGAACCTGGTTGATGTTTTGGGTCTGGCGGGAAAATATACGGTGGCTAGAATGCTAGAACGAGATGACTTTGCCAACCGTTATCATGATAACCTGCCGATCGGAATCCACGAATTTATGTATCCACTTATGCAGGGATATGATTCAGTGGTGTTGGAAGCGGATGTTGAATTAGGCGGAACTGATCAGAAGTTTAACCTTCTGGTAGGCCGAAACCTGCAAAGGGAGTATGGCGGAAAACCTCAGGTGGCCATGACAATGCCTATTTTGGAAGGGACGGACGGAGTCCAAAAGATGAGTAAGAGTCTGGGTAATTACATCGGTGTCGATGAAGATGCCAATGAGATGTTCGGCAAGACCATGTCTATTCCAGATGAATTGATTACACGTTACTTCGAGTTGGTTACCCAGATGCCCATGGATGAGATCAAAGCCATGCAGGAGGCCATGACTGACGGCAGTTTGAATCCCCGGGACGCCAAAGTCAAATTAGCCCATGAGATCATCGGCATATACCATGATTCTGAGGCTGCCAAAAATGCTGAAGAAAGATTTAAGCTGGTGTTTTCTCAAGGTAGTATCCCCCAAGATATACCTGAAGTGGATGTAAATGAAGAACAGGTATGGCTGCCCAAATTCCTGCACGATCATGATCTAGTGTCCTCCACCAGTGAAGG
>CAZTZX010000089.1:0-4009 GCA_964618175.1 uncultured Syntrophomonas sp. | reverse complement strand
ACAACAGACAAGTTTAAAAAATTTGCTGTTTTACATCCCCCTTATATTGATTCTGCTGATATATAGAAATCTTCTTGCTACTTGATGGGAGTTTCCGTATATCAGCAGAACAATTTTTCGGCCTGAAAGCTTACATAAATATAGGTTCTAATTGCTTAAGATATTAAGTGAAAGGAGTGAATACTCGGGGGGCGACTTCTAGCAAAACTTTACGAAAGGAGGAGGAGGATGGTTTACGAGAATCTCTTAGTAGAAAAGTCAGAGAGAATTGCTATTGTGACTATCAACCGACCCAGTGTACTAAATGCGCTTAATAAAGATACCCTTATGGAACTGCTACAGGTTATGCCGATCCTGGAGCAGGATGATGAGGTAGATGTAGTTATTATCACTGGTGCAGGTGAGAAGTCTTTTGTAGCAGGAGCTGACATTGCTTATATGCAAAAGCTTAATGCTATAGAAGGACGAGCTTTTGGAATATTGGGAAACAAGGTATTCCGCAGTATTGAGCAGTTGACCAAACCCGTAATTGCGGCTGTAAATGGCTTTGCTCTGGGGGGCGGTTGCGAACTGGCTATGTGCTGTGACTTTCGCCTGGCATCTAATCGAGCCCGCTTTGGTCAGCCTGAGGTGGGGTTAGGCATTACCCCGGGATTTGGTGGAACCCAGCGTTTGGCAAGATTGGTTGGGCCGGGTATGGCCAAGCAGATTTTGTTTAGCGCCAAGCCTATTGATGCTGAGCAAGCCCTGCGCATAGGGTTGGTCAACATGGTAACGGAACCCGATGCTTTGATGGATTCAGTTATGTCTATCGCTAAGACCATTTGCCAGCAGGGGCAATTAGCAGTTAGGTTATGTAAAGCGGCGGTGAACGAGGGTATGCAGTCTGATATTGACCGAGGTATAACCATTGAAGCTGATGCTTTTGGACTTTGTTTCTCGACGCAAGATCAGAAGGAAGGAATGCAAGCCTTTCTTGAAAAGCGCAAACCGCAGTTCACTGGGCAATAAAAAACTGGAGGGGGAGTTTAGAATTGATTAAGAAAGTTGGAGTTGTGGGAGCAGGTACTATGGGGGCCGGTATAGCGCAGATAACCGCAGAAGCAGGTTTTGAGGTGACCCTGGTAGACTTGGAAGAAAAGTTTGTCAATCGGGGTATGGAAAACATTCTCAAAAACTGGGGCAAGGCGGTCAAAAAGGGAAATCGCACCGATGAAGAAATTGACCAGATCAAGCTCAGGCTAACCGGTACTACCAATTACGACAACCTTAAAGACTGCCAGTTGATTATTGAGGCTGTGGTAGAAAAGATGAGTATCAAAAAAGAGCTGTTTGGCAAATTGGATGGAATTTGCCCGGCTGATACAATATTTGCCAGCAACACCTCAGCGTTAAGTATTACAGAACTGGCAGCGTCCACTGGCCGGCCAACCACTGTGATCGGGGTCCATTTCTTTAATCCGGTACCGGCCATGAAATTGGTGGAACTGATTCCCGGTGCTGAAACTACTGCAGAAACAGTTACTGCTATGAAAGAATTTTGCAGCACTATAGGTAAGGAAGCCATTCCGGTAAAAGAATCACCGGGTTTTATAGTGAACCGTCTGCTTATTCCCTATCTGAATGAGGCTGCCATCCTGTATGATCAGGGAGTTGCTTCAGCTGCCGAAATCGACCAGGCTATGAAGTTGGGAGCCAATATGCCTATGGGCCCGCTGGCTTTGGCTGATTTGATTGGTATCGATGTATGCCTCATGATCATGGAATACTTTTTCAATGAAATGGCAGATTCCAAGTATCGTCCAGCACTGGCATTCAGGCAAAAGGTACGCGCCGGTCACCTGGGACGCAAAACCGGTAAAGGCTTTTTTGACTATAACTAAATAGTAATCGAAAGGGAGGGGAGTAAAATATGTCACGTGAAGTTGTATTGGTGGGAGCTTGCCGCACGCCGGTAGGTACTTTTGGCGGGGCTCTGAAAGATGAACCGGCAGTTCAATTAGGCCGTCTTGTAATGGAAGAGGTCTTAAAGCGCAGCGGGGTATCTGGTGATATGCTGGATGAAGTTATTTTTGGCTGTGTTTTGCAGGCGGCACAGGGTCAAAATGTCTGTCGTCAGGCAGCTGTTCATGCAGGTATACCTACCGAAGTTCCGGCGTTTACCATCAATAAGGTGTGTGGGTCGGGGTTGAGGGCAGTTAGCCTCGCTGCTCAGGTCATTCGTGCCGGTGATGCCGACGTAATACTGGCCGGTGGCATGGAAAACATGTCCAATGCCCCATTTGCTTTGGAGAAAGCCCGTTATGGTTACCGGATGAACAATGGTACTGTGGTTGATTGCATGATCCGCGATGGGCTTTGGGAAGCCTTTAACAATTACCATATGGGAATAACTGCAGAGAATGTAGCCACTCAATGGAATATTAGCCGGGAGGCTCAGGATGAATTTGCGTTTCGCAGCCAGGAAAGAGCTGCCAAGGCGATTGCTTCAGGACGTTTCAAAGATGAAATTGTTCCGGTAGTCATCAAGAGCAAAAAGGGTGACATCGTCTTCGATACCGATGAACATCCTCGTCGTACGTCCATGGAAAAGATGGCCGGATTAAAACCAGCCTTTAAGACGGACGGCGGTACAGTCACTGCCGGTAATGCCTCCGGCATTAACGACGGGGCGGCTGCTGTTTTGGTTATGACTCAGGCCAAGGCAGATGAATTGGGACTGAAACCAATGGCGAGAATCGTCAGTTATGCGTCGGGAGGAGTTGACCCTTCTATCATGGGAGTGGGACCAATTCCTGCCACCAAGAAAGCTCTGGCTAAGGCAGGGTTAACGGTTGATGATCTGGATTTGATCGAGGCTAATGAGGCCTTTGCTTCGCAATCCCTTGCAGTTGGTACTGATTTAGGTTGGGTCGACCATATGGAAAAGGTCAATGTAAATGGAGGCGCCATTGCCCTCGGTCATCCCATTGGTGCCTCGGGAGCACGCATACTGGTATCGTTACTCTATGAAATGCAAAAAAGGAAGTCTCGGTACGGTTTGGCTACCCTATGTATTGGCGGCGGCATGGGAACTGCATTGATAGTGGAAAGCATTAATAATTAGGGGGGGATTCTATAATGGATTTTGGTCTAAACGAGGATCAGAAACTTTTTAAGCGGACTTTTGCAGACTTTTCGGATGAGGTAGTTGAACCCGGTGCAGCGGAAAGAGATGAAAACGAAGAATTCGATCTGGACTGCTGGAAAAAGATGGCCGATTTAGGTCTGGGCGGATTGATCGTGCCCGAACAGTATGGTGGCACCGCAGCAGGTGCTCTGGTCTACGCCATGGCAGTGGAAGAAATATCTCGTAACTGTGCATCTATGGGGGTAACTCTGTCAGCTCACACTTCACTGTGCACTTGGCCGATTCTGCACCTGGCCAATGACGAACAAAAGGGGCGTTGGTTGCCCAGGCTGGCTTCAGGAGAGAGTCTGGGAGCTCTGGGCCTAACTGAACCCAGTGCCGGATCCGATGTCGGAGCAACTGCCATGACAGCAGTGCGGGATGGAGATGCCTACATATTAAATGGCACCAAAATATTTATTACTAATGGGTATTATGCAGATATATACGTTATTCTGGTTCGCACCGGCGGTAAGGATGAAAAACACGGCAACAGCAGCTATTTTGTGGTGGAAAAGGGCACTCCAGGATTTACTTTCGGCAAGAAGGAAAAGAAATTGGGGATTCGTTCTTCAGCCACTTATGAACTGGTATTCGAGGATTGTCGGGTGCCGGTGGCAAATCTGATTGGTGACGAAGGCGACGGATTCAAGCAGACTATGCACGTTCTCAACGGTGGTCGGGTTGGCATTGCTGCCCAGGCTTTAGGCATTGCTGAAGGTGCCTATCGCCATGCGCTGGCATTTGCCCTGGAGCGTCAGCAGTTTGGGAAACCGATATTTGCCAATCAAGGCATATCCTTTAAATTGGCTAATATGGCCATGAAGATACAAGCAGCGC
>CAZTZX010000088.1:5204-7621 GCA_964618175.1 uncultured Syntrophomonas sp. | reverse complement strand
AAAGGAGTCTTTAGCAGGCAGTGACTGATCAACAACACTAAGGCGATCACACTCTTGCATTCATCTGTTAAAGAGGTTACAATGGACTAGCCAAACTCCCGAACAGGCAAGAGAACCGGGAAAAATCTGGGTTCTAAGGAGTTTTCGTGAACTGATATTGCATAAGATTTGCCGTGCTAGATGGGGAATTAGCGGTGCCCTGTAACCTGCAACCCGCTATAGCAGGGTTGAATTCCTGAGCCGAGGGCTTACTTTGTGGGGTCCGGCTCGAGAAAGTGGCGTTGAAGTTTGGGTCCGGCGCAATGGGACATTCTGAACCGTGTCAGGTCCGGAAGGAAGCAGCACTAAGGAATCCATCCTGTGTGACGCAGGGTAGCCTGAATGGAGCAAACTACTTGAGTATCGCCCGGAAGGTGATTTCGAGGCCAGGTGCACGGCAATTAAATTTTAAAGGTTTTCCTCTAAGGGAAAGCCTTTTTGCTTTTCTGATAGTTCGACCAACTTCTCGTCCCTATCCTTTTTCCTGTATAATGTGAATAACACTAACACGGCCCGCCCTTTAGTTCCTAACAAAGGGGATCAAGAAGGAGGATAACTATGGCTTACCTGGCATTATATCGCGCCTGGAGACCGCAACGCTTTGATGAGGTTGTGGGACAAGAACAGACGGTGATCGCTCTGCAAAATGCGGTGCGGGAAAATCGCCTAGCGCATGCTTATCTTTTTTCCGGCCCACGCGGCACTGGCAAAACCAGCATAGCTAAAATTGTTGCTAAAGCGGTCAACTGTGAACAACTGCAAGATGGTGAGCCATGTAATAATTGCTCTTCCTGCCAGGACATCAACAACGGCAATTTTATGGACGTAATTGAAATTGATGCAGCCTCTAATCGAGGCATAGACGAAATACGCGACTTAAAAGAAAAAGTACGGGTATTGCCGGCTCAGGGCAAGAGAAAAGTGTATATCATTGATGAAGTGCATATGCTTACCATGGAGGCCTTTAACGCCTTGTTGAAAACTATCGAGGAACCACCTGACTCAGTAATGTTTATCCTAGCCACCACCGAACCGCAAAAAATCCCAGCCACGATTCGCTCCCGTTGCCAGAGCTATTACTTTCGACGTTTGACAATAGAAGAGATGCAGGGAAGGCTGGTGCAGGTAGCCCAGGCCAATAATATGGAGATCGAGGCGGCTGCTTTGGATATAATCGCCCGCCGCGCCAATGGCGGAATGCGTGATGCTTTAAGCACCCTGGATCAGGTTAATTCCTACCGGGGAGAACATATTTCCAAAGCTGATGTTTTAGATGTACTGGGCTTGGTAGATGATGTCTTTTTGGCGCAGTTAATTGATGCGGCCTGGAAGGGTGATACCGGACAGGTGTTAAGCATGCTGGCCGCCGCTTTGCAACAGGGTAAAGAGGCCCAACAGATTGCTCGGGAGACTACCTTGTATCTGCGCGACCTGCTGCTTTACCATACTACTGGACAAGCCACTGATTTGGCCGCGGCAACCGAGGTCTCACTCGCGGCTTTGCAAGAGCAGAAAAAGGTAGGAACCCCCAGAATTCTCCAGTCCCTACGCATTTTAGCCGATACCGCTGACAAGCTTAGATTCAGTGAAGGACAGCGTTTCATTCTGGAAATGGCGTTTTTAGAGATCACCGCTCTGTTCGCCCAGGAGGAACCCGTTGCCCCAAGCACCAGGAAAAAGCCCGCAGCGGCTAAAGATGCCGCACCCGCACCAGCGGAGCGCAGTGAAGATAACGAGGCCCGGGACACTATGTGGAGCAAAATTCTAGCTGGTGTCAAACAACGCAAGATTCCTACCCATGCGCTTTTATCGCAGGGAAGGCTTCTGGGGATGAAGGAAGAGACAGTTTATATCGGTTATCGTAAAGGGTACAAATTCCACAAAGAAAAGATGGAAGAGAAGGCTAATCGGGATATACTGATGGAAGTGCTGCAGGAGATAGCCGGCCGTTTCATAGAAGTGCAGTTTATTTTCTTGGATGATGATCAATATAATGATATTGTTGTAAAAAAAGCGATAGAATTGTTTGGTGAAGACATCGTAGAAATCAAAGACTGATTATGTAAAAACAAACATTAAAGATACAAGGAGGGTCAATTTATGAAATTCAACCCGGGTATGGGCGGTAACATGAACAAAATGCTCAAAGAGGCCAAAAAGGTTCAGGAAAGGATCGTAGAAATGCAGGCCGAACTGGACCAAAGAGAGATCGAGGCTAGCGCCGGCGGAGGTGCGGTGACGGTAAAGGTCAGTGGCAAGCAGGAATTGATTTCGATCAAAATTAGCCCTGAAGCCGTTGATCCTGATGACGTAGAGATGCTGGAAGATTTGGTGGTAGCAGCCGTTAACGAAGGCATTCGCCAATCCCAGGAAATGGT
>CAZTZX010000088.1:1309-5104 GCA_964618175.1 uncultured Syntrophomonas sp. | reverse complement strand
CTGGAAAATCTAATCAATCAACTACTCAAGCTTCCCACCATCGGGCCTAAAACTGCCCAGCGGCTGGCGCTCTATATTTTGAAGCTACCGGAAAGTGAGGCCCGGCAAATTGCCCAGGCTATTATTGATGCCCGGGAAAAGGTGGCCCCGTGCACTTCTTGCGGATGTTTGACCGACGTTAATCCCTGTGCTATCTGTGAGGATGAGCAGCGCGAAGGCCAAATCCTGTGCGTGGCAGAAGAGACCAGCGATGTTATTGCCATTGAACGAACCGGCTTTAAGGGGCGCTATTATGTACTTAATAAAAACTTTCACTTAATGGACGGCTTCAATTTGGATGACCTTCATCTACAGCCATTGCTGGATCAGCTAGCTTCAGGCAACATTCAGGAAATGGTTCTGGCTTTAAATCCCGACATCGATGGAGAGGTTCTTTCCCGCTATCTGGCTGATTTAGCCCGACCGCATCAGGTAAGAGTCACCCGTCTGGCCCACGGGTTACCCGTGGGGGGCGACATTGAATTTGCCGATGAAATAACCTTGCGCCGAGCCCTGGAGGGCCGGAATGATGTATAAGCAAAAGAAATGCCGGTATCGAAGGCTTTAGGGCATAGGACATAACTAGACCCCGCACAGCATATTATTTAACATCCGCTTTTTGGATTGCGGGGGGATATGCTGTGAGAAACCGTTCTACTTTATGGACAAAATTGCGGCAGCTGCTGGAATTAAGTGATAACCGTGCAGTAGAGCCCGTTATTAACGAGGAACGACTTCTGGAAGAAGCCTTGCAGGAATTGGTCGAGGCCCGTTCCCTTTTTATGCAGGTTCAGGAACCGGAAATGATCGATTATGCCATCTTTCATCTTAAAGCAGCCGAACAGAGGTATGATTACCTGATACGCGGAATAAAAATTCGGGGCGGGTACGCTCGTCCGGTTGAAAAGGGGAATTAGATGGAAATTGTTAACGTGATAATGGCGGCATTGTTCCTGCTGGTTATTCTATATCTAGTAGCCCAGGTATTTATGAAACCCATAAAACTTTTATGGAAGCTGCTTTTTAACTCTGCAGTGGGACTAATACTTCTTTTAGTGGTAAACTATATTGCTGGTTATTTTTCCTTTTCATTGCCGATCAACATCATTACCGTTTTGGTAGCTGGCTTTTTGGGTTTGCCGGGTATAATTTTGCTTATCTGCTTTCAATTACTTATGATGTAACATCGGGTTTTGAGAAAGAGTGAACAACTCTTTTTTTTTGCCCAGCTGGCCCAGATAACATAAATAGAAGGGAAAAACACCACAATATATCTAATTATTATTTTATTAAGCCAGCCCAACATCAGCGGCGAGAGTTTAAGGTACTGCATAATGAATGAGCCGTATAACCTAAACAACTAAATATGAGTATTATTTGGTATACATGAGATAATTATTGACGCATAATTAAAAAATCTTTATACTTATAAAAATTGACGCAGGTTTGGTTTAACCGACCTTAAGTGGAGGTGTTAAGATTATCGTCAGTAAGAGTTGTTGAAGCATACGTAGGAGAATATGCCAGCGGTAAAAGCGAAATGGCAATCAACCGGGCTCTAGAGCTGAGATCTCAGGGACGCCAGGTCACTTTGGTGGATCTTGATACGGTAGAGCCTTTTTATACTTTACGGCCCATAAAAGAGCGCTTGGAAAAACAGGGATTATTTGTAATCGGACTCTCCTCCTCGGAGTCCTTTGGATTAGGAGAAACCGGCGCTATGTTAGTTCCGGCCGCCCGCTGGGCTTTAAGGCGCGAAGGAGATATCATTCTTGATATTGGTTACGGTGTTTATGGGGCGAGAACTCTCAATTTGGTAGAAGGCGCCGAAACATCGGATGAATTGCGGGTTATCGCTGTGATCAATTATTCTCGGCCCATGACCGGCTCAAAAAGCCGAATTATTGAGTATATTAATGAGTTAGGCCGGGTTGATGCCCTGGTGGCTAACACCCACTTGGGTGATGAAACCACCCCGGAGGTTATCGAAAAAGGAAACCGTATAATTCTGGAATGCGCCGATGAATTAGGTATCCCAGTGGATTATATGGCAGTAGATCGCAGGTTTGCCAAGGAGTGGGATCCGGATTTATTTGATGTTCCGGTCAAATGGATCACCCGCTATATGCCTGCGGCAATATGGTAATTAACCAAGGTGTAATAGGAGGTGCAAAGCCACATTATGTTAAGAGTCGTTGATGAAACCAAAAAGGCGTTCCTGACGGGCAATGAAACTATCGCCTGGGCTGCTCTTGCGGCAGGCGCAGACATTATGTTTGGATACCCGATCACGCCCCAAAACGAGGTCATGCATTATTGGACTCGTTTGGCCCCACGTTATGGCCGGGGTTTTCTGCAGACGGAAGACGAAATCTCAGCTGGATTTACCGTGTGCGGAGCTGTTCAAGCCGGGAAAAAAGCATTTACCGCTACCGCCGGACCCGGCAACGTACTCATGCAAGAACCATTCGGCATGGCCGAAGCCATGCGACTCCCTCTGTTTGCTATCATTCAACAGCGGGGCGGTCCCTCCTCCGGAACGGTAATTTACTCTCAACAGGAAGTTACCCTTACTACCTATGGAGGGAATGGGGAAGGTCATCGCATTGTATATTCATCCGCTTCCCATCAGGAAATATACGATTATACGATAAAAGGATTCAATATGGCCTGGAAATATCGCTGGCCCACCTTTTTACTGGGTGATGGTTATCAGGCTAAGATGCGTGAACCATTAGAAATGTACGACCCGGAAGAGAAAGGTATAAAGATGGAACCCACCTTTCCATTATTGGGTTTGCCCGGAAAAATCGGAGAAGACAGAGAGCCCCAGCATCTGTGCAACATATACAGCTTAGAAGAAGAACTGTATGAAGTGGTAATGAAGCTCTCGGCTGAGTATGAAAGCATTTCTCCCGATATAGTTGAATGGAAGGAACACAGTTGTGAAGATGCTGATATAATTATCCTCACCCACGGGATCGTATCCCGGGCAGCTGATGATGCCGTCAAAGCCCTGCGCGCTCAAGGTATCAAGGCCGGATATTTCCGCCCTATAACCCTGCGGCCTTATCCTGCCCAGCAACTGCGTGAGGCTATCTCTAAAAGCGGCGCCAAAACACTGCTGATTGCTGAATCTTCCTATGGTCAGTTCGAACGATTGACCAAACAGGAGATTTATGGCGAAACCATTAGAATGGAACACCTTTATATGCCTGGTGTCGGCATTGTTGATTACGATATTATAAGTAAGGTAAAGAGCGTACTATAGAAAGGAGGAGACACTCAGATGATCACACCAGCAGTTCCCAAATCATGGTATCTACCTACCAAGCCGCATAAGTTTTGCCCTGGATGCGGCCATGGAATCGTATTAAAAGCTTTAGGAGAAGTAATAGACGAGTTAGAGATCCAAGACCAGACAATATTCGGGTGCGACATTGGCTGTTCCTTGCTTTCTTGGGACTTCTTTGCCTGTGATTCCACTCAAACTCATCATGGACGCACGATCCCAGTAATGGTAGGAATTAAGCGCTCCCGGCCGGAATTAATCACTATCGGATATATGGGTGATGGCGGGGGATATTCTATTGGATCTCAGCACCTGTTAAATTCTGCAGTTCGCAATGAAAAGGTTACCCTTATCCTGGTCAACAATACTAACTATGGTATGACAGGCGGACAGATGGCTCCCACTACTCTGCCGGGACAAAAGACCGAGACTTCGCCTTATGGACGTGACCCGGAAACAACCGG
>CAZTZX010000088.1:0-1209 GCA_964618175.1 uncultured Syntrophomonas sp. | reverse complement strand
AAATAATGTCGTTGGTACGAGTTGCCCTAGCCGGAGAAGGAGGACAGGGCGTACAGTCGGTAGCTGAGATTTTAGCCGAAGCTGCCTACAATGAGAATAAACAGGCCATGTATATACCCAATTTCGGTCTGGAACAGCGCGGCGGCGTATCCATTGCTTTTATTCAGGTCAGCGATGAACGCATAGGAGCTCCCAAGTTCAACAAAGCTGATGTAGTTATTGCCATGAGTGAACGGGCGGTAGGAAGAACTGCCGGATATTCAGACAGCAACACCTTGTTTGTCTATGATGATGGGTTTAATGTAGATCCGGAGGAATTGCCCCAGGAAGCTAAGCAGATTATAGGTTTACCGGCCATTACCACCGCTAATGAAGAACTTCATCCGCGCGTATTTAATGTGATTATTATGGGAGCCGTTATCGGATTAACCAATATGGTTACCTTTGAAGCCGCCAAAAATGCTTTAGAGCATAAATTAAGCCACAAATTCGAAAACAACCCGGATTTGCGGGAACTCAATTTCAAAGCACTGGAAATCGGCAAAAAAATGGCAGAAAAAGCTCTCCAGGAAGGGGTGACAAAATAAATGGCTAAAGAGTTAGAAGCAGTGTCAACTCCTATGGAAAAAGCCAATTTTCACATCTTCCCTGATTACTGTAAGGGTTGTGGATTATGTAGGGAAAAGTGCCCCAATGATGTTTTGATCTGGTCTGAGAAATTAGGAGTGTACGGTACACCTATCGTAAAGCCCAAGGACGAAGAAAGCTGTATAGCTTGTCTGATATGCGAAATGGTTTGCCCGGATGCCGCCATATATATAGAAAAGAAACGCGCCAAAAAGGCCATATAAACAAGCAGCGATCGTTTTGTTATTATAATAGGAAAGCCTCCGAGCGGGAGGCTTTTATCATTGGAAACGTCCGCCAGGTTTGCCTTGAAGTTGGGTGTTGTCAAAAACAGTTGGCTTCAGTTATAATACAAAAGGTGCTTACGCGACGAACTGCGAAGTACCCTTATTATGCCCCTGAAAAGCCGTGTTTTTTACCTTGACACAGCCCCAGTGGCATGATATTATAAATCTTGCGCCGCCGAGCGGTGCGCCAGATCTTGATAAAACAGAACAGCAAGAACTGAAGTGCGAGAGATATGATTCTTTGAATCATATCCCCGACAACAATTTTAAGAAAAGCCAAGCGTAAAGCTAGGAA
>CAZTZX010000087.1:3971-7969 GCA_964618175.1 uncultured Syntrophomonas sp. | reverse complement strand
TTAGGAGTACTTATCTGGATCTTGATCGGTTCACTCACTATGATGCCCCCACTCACTGCTCAGACGAATACTAGGTTGCCATATGAAAAAGGGCGGCTCAAGCCACCCTCCATGATCATAATTTACATTTACGCAATTTAACTCTAATAGGCTGCGTTCATACCCTAAGTACAAAACGATATCCTATTCCGTCTTAGTATCTGCCATTAAAACAAAAGCAAAAATAAAAGCCCAGACTAATGATACTACCAAAGCTATGGTAGCCATACCATAGTCACCACTGCCACTGATGGCACTATTGCCCATTGTATAGAGAATATTAAAAACGATCAAGCCAACTCCGGTTAGAATATAGATAGTCTTTTTTACTCCTCCCGAAAGTTGAAATTTCTTGGCCCAAGAACAGAATTTCAGGAACACAAAAATTCCCAAAATAACTATCAAGAAAGCGACCAAGGAATTATTAAAGATTTCCATACCTGTACCCCCCTCCTGACCTTTACTAAATATTGTATTCCAAATCCCCATTTGAAACAAGAAGACACTATATCCAATAGATCAGCGCTTCCCTCTCCTCAATCTTATATTCTCCATAGAAAACCAGTCTCCTGCTGCAAAATGCAAAATAATGACGAAATTATTTTTTATTTAATGCTGTTATCCTTTACACCCCTAAATAAATTATGTATAATATTTTGTGCTAACAAGCAAGTAAATCAGATAGTCGCAGATTTTTAATCTGAGGAAAGTCGGAGCTCCGCAGGGCAGGGTGCTGGATAACGTCCAGTGGGGGCGACCCTAAGGCTAGTGCCACAGAAACAAACCGCCTGGCAATGCCAGGTAAGGGTGGAAAGGTGAGGTAAGAGCTCACCAGCGTTTAGGCGACTAAACGGCTCGGTAAACCCCACCTGGAGCAAGACCAAATAGAGGAACAAAGGAGTTGCCCGCTCTGTTCCCGGGTAAGGTCGCTAGAGGTGTCAGGCAACTGGCATCCCAGAGAGATGACTATCTAATACAGAACTCCGCTTATAGATTTGCTTGCTATTGCGCGCATAGTAAAGAGCCGATCCGACTAAACCTCGGACGGCTCTTTTGCCTTCCAGAACTAGCTAGCGGTTGTTATTATCCCTGTTCTGGTTCTGCAGATTGTTGTTTTTGTCATTTCTATTGTTTTCACGGCGATTCTGCAGATTGTTATCGTTCTTATTGTTCTGGTTGTTCTGGTTTTCCTGACGATTGCGCTTGTCGTTACGATCGTTCACAAATCATCCTCCTTTTATAAAATGAGATTTGGTAGCCTAATTTTATTCTGTCTAAAATTAATTAAGTTATGCAGTATAAAAGCGTTCTATCTCCCATTTTTTCCCACAATTAAATTAACCCTCACTATCTTATGATATAGTGATATTAGAAGGGTGTAATTGGTTATAGGGGGGATATCCAATGAACATTAATGACCAGGAAATGCTTCATCTTATGGAAAATATGATAGATAACCCTTACATGGGAGTTGTCTATGTTAATACCCAAAGTGAAATTCTTCTGGTTAATGAAACTTTTGCTGATATTTTGGGAGTTGAACATGATAGTCTGATTGGCCGACATATACATGAGGTCATACCCAGGTCGCGTCTTCCGCAAACAGTGAAAACCGGGGAAACCAATCTGTGCGAGATGTGTACAGTTAACAACCAAGAAATGATATCTATGCGCATACCCATATACAATAATGGCAAGATTATTGGGGCTATGTCCAAAACTTTGTTTTTGGATATGTCTACCGCGAAACTGATGGCAGAAATGTTTGCCTTAAATGGTGATGATCACCACCATATGAATCACAAATACCAAGGCAAGTATACTTTGGGAGATATAATCGGCAACAACCGCCGCATTGTTCGTACCAAAACCTGGTGTGCTCAAGTAGCCAATAATACATCCAATGTCCTAATTATTGGTGAGAGCGGAACCGGTAAAGAATTATATGCTCATGCTATCCATAATGCCGGTATACGGCGCAACTTCCCTTTTATCCGTATAAATTGTGCCTGCATACCCGAAAACTTAATGGAATCGGAATTGTACGGTTATGAAGAAGGCGCATTTACGGGAGCTCTAAAAGGTGGTAAAAAAGGCAAGTTCGAACTGGCCGATCACGGCACCCTTTTCCTGGACGAAATTGGGGAAATGCCACTTTCCATGCAGACCAAGTTGCTCACTTTTCTACAGGAACGCGAATTTGAACGCATCGGGGGCAGTGATCCCATACACTCTGATGCAAGAGTCATTGCGGCTACCAACACCGATCTGGAAAAAGCGGTCGCCGACGGCCGCTTTCGAGAAGACTTGTATTATCGTTTAAATGTAGTAACTATGATGCTCCCTTCCCTAAGAGAGCGTACTGACGACATTGAGCCGCTGATCAATCATTTGATACCCAAATTAAATGAGAAAATCAGCACTTCCATTGAAGGCGTCGATGACGATGCCCTGGAACTGTTAATTAATTACGATTGGCCCGGTAATATCCGCGAGTTAGAAAACTTGCTGGAACGGGCTATCAATCTGGCCAATCTGGATGGGGTCTCTAGCCTGCTCCCAGTGCACTTTCCCACTCTATCGCGCAAAAACCTTCCGCCAGTAAGGCAACCTAATACTTTAAATGCTGCCGTTGAATCCTTGGAATATCAATTGATCATGAGTACACTGCGTTCTAGTAACTACAATAAAACCATAACCGCCAAGCAACTGGATATTCATCCTTCGGTTCTATATCGCAAATTGAAAAAATATAATATAAGTTAACTGCACAATTTAATCTGAACAACTCCTTTTATCATCCTGTCTAGCATTATGCGAGACAGGATTTCTCTTTTTGCGAAACACCAATGTCAAGGCGTCTTCACTCCCCTTATCACTAGTTCTTCCCTCTCATTTTGCGAGAATAGTAAATTCCAAAACGGCCCTGAGGATGATACTACTCCCTCTATTTCCACCTCTGCGGCCAATTGCAAAATAGTGGCATAATTCTTGCTAATTAGTTAATAGAGTTAGCAAGGGGGGTGAACTTTGGTTCCAATTGAAGGGCTAGAGAGAACTATAAATGCCCACTAATTACCTGGGGTTAATTGTCCCCACCATTACCGCCAGGAATTGAAAAGTATAGAGCATGTTGATTTTGGAAGGAGTGGGATACTAGTGCGTGAAGTAGTGATGGTGAGCGCATGTCGCACTGCCATAGGTAAGTTCTTAGGCAGCTTGAAAGATGTACAGGCGAAAGGCCTGGCAATTACGGCCGGCCAAGCGGCCATTGACCGGGCAGGGATCTCGGTCGATATTATCGATGAATTGATCATGGGAGAGGTATTTCCTCATATGCAGGGTTCACTACCCTCCCGTCAGGTAGCTATGGCTCTAGGACTACCAGTGCGGAGCAACGCCTGTAATGTAAATCAGAACTGTGCTTCTGGCATGCGCGCTTTGGAGATCGCCTGCCACAACATCATGGTGGGCAGTACCGAAATTGCATTGGTAATTGGTGTCGAGAGTATGAGCAATGCACCCTATATGCTACCCAAAGGCCGTACCGGTTATCGTATGGGTCCGGGCAACATTGAAGATGCCATGCTTCATGATGGATTATATGATGAGATGGTACCAGGTCATATGGGAATCACTGCTGAAAACGTAGCGGAAAAATACGGAATTACCCGCGAAGAATGCGACCAGTTAGCCTTGATGAGTCATCAAAGAGCCACCCAGGCCGTCCGGGAAGGCATTTTTAGGCGGGAAATCGTACCGGTAGAAATAAAGAGCAAAAAAGGTGTCACCCTTTATGAGACTGATGAACACATGATACCCGATGCCAATCTCGAATCCATGGCTAAACTATCCCCCGCCTTTAAGAAGGGCGGAGTAGTTACTGCTGCCAATGCCTCGGGATTAAATGATGCCGCCGCCGCTG
The DNA here is from genome assembly GCA_964618175.1 of uncultured Syntrophomonas sp. Taxonomy (GTDB): domain Bacteria; phylum Bacillota; class Syntrophomonadia; order Syntrophomonadales; family Syntrophomonadaceae; genus DTU018. The sequence goes on along the minus strand of CAZTZX010000087.1, from coordinate 4,005 downwards.
TAATAATAATGTCCAAGCAAAAGGCGCAAGAGCT
>CAZTZX010000087.1:0-3871 GCA_964618175.1 uncultured Syntrophomonas sp. | reverse complement strand
GCTCTCGGTCACCCCGTGGGATGCACCGCACTGAGGATCATAGTTTCCTTATATTACGAAATGGAACGTTTAGGTCTGACCGTGGGTGGCGCTTCACTTTGCGTAGGCGGCGGCCCGGCCATGGCTTCGCTTTGGAGCAGGGATATTTAACCAAAATATTTCATACTTATTAGATATATATAATAGCAGCTTCCCAAGCAGGGGGGATATATGGCTAGATATTAAAGTCTTGGGAAGCTTTAGAGAAAAAGGAGGAGGAGTATAAAATGGCAGCTAATTTTGCCTACCTAAATACGCGCGATCTGGAATTTATAATACAGGAATGGCTTCCGACAGAAAAAGTATTTGACTATGATAGATACAAAGAATATTATTCCAAAGATGATGTTAAAGCCTTTCTGGCTCCGGTTCTGAAAATGGCCAAAGAGGTGATCGAGCCCACCAATGAGGATGGTGATCAAAATCCAGCCAGACTGGTAGATGGTAAAACGGTTCTCCCCAAAAGTTTCGGCCCTCTCTTCAAGATGCTGCAATCAGAAGGTTGGGGCACTAGCAACATAGACAGATCAGAAGGGGCTCTAGTCATGCCCCATATTCTCCAATCGGCAGTCAATGAGCTTATCACTGCCGCTAATCCGGTCTTTTATACTTACATTTTGCTCACCGACGGTGCCGCCGATTTGATCCAGACTTTTGCCGATCAAGACTTGATCGATCAGTTTTTGCCCAAAATGATGGATGGATCCTGGGCAGGTACCATGTGCCTTACTGAGCCCAGTGCTGGCTCCGATGTAGGCGACATACTTTCCAAGGCCTATCCCACTGAAGATCCACGTGTATTCAACATCAAAGGCAATAAGATATTTATAACCGGGGGCGACAATGATTTCACCGATAATGTTATCCACCTGTTTCTAGCCCGGGTAGAAGGAGCCAAACCCGGCACCAGCGGCATCTCACTTTTCATAGTACCCAAATACTGGGTCAATGCTGATGGCAGCCTGGAAGACAATGATGTGATCACTACCGGCTTAGAGCATAAGCTAGGTCAACATGGTTCATCTACCGCTGCCCTGGCCTTTGGGGAAAACGGCAAATGCCGTGGTTGGCTCATCGGCCAAAACCCGCTCAATAACGACGGGCGAGGTGAAGGCATGGCCCAAATGTTCCAGATGATGAACCTGGCTAGAATGGAAACCGGTCATATGGCTCACTGCAGTGTTACCAACGCTTTCTATAACGTGCGCGACTATACCAAAGAAAGAGTACAGGGTCGCCCCTTCACCAATCCCCGAGGAGAACGGGTCGCTATTATGAACCATGAAGATATTCGCCGCACCCTGCTAATGGGCAAAGCCTATACCGAAGCATTTCGGGCTATGCTTATGAAAGCTCTGTTTCATTTTGATATACGCCACGATGATCCCGATCCAGCTGAGCGCAAAAAGGCTCAATGCTATGTGGATGTGGTTACTCCCCTATGCAAGTCTTTCCCCAGTGATGAAGGATGGTGGCTTTGTGGTGAAGCCATTCAAGCTTATGGTGGTTACGGTTTTTGCGAAGAATATCCGGTAGCACAAATCGCCCGGGACATGAAAATCTACTCTATCTGGGAAGGAACCAACTTTATTCAATCCCTGGACTTGGTGGGACGCAAAATGGGACTGGAAAAAGGTACTGTTTTTGCGGGCTTCCTTCAGGAGATGAAAGACTTCTATGAAGCCAACAAAAACACCGCTGGGCTGGAAAAAGAATTTAATAACCTGGGAACAGCCTTAAAATCCTATGACGAACTCATGCAGACCTTAAATGATTGGCGCTCTAGCAACCCATCACTCATACCCACCTATTCCCGCCGGGTATTGACCGCCACATCCGAACTGCATGCCTCTCACCTGCTCTTAGATCAGGCCCTGGTAGCCTTGCAAAAGATAAATGAGCTAGGCAAGGAGCATTATGACTATAACTTCTACATAGGCAAGGTAGCGGCAGCCCGCTGGTTCTTGCGCAATGTAACGCCTCATATCGTTTACCTGATCAATGTTATTACCGATGCCGATACCTCAGCCTTAGATATTCCTCTCGAATCATTCGAATATTAAAAAATAGGTACCCCCCGTTACCAATAGCGGGGGGTACTCACTCCTATTTATCTTTTTCCATTTTAATTGTCTTGTCGATTGGTTGGGCGCCAGATGTTCATCCGATCCGCTTCACGGATAAGTTCATCTTGGAATCGAGGATGAGCTATGCTGATCAACATCTCCGCTCTTTCCCAAGTAGGCTTGCCTTTTAGCCGAACCTTGCCATATTCAGTGACAACAAAATCTACTGCGCTACGGGGAGTAGTGACTATACTGCCCGGTGTAAGCATTGGAGCTATGCGGGAGTGAACATCTCCCTCTTTGTCAGTATAAGTGCTGGTCAAGCATAAAAAGCTTTTCCCACCTTTCGAATACCAAGCTCCGGTAATGAAGTCCAATTGTCCTCCCGTTCCTGATACCTGTCGCGGCCCGGCGCTTTCCGAACAAACCTGGCTAAAAAGATCTACCTGCACCACATTATTGATAGCCACTACCCGGTCATTCAGAGCGATAAGCTGCGGGTTATTGGTGTAACGGCCGCAGTGACTAGCCATAAGCGGGTTTTGGTGCATGAAATCATAGGTTTTGCGCGATCCCAATGCAAAAGAAAAAGCAATTTTACCCCGATCAGTGGTTTTATACAAGCCGGTTGCTACTCCCTCTTGGAAAAGGCGCGTCATTGACTCAGTATACATTTCGGTATGGATACCTAAATCTTTGAGACCGGCATCACATATCAATTCACCCAGTAAATTAGGTAAAACCCCAATTCCCAACTGCAGACAGGAACGATCCTCGATCTCCTCTAAAACAAGCCTAGCCATAGTCTGGTCAGCATCATCGGCCTCTTTGGTCGGCGGCAGTTCATATAGAGGAGTATTGCTGCCTTCGATAATATGATCAACCATGGAAATATGTATGGCATCCTCGGTTCCTCCCGGAACTCTGGGAATATTTTCGTTGACCTCCAGGATCACCCGTTCGGCCTTCATACACCCCTCAAAACTGTAGGTATTGGCCGGGCCAAAGGAAAAATAGCCATAACGATCCATAGGACTTACCTGCTGCACGTAGTAGTCCAACTTGATAAGGTAATCAGCAATTACATCCTGGAGCTGGCTAAATTGTATGGGACAGTAAAACATATTGCCCTGATCGTGTCTTTGGCGATCCTGGCTTCCAAAAAACCAGTTGTTACAGGTAAAATGATCCCGCCCCATTAGAGAAGTCTGCATAATTGGAGAAGGCATACCTCCACAACAGTAAACTTGGACATTAGTCAGTTCATCAGCTCGGGCAGCCAATTCATTATCAAAATCGACCGGTCTCCCCAAAAACGTGGCATACATTAGAATGTCACCCGGTTTGATCAATTCCGCTGCTTGGCCAGCCGAAATCAATTTCTGTCTGTACAAATCCTTATACACTTATCTCCCCCCTTGCAAATTCTATCAAATACCGTACACCTCTTACTTTTCACATTATAGAGTAAATCCAGAGGCTAAAACAATGCGGAATGCCTAATTGACCTTTCATGTAGCGCCCCCAGCCCAGATCAAATGCTAACTGGGCGCGCGTGAAAGGATTCGATGGAGCAGGAGGGATGGCAGATAAGCAGCCATTCTCACCTGGCACGGCTGCAGTCAAGCTAGTAGAACATCATCAACCTAACTGGTACCACTCAGTGAAGACCGGTGACAGCGGAATCGAACCTTTCATGAAGGGCTCTCCACCCAGACCAAATACCGCTGGGTGCGCGTGAAAGGATTCGGTGGAGCAAGGAGGGA